>JADJXA010000001.1:0-351401 GCA_016716065.1 Candidatus Leptovillus gracilis | reverse complement strand
TCGTGTCGAAAGTGATGGGCGAGACTACCAGGCCGTGCCGTTCATAAATAATGGCGTCGTATTTGGCGTTGTGGGCCACTTTGGCGATGGCCGGGTTGGTCAGGGCCGGCCGGATGGCGTCCAGCACGGTTGGCAGCGGCAGTTGGTCGTCGGCCAGGCGCGGCGCGGTGGCGAAGAGGGCCATCTGGCCGCTGGTGGTTTGGGCGGCGGCCGCCAGGTGGCCGACCGGGATGTAATAACTCACCGGCGGCTGCACCGCCAGGCAAACGCCAACAATTTTGGCCTGCATTTCGTCCAGGCTGGTGGTCTCTAAATCGAAGCTGATCATGCTGGCCTGGTTCAGGTGCGCGACCAGATCGGCCAACTGCTGTGGGGTACGCACAATGACGGTTTCGGTGGCCGGTTCGGAGGTGGTTTCTAGCGTCACGTCGGTTTCGTCGCCTAAGAAGGTGACAAGCATGTTGGCGAGGGAACGAAACTCCAGGTCGCGGAAGATTTCTAGCACGGGCGCGGCCTGGAAATCGTGGGCGCGGCAGGCTTCTATATTTAGCTGGATCGGCGCGTCGGTGACGATGCGGGCCAATGTCTGGCTGAGGTAGGCGCTCTCTCTGCCATCGGCCAGCTTTTGGCCCATGGCCCCTTTGATGGCCTCCAGGTGGGCGTAGAGGTCGTCCAGGGTGTGGTATTCGGTGAGCAGTTTGACGGCCGTTTTCTCGCCAATGCCTTTGACGCCGGGGATGTTGTCGCTGGTGTCGCCGACCAGGGCTTTGTAGTCTACGAACTGGTCGGGCCGGACGCCGAATTTGCGGCTGACGGCCGTTTCATCATAAATTTCTGGTGGTTGGCCGCTGCGGGCGGGCAGCTCCACGCGGGTATTGTCGTCCACCAGTTGCAGCAGATCGCGGTCGCCGGTGATGATATGGACCGGCACGCCGAGCGGTTTGGCCTGCCGGGCCACCGTGCCCAACACGTCGTCGGCTTCGTAGCCTTCCAATTCCAGCACCGGGATGTTCAGCGCCCGCACCACGTCGCGGATGCGCTCGATTTGCAGCGCCAGTTCGTCGGGCATCTTCTCGCGGGTCCCTTTGTAGTCGCTGAAGATGTCGTCGCGGAAGGTTTTGCCCACGTCGAAGCTGACAGCCAGGTATTCGGGTGGGTTGTCGGCCAGGAGGAGGTCGAGCAGGGTGCGGGTGAAGCCGTAGGTGGCGTTGGTCGGTTCGCCCGCTTTGGTGGTGAAGGCTTCGAGAGGTAGGGCGTAGAACATGCGATAGGCCAGCGCGTGGCCGTCTATAAGAACAAGTTTTTTGGTAGACATGCCGGATATTTTACCATAAAACATTTGTTCGTGTATTGCTTTCTACGCCATACAGCCCGATATTTTGCCCCTTGAAGTTCAGCCGAAACGGGGCGACCGCCACCCCTTTTTGTACGGCGTAGTCGGCCAGGCTTTCCAGCCAATGGACGCCGGGGGGTGGGATGAGCGGCTCGTCTATGATGCAGCAGGGGAAGAGGACGAAGCCGCAGCCATAGCTGGCCGCCGCCTCGATGATGGCGATGTTGCAGCCGTGGGCGTGCATCCCCACCAACAGATCGAACTGCTGCCCCATGTCGCGGGTGAAGGGTTGGGCAATGTGGCGCACCTGCTCGGAACCATCCAGCCGCACGCGCTGGCCGGTGGCGATGTCTTTGTATTTGTCGGGCAGGGGTTGGTAGGTGGGGTCTATGACGGTGGCGGGCCAGCCGCTTTGCTGCAGCAGGTGGGCCAGCAGCCCTTTGCCGCCGGCAATGTCGGCGACGCGGCAGGGGGGGAAATGTTCGGTTAGCCAGCGGTGCAGCAGTTGGAAGCGGAACTTCTTCATCTTGCGCAGCTCTTTGGCGCGTTGGGCTTCTAGCTGGCGTTGGTAGCTGAAATCGGGCAGACGGTCGGCGGTTACGGCCGTTATCCGCTCCACCCGCGCATACAAATCCTGGCCGAATTCGCGGTCTTTATGTCTGGTCATCGTCACCTGCCTGGGATAGGTCGGTGGCTGGGGAGCCGTGCTGCGCCAGCCATACGGCCGTTCCCAACAGCAAATAAAACGCATAGGCCAAATCCGTCAGGAAGAAGCTGTGGTCTACGATGCCGTGCATGACCATGCTGATCAGCCCGCCGCCCAGGCCCACGGCCACCGGCCGCCAAACGGCCGTTACCATTCCCGGCAGTTTCCACAACCGCCAGCCCGCTTCACCAATCAGCCACGCCCCGGTGAGCAAGCCCAACAGCCCTAACCGCGTGGCAAAGTCAAGAGCGATGTTGTGCGGGTGGTTGAGGTTTGGCTCCTGCCAGGCCGCATCCAAAATGTAACGGCCGCGATGGGCGTAGAGAAAATTGTCCAGCCCCACGCCCAACCAGGGGTGGTCGGCGATCATGTTCAGGCTGGCGCGCCACAAGTTCAGGCGGAAGAAGCCGGTCTGACTGTTCAAATCCAGCCGTCCGGCAAGCTGGGGGATTTGCAGCGCGGCCAGGAAAACGGCCGTGCCCGCCACGCCAAAAACGAGCAGCCAGGGCCAGGTGCGACGGCCGTTCGCCTGCTGCCAGCGCCAGAAGACATACAAAAAGGCCGCCGGTAAGCCCAACAACAGCGCCCCCTTGCTAAAACTCAACAGCGCCGCCAGCCCCATCGGCACGAACAAAGCGCCATAAAGCCAGCGGCGCGGCCCGTTGTCCCGACCCAGCAGCAGCATCGCCAGCGCCAGCGGCAAAATGCGCCCCAGATAAAGCGCCAGATTGTTGGGCGAGCCGTAAATCGAGCGGATGCGCAGCAGGCCGCCTTCGGCCGTAATCAGGCTGTCGCGGTCGAAGCCGAACTGCCACAGGCCAAACAGGGCCACTGCCGTGCCGCTCAGCACAAAGGCATCCAGCACCGCCCACATCTCCCGCTGGCTCAACTTCACGCCGCGCAGCAGCACATAAAACAGCATCGGCTGAATGATGACCATGCGCCACTCGTTGGTCGCCACGTCCAGCCGCTCGGTGAAGAGCAGGGAGGCGGTGGCGACGAGGGCGAAGGCCAGGACAGCGTAGTCGGCGGTGGGGCGGGCGGGGGAGACAAGGAGACGGGGAGACAAGGAGAGGGGGAGAGGGAGAGGGGGAGAAGCCGCAAGCCGCGATCTGAAATCCGAAATTTTGTGGAGGAGGAAGGCGGCGAAGGTAACGGCCGTTAAAATCTCCACCGGCGAGAAGAGGAATTGGAACATGGGCTTGGGCCAGGGGGGGACGTAGAAGGGGATGGTGAAGGCGATGAGGACCACGCCCCAGGCGGGGCGTAGGGCGATCAGCACAAACAGGGCGGCCAGGGCGATGATGTAGACGTAGAAGCTGGGGGCCACGTAAAACAGGGCGGCGACCACGGCCGTTAACCCCAACTGCGGCCCATCGCCCAACCGCCGGTAGAGGCTGGCCGCGTCTTGTCCCCACGTCAGCCAGCCCGTCAGGGTGACAAGGGCGGTGAGGGCGACGGCCAGCCCGACCTGTACGCCGCTGCTCAACCGGGCATACCCGGCCGACCTTTCGCGCAGCCAGTCGCCCCAGTGGGCGCGGCGGGTGAAGGTGATGGCGGCGATGAGAGTGAGAACGGCCGTTGCCCCCAACAGCCAATACCCCACCGAAAAATCTGCCTCTGGCGGGCGGTAGCCCACGCTGAAGCCATTCAGCGCCCATTGGTCCCAGCCACGCGAGGTGATAACCTCCATGACGTGGACGCCCGGCTCCAGCCCTGTCGCCACCGGCGCGATGGTGATGTAGTCCTCGGCCGGGTCGGCGGCGGTGAGGACGAGGGCGGCGCCGTTTTCGTCGTGGGGCAGGGCGTTGGCGGGACGGCCGTCTATCGTCACATACAGCCGGGCGCGGAAGTTGGCGCGGCGCACCCGCAGCCCGGCCTCCGTGCCCCAAAAGGTAAAGGTGACGCGATCCGGTGGTTCGCCAACGGCCGTCTCGCTAATATCCGCGCCAAACTCCGGCGAAAACCGCCACCCCCCTTCATACACCTGCGCCAGATCATCGGGCGTGGCGAAGTGGAAGCCGGGCAGGGCGACCCCCAATTGACAATTGACAATTGTCAATTGACAATTGTCAATTATCCCCCTCCCTTTCACGCTAAACCCCCACCGCGCATCGTCCGCCGGGGCGGCGGGTTCCCAATTCTCCAGGAAGAGGACGCCCGCCCAGGGCCATTCGGTTTGGGCGCGTTGCAGGGCGGCGTTGGTCCAATCGGCCTGCTGTTGGGCGGTGGTCTGGCCCCAGACGGAGGGCGCGCCAGTCCAACCGGCGGGCAGGCTGTTCCAGCCCCAGTTACCCGCCCAGAGCGCCTTACCGCCGTCGTTGTTGCGTTCCATTACCTCGCGCAGCAGGATGAAGCGGCTGAAGTTGAGGATGGCGTTGTCTACGCGCCGGTCGTCGGGCGGGGAATTGAAGCCGTAGGGTTTACCGGCGGCGATATCGAAAGCGTTGGCCGCGCCTTCTTCGTAGAGTTGTTGCAGGTAGAGGTGGTCGGCCAGGTTTTGCGGGCCGGTTTCCACGGTGGGGGCCAGGGGCGCGGCGACGATGACGGCCGTTCCGTCGGCGGCGCGGATGGCGGCGGACGCGGCCGTCAACAGGGCGGCGTATTCGGCGGCGTTGACGGGCTGATGGCCCCAATGGCTGGTGAGGTTGGGTTCGTCCCAGATGATGTAGTGCTGAATCTGGTTGCCGTAGCGGGCGGCGAATTCACCCGCCCACTGCGCGTAGGCGGCGGGGTCGGCGGGCGGGGCGAAGTTGTTGGCCGGGTCGCCATCGAGCAGGGGGGTGAGGGTGAGATGGTGGGTGGAGACGGCCGTTACCACCCGATCCGCCGCGTCCCAATCAAAATCTTCAGTAAAGTAAAAGGATTGCTTCACGTCGCTAACGCCCAGGGCGGCGATCTGCTCCAGGTTGGCGGCCAGGGCTGCGTCGTCGTATTGCTCCAGGGCGACGTTGAGGCCCTGGCGCGGGCCGCCATGGGCGATGGGGCCGGGCAGCCCGGCGGGGATGCCGCGCAGCAGATAGGTCTGCCGGGCGCGCAGCCCGCCCAGGCCGAGCAGGGCCAGGGCGGCGAGGGTGAACAGGCCGAGGGAGAGCCAGTGGGCGCGTGTGGTCGTGATCATAGGCTGGTATTCTAGGGGAATTGGGGGAAATGGGAAACTATGATTGGGCTACGGCGAGCTGCCGGGGCGTGAACACCCCGGCAGAAAAACGACGCCGGGTAAACCCGGCTTTTTGTTCTGTTAGCCCCGTTCACGGGGCGTTGCTTTTTGCCGGGGCATTCATGCCCCGGCGGGGCGGCTGCCTTTGTGTGCCCTCCCAGGGCGTGAACACCCCGGCAGAAAAACGACGCCGGGTAAACCCGGCTGTTTGTTCTGTTAGCCCCCAAAGGGGGCGTTGCTTTTTGCCGGGGCATTCATGCCCCGGCATGGGAGGCGGCTGCCTTTGTAGAAATCTTTCGTGCGCGATACCTTCCCGGAACTTCTGAGCTTCCGAGAGGGTTGGGACTATGCGTGTGAGGATATGTTACAATTGTGTCATGATGGCTAAGAAATCGAAAAATCCAACGGCTAAATCAGTGGGGGAAATTCGTGAAGCGCTGCGGCAGCAGTTGCCGAACCTGGCTGCGAATTATCACGTGAGTTATTTGGGCGTTTTTGGTTCATACGTACATGGTGCAGTTCATCCAGAAAGTGATCTAGATGTTCTGGTAGATTTTTCGCGGACGCCCACGCTTTTCCAATTTGTTCGCCTGAAAAACGAACTGACTGATTCGCTGGGCATACCCGTGGACCTGGTTATGAAAAGCGCCCTCAAGCCGAAGATTGGCGAGCATATTCTGGCTGAGGTTGTGCCTGTATGAAGCGAACTTATGAAGATTCCTTGCGCGATATTTTGACGGCTGCGGAACTTGCCCTGCAATTTGTTGAGGGGTTGGAATTTGAGGATTTCCAGGATAATGTGGAAAAGCAGTATGCAGTAACACGCGCTTTTGAAGTTATTGGCGAAGCGGCGCGTAACGTACCGGCAGAGATTCGCGCAATGTATCCTCAACTTCCCTGGTCAGAAATGATTGGCATGAGGAATGTACTCATTCATGATTATGTGGGAGTGGATGAGGCTGTGATTTGGCGAACGATTCAAGATGATTTACCGTCGCTTTGTGAGAGTGTCCGGGGCATTTTGGCGGAGTTTACGGGATAAGTTCCAGTTTGGCCTGTGCCAGCAGAGCGTGCTGCCGGGGCGTGAACATCCAGGCAGAAAAACGACGCCGGGTAAACCCGGCTTTTGTTCTGTTAGCCCCGTTCACGGGGCGTTGTTGTTTTGCCGGGGCATTGATGCCCCGGCAGGGCGGCTGCCTTTGTGTGCCCTGCCGGGGCGTGAACACCCCGGCAGAAAAACGACGCCGGGTAAACCCGGCTGTTTATTCTGTTAGCCCCCTTTAGGGGGCGTTGCTTTTTGCCGGGGCATTCATGCCCCGGCGGGCTGCCTTTGTACAGAGAGAAGAGATTAGACCAATCTTATCACCCAATAGACCTATTGACTTGCCTGTTTTCCCTTGCCTAAAATGAACCCGTCAGTTGGTAGGGGGAAACGTTGCCAACCCCACAGCCAGACAAGCAAAAGCCATACAAATAAAAAGACGGAGGAATTTAAACAATGGCAAACTTGTTGCAGGCAGTTAACGCTTATGGCCCCAAATTAGATTTGAACAAAACGGCCCAGCTAGACCGTGTGGTGGCCTGGATGTCCAGCCGCACCGGGGTAAACAAGAGCGAAGTCATGATGGTTTTGCAGGAGTTGCACGAAGGCATCATCTTTTTTGCCAGCGAAGGCACGCCGGTAAAATTGCCGGGCGTGGGCACATTCACCCCGGTTATCAACCGCGACGGCGAGATGAAAATAGGCTTTCGTGCCGACGCGGCCTTAAAGAAGGCCCTTAACAACAGCGATGTGTACGTGGGACGCGCCAAAAACAAAAGCGGCGTGGGGCTGACCAATGAACAGTTGAAGCAGATGTGGGATGCCGAACACCCGGATGATCCGTTGGTAATTTAGGGGTAAGAAATTTCCGCATTGGAGATTTTATTTTCCGCATTGGAGATTTTATTTTCCGCATTGGAGATTTTATTTTCCGCATTGGAGATTTAAATCTCCGCATTGGAGTTTGTGCGTTTCCGCATTGGAAATTTGGGCATGGTTCAATTTGAGCGAAAGGTCCTTTACAAATTTTTCTGTAGACATGTCATGCTGAGGTCCCCCGAAGCATCCCGCTCCTCTGGGGTGAACGGGATGCTTCGCTCCGCGGACTCCACTCAGCATGACAATTCGGCGCTAATTTGTAAAGATGGTTTCTCGCTAGATGAACCATACCGAAATTTTTGTTTGCGCCTTATCGCTTAGAATTTGCGCCCTGTTATTTGAAAATTAACCAACCGCTTGTCTGAAATGGCCTGCTGACAAACAAAGAGGGCCGGGTAGCAATGCCCGGCCCTCTTTGTTGTTTGATAAGTTTAGGAGGGATAGGTGCTAGATCTTACCGCTTCCACCACATTTACCGCATACTTGCGTTTGCTTTGGCGTCTTATTCAGCAAATAAGCTGGTGTGCCAGGTGCAGTGACCTCAACCCATCCTTGACCATTGCAAATAGGGCAGGTGTTCGATTGCCAGTTGGGAATGGGAAACAACTCGCTAAATGGCGTACTTTTTGATTTTTCTTCGGGACGGGGCAGGTAACCGACTCCTCCACACACTGTACATTTCGTTGTAAGACTTCCAATGATCCTGACCCCAGTGCCATTACAAATGCCACATGCCAGACGAAATGGATCCTTTTCTTTACCTGGTATGGTTTGACCTGAACCATCACAAATTGGGCATACTATCACGGAATTCTGATTACCAATCGTCTTGCCAAGACCCTGACAATTGGAGCATCGAACGGAAAGGGGCGCTTTTTCCTGGCCTGGCACAATATGGCCTAAGCCATCACATGTTTCACATTGTGTCGTAAAGTATCCGTTTTTTATCTTTCCAGACCCTTCGCATACAGGATATCGTTGATACGGTGCATGACTAAATTCCTCCCAGAGCTTTTTCCACCAAGACATTATTCACCTCCCGATCTGATCAACTTCATGAAACTGACAAAAATATAAATGGCACTTTTCTAATTAGTTGTAATGCACCATCTTCAGTTTTTAGATCTACCAGAGAGGGTGTCATACCCGCGGAGGCGGGTATCCATCTGACTCGCCAAAGTAGATTCCCGCTTTCGCGGGAATGACAATGAAGAAGTGCAGACATAGTGTAACGGTTACGCATCAAGTTTCGCAATCTCTAGCGGCGGCAAGGCGTCTACAATGGCGACGGTTTCCAGGCTGACGGTGATGACTTGTTTGATGAGGCGCAGGATGTAGGTTTCATCGTCGGGGTTGTTGGGGTCATTGGTGATGCCGCTGCGCTTGTCGGTGCTGACCTGGTATTGGTCTATGACCCAACCGAGGGCGGCAATACCAGCCGTGTTTCCTTCCCCTTGTCGCGCACACACCATCACCAGCAGAACGAGAACGATCAAGATATGGCAGCACACTTTTCGCATGGATGGCTCCCCCAAGCAAGGTTTACGGTTTGCGCCGAATCCGCAAGCCGCGTGGTGGATTAACTGGCAAACGGAATCAATAACTCTTGGCGCATCACTTCGGCGGCGTAGGCTAAAGCGGCCTGGATACTCGCCTCATCCAACTGCGGAAACCCGATGATAACTTCATCGGGCGACAGGCCATCGGCCAGACTGCCCACAATGGTAGCGATTGGAATGCGCGTGCCTGTTATGCACGGTGCGCCATGATGCAAATCAGGATCAATGGTGATGTAATCTTTCCAATTTATGCGACTCATCGGCATTCTCCCAATTAAGATGACCAGATTATACTACAGCTATGGCTCTCGGCCGGGTTGGTCGGGCGATGGGGGGGTGGGGCGGGTGGGCAGGGCAGCGGCAACGGCCGTGCCATAGGGCGCCCAGGTGGGGTGGGTGTTCACGGCGTCGCCGTCGGTCAGGCGGCGAGCCAGGCCATCGGCCAGGGTGTAGAGGTAAAGGTCGTTGTTGAAGATGAAGGCCATCTCGTCACCGGTTGGCCCCCAGGCCATGAAGGCTTGCTGGCGCGGGAAGTAGCTGTTTTCGTTGGCGGCCGGGTAAATCTGGCGAGCGTTGCTGCCGTCGCGGTCCATCAGCCAGAGGGTGTAGCTGCTGCGCAGGCTGTCTAATGGGTCGGTGGTGCGTAAGAAGGCGAGGGGCGCGTCGGCGGCCGGATTGCTGGCCCAATGCAAATGCGCCCACATGCCGGCGTTGGGCACAAAGCGCCCGGCGACGCCGCCAAGCGTATCCACCACCCAATTGGCAAACAGCGCTTCTTCCGGGTCGTCGCTGTCGTGGCGGGTGAAGGCCAGGAAACGGCCGTCTGGCGACCATGTCAACGTCGGAACCCATACCCAATCACCCGGCGGGTCAAATTCGGTGAAGGTTTGCAGCGTCACCCGCTGCGCTTCGCCCCGCGCCGGTTCCAGGTTAATCAGTCCCACTTCGTTGGCGTAGCTGTAGGCGATTTGCGCCCCGGTCGGCGACCAGGCGAAGTTGCCGCCCCACCAGGAATAGAGGGCGGCGTAGGCTTCCACCAGCTGTTCCGGCTGCAATTCATCGTCAGGGTCAGGTGGGATTTGCGCCAGCCACAAATCGTTGTTGGCTTCCCAACCGGGCGGCGTGGTGATGGAGACGGCCGTTGTATAAGCAATTTCGCCAATTTCTGCCTCGTCGGTTGGGTTCCAATCGGCCCAAAGCACGTTTGCCACACCCAGAGGGCGCGGTTCGGCGTCGCGTTGGGTTTCGATGACGTACAGGGCGTTGTTGAAGACGGCTGGGTCGCCGTCCACGCGGCTGTAGAGCAGGTGGCTGCCGTTGGGCGAGAGGCTGAAGACACGGCCGTCTAGCTGCCCGCCGGATGGTCCGGCCACGTTGAGCTGGATGGGAAAAGCTGATTCACCGCGTAGGAGAACGGCCGTGCCGTCGCTGATGTAGGCCAGGGTTCCGTCAAAGCGGGCGTTGCCACTGCCCGCGCCAATGCCTACCATCACAATCTCATCCTGCGGCTCTTCGATGACAATGGTCTGGGTGGGCCAACGTTCCGCCTCCAGGCCGTCGCGGTAGACAATGCGGATGGTGGTCTCTTGCAGACCATCTTTGCCCGGCTGCACGATCAGCGGCGGAGCGTCGGCGGCCATTGCCTCGTTGCGCACGGTTTTGCGGGCAAAGGGCAGGCTTTGGCTGATGGTTTCCGTGCTTTCGCGGATGCGGGTGATGGTGACGGTTTCGCCGCCGGTCAGCGGCGTGTAGACGGGCGGGACGATTTCGTCATTTTCGCCCAGGGCCACGCCGGCTTCGGCCAGCAGTTCACGCACGTTGGCGGCCTCGGTGATGAGATTGAAGCTCTGGCCGTCGGCGATGAGGGTGACCTGGAGGGGTTCGCTAACGGCCGTTACCGGCGATTCCACCGCACAGCCGACGAGGAGAAGTGCGACAAGAAGAGCGTAAACCGTAAGCCGTGTTCCGTATTCTGTGAACCGTGGAGGGAACACGGAATACGGAACACGGAACACGGGGTACGGCTTACGGCTTACGAACAACGGCCGTCTCACGCCGCTTGCCACATCTCACGCAGTTCGGGGGAAAGGGTGTCGGCCACGGTCTGGCTGACATTATCGCCAACGAGGGTTTTGAGATTGTGGAAGGTGGCTGTGATGGGGTAGCGGGCAAATTGGGCGTCGGTATTGCCGGCGCGGCGGGCGACCATTTTTTGGAATTCCAGCCGGGTGAGGCCCTTGTTGCGGAAGTGGAGCAGCCAAAACTGTCTTGTTAGCTGCTTGCTCAGTTCTTCGGGCAGCGCGTGGGCCAGCTCTTTTTTGGTACGGCCGTTCAGATTCAGCGCCAACGTGCGCAATGTCGCCTCGCTCCAACGGCGGGCGTGGTCTGGGGTGCGCAGTTTGCCGGTATGTTGCACGGCCGTGTAATAGGCCGTCAAATCATTGCCTGTGATGGTCTGTGTCATCGTGCCTCCGCAGCGACTTTTTTACCCCGCTCAGAGGCGGGCGTCAGGTTGACGATTTAGCAATCCTTGTTTATACTTCGACGGTTCATTTCCAACCAGATTCGAATTATAATCGAACAGTTGATTTTAAGGTATGCCAACAGGCGGCCATCAACGACGGGATGAAGAATCTGAACGGCCGTGAACGCAAAATAATCGTAAAAATCCCCTCGTCCAACGAGGAGTTGACAAGCTGAGGAATGGAATTATGTCTGAAGAACGTTATACCCTGGTAGCCGAACCGCGCACAATTGTGGGCAAACAAGTAAAACAATTACGTCGTCAGGGCTGGACGCCGGCGGTGATTTACAGCACGCAGCAAGAGCCGATGAACATTCAGTTAGAAAGTCTGCCGCTGTTTAAAACCCTACGCAAAGCCAGCACCAATCACCTGATTGACGTGAGCGTGTCTGGGCAGACACACACGGTCCTGGCGCGTGAAATTCAACAACACCTCACCCGTGGCGATCTGGTTCACGTGGATTTTCTGCAGGTAGATATGAAGGCGATCATCGCTTCTGAAGCCGAATTGGTCGGCGTGGGTCTGGCGGCCCCAGAGGAACAGGGCTTAGGCTCGGTCACCCTGGTTATGCACAGTGTGGCGATTGAATGTTTGCCCGACAACCTGGTAGCGCAAATCGAAGTTGATTTTAGCAAGATTGTTAACGCCGACGACGTGATTACCGTGGCCGATCTGGTTGTGCCGGAAGGCGTTACTATTATGGCCGAACTGGACGCCCTTGTGGCCGCCTTCTCTTACGAACGTGTGGCCACCGATGCGGAAGAGGTGGATGCCTATGCGCCGCTGGCCGATACGGTGGAGGTCATTGGCAAGGGTAAGAAAGAAGACGAATTCGAGTAGTTTGCTCTGCTTGTGGCAGCGTGTGACAAAGGCTGGAACTGTCGAGAGTTCTGGCCTTTTTTATTTGGGTGTGTTTCATACTCAACTCATTTGAAACACACCCTTTTCATTTAGGCAGGGGCTTATGATTATTCGCCCCTGCCGCAATTGGGAATTGATGATGTCCAGATGGTTGGTGGTGGTTGGTCTGATAGGTATCTTGCTCGTGGCGGCCGCTTTGCGCTGGACGGGGCTGGATTGGGACGATTACCATCACTTTCATCCTGATGAGCGCTACATTCATTGGGTGGCGACGACAATTGAACGGCCGTCTTCCTGGCGCGCACTTCTCACTCTGCACGAATCCACACTAAACCCGTATTATTGGCCGCCAGACGCCGCCAGCCCTGGCATTGTGACGCCACAAGACGCGCCGCGCCGTTTTGCCTACGGGCATTTGCCGCTCTACCTGGGCGTGGCCGCCACGCGGCTGGCCGAGTGGGCGGGAGGGCGCTGGGGCGACCGTCTGCCGCCAGATTGGCTGCTAACGCGGGATATTTTGAACCAGGCCGGCATGGTGGAGTTTCGTCATCTGGCCGCGGTGACGCGGGCGCTGACCGGGCTGGTGGACCTGGGCACAATTTTGCTTCTTTTTTTGTTGGGGCGGCGGCTGTTTGGCACGGCCGTTGGCCTGCTGGCCGCCGCCTTTTTAGCCCTCAACGTCATGCACATCCAACTGGCCCACTTCTTCACTGTAGACCCGTATTTGACGTTTTTTGTGGCAGCTACGATGTGGTTTATTGCGGATTGCGGATTGCGGATTGCGGATTGCGACGCATCCTGTCACCCCGTCACCCTGTCACCAGGTCATCCCGTCACCCGTTCCTTCCTTGTGGCGGCCGTTTTTGCCGGGCTGGCGGTGGGGGCTAAATTCTCAGCGGTGCTGCTGTTTGTGCCGTTGGCAGCGGCCGCTTGGGCGGCGGCGGGGGCGAGATGGTGGCGCTGGTGGGGCACGGCCGTTCTCGTCGCCTTCCTCGCTTTTTTCCTCACCAACCCGTTTGCCGTGCTGGATTGGTCTTGCCAGGTCATCACCCCGGCCATGTCTGTTGGGCCGCTAACCATCCCGCAAATCAACTGGGCTTCCTGCTACCTGGACAACCTGACGGCGCAAAGCGTTATGGTCGGCGGCGGCGGCGACATTCCCTTCACCCGCCAATACGAGGGCACGCTGCCCTACTTGTACCCCATCGAAATGCAGCTTAAATGGGGCATGGGCTGGCTGTTGGGTCTTCTGGCCTTCGCCGGCTTTGGCTGGGTCATCGGGCAAGAAAGCAAAACATTGCAGTTTAAAAACGGATGGCGTCTCTTGTTCCCTGTCTCTCGCCCTTTGTTCCTCGTCCTCTCCTGGGCTGTGCCTTTTTTTCTGGTGACGGGCAGTTTTTACGTGAAGTTTATGCGCTATATGCAGCCGCTGGTCCCGCTGTTGATGTTGTTTGCGGCGGCGCTGGTGTGGCAGTTGGCGCGGCGTTGGCGGGGATGGGTGGCCGGTGGGGCGCTGCTGGTTACGGCCGTATACGCCCTGGCCTTCGTCAACATCTACCAAACGCCCCATCCCTGGGTTACGGCGTCCGAATGGCTGTACGCCAACGCGCCGCCGGGGGCGCTGATTCTTAGCGAGCAGTGGGACGATGGCCTGCCAATCTCCCTGTTTGTGGCGGGCGCGCCGCGCCTGAGCGAGACGTACCGCCACGCCGAACTCACCTGGCTGACAGGCGTAGGCGAACGGGACGACGCCGCCAAACTGGCCGCCAATCTGGACCTGTTGGCGGCGGCCGATGTGTTGACGCTAAGCAGCAGCCGGGCTTATGGTGTGGTCCCGCGCCTGCCGGAACTCTATCCGCTGTCCGGCCAATACCACCAGATGCTGCTGGACGGCCGTTTGGGGTATGAATTGGTCTGGGTCAACGGCCGTTACCCCCATCTGGCTTCTGTCTATTATCGGCCCGATACCTTTGGCTGGCCGGGGCTGCAACCACCGGACATGGCGGCGCGCTATCTGGCAGACGCCATGCCCGGTCTCAACGGCGGGCGGGTAGACGAGAGCTTTGTGGTCTACGACCAGCCGTTGACGCTGATTTTCAGGAACAACGGCCGTCTCTCGGCGGCCGAAATGGCCCAGTTGTTCAGCCCACCAGATTCGTGACCACTACAGCTTTAGCACCAGCCCTTCATCGGGGCTGATGGACAGTGCGGCCAGGTTCACCGGGCCGCTGCGCTGCATGTCGCTGGCGACGGCGATGACGGCCATGTCGGCCACCGCGCTCAGGTCCAGGGTGTGGGCTTCGCGGCCAAAATTCAGCACAACCAGGAAACTGGCCGCGCCAGGGTGGGCGCGTTGGTAGGCGAAGACGTCGTCGTCGGCCGTGTCCACTGTGGCATAAGCCCCTACTTGCAGGGCCAGTTCTGCCCGGCGCAGGTGGGCCAGCGCCCGGTACAGATGCAGCATTGAAGCCGGGTCGCTTTCTTGTTGGGCCACGTTGCGCGTCGGGTAATCGGCGGCGGCCGGCAGCCAGGGTTGGGCGTTGGCGGCGGTGAAACCGGCGTGGGGCGATGCGTCCCACTGCATCGGGGTGCGCTCTGGGTCGCGCCCGACGATGTGGGCGATTTCCGGCTGGTTGACGGCCGGTGGGTCCTGGACAAATTCAGGCGGGATGTGCCCATCCTCCATGCCGATTTCTTCACCGTAGTAGGTGGTGGGCGTGCCGCGCAGGGTTAACAGCAGCATGTTGGCGATACGCGCCTGAGCCGCGCCGAGGCGCGTGGCGACGCGGTGCTGGTCGTGGTTGCCCAGCACCCAGTTGGGCCAGGCCCCTTTGGGCAGGGCGGCTTCGTAGGCTTCCACCAGTTGGCGCACGGCCGTTGCCCGCCAATCTTTGTTGGCGATGAGGTGAAAGTTGAAGGGCATGTGGCATTCATCGTGGGCACGGCCGTAATAGGCCACCAACTCGTCAAACGGCAGGTAAATCTCGCCGACCATCATGCGCTCGTCGTATTCGTCCAGCAAGGCGCGCATCTGCCGGATGATGTCGTGGACGCCGGGCACGCTCTGCGTGTAGATGTGCTGCAAGCTGGCGTATGGTTCCACGCCGTCCCAATCCGGGTTGGTTGGCTCGTCGCGCAGCAGCTCATCCTTCATCATCAGCCAGATGACGTCCACGCGAAAGCCGTCTACGCCTTTGTCCAGCCAGAAGCGCATGGCAGCCAGCACGGCCGGCAGCACATCGGGGTGGCGGTAGTTCAGCTCCGGCTGCTGCGTGACAAATTGGTGCAGGTAATATTGGCCGGTGGTCGCGTCGAAGGTCCAGGCCGGACCGCCAAAAAAGCTGAGCCAGTTGTTAGGCGGCCCGCCGTCTGGGGCGGGGTCGCGCCAGATGTACCAGTCCCGTTTGGGATTGTCGCGGCTGCTGCGGCTTTCCACAAACCAGGCGTGTTCGTCGGAGGTGTGGTTGGGGACCAGGTCCAGGATGAGCTTCAGGCCGCGCGCGTGCATGTCGGCCAGCAGGGCGTCGAAATCGGCCATGCTGCCAAACATGGGGTGGATGCCGGTGTAATCGGCCACGTCGTAGCCAAAATCGTGCATGGGCGAGGGGTAGATGGGCGAGAGCCAGACCGCTTCGACGCCTAAATGTTGCAGATGGTCCAGGCGTTGGCGGATGCCGGGCAGGTCGCCGACGCCATCATGGTTGCTGTCTTGGTAGGAACGGGGGTAAATCTGGTAGATGATGCCGGTTTGCCACCATAAATAATTGTTTGTCATGGTTTGTTTTACCTTTTGTGTGAATGGTTAAGGACAAGTTCTTGCCTGGGATTGTACCAGATTGGGACAGATATGGCCTCGGCTGGGACAGGTATCCTTTGTCACGCCGATTCAACCAGTCTATACTTTTTTGAAAACGTTAAAAGGAGAGCAACTATGTATGGACTCATTGGCAAGATTCGTGTCGTCCCCGGCCAGCGGGACGCCTTGATCGCTATCCTGCTCCAGGGAACAGGGCAGATGCCTGGCTGTTTAAGTTACATCATTGCCAGAGACGCAGCCGATGACGACGCGGTTTGGGTGACGGAAGTCTGGGATAGTCCGGCAAGTCATGAAGTGTCGTTGTCTTTGCCAACCGTTCAGGCAGCCATTGCTGAGGGCAGACCCCTGATTGCCGGCTTTGGCGAACGATTTATCACCGAACCGGTCGGCGGCTGCGGATTGTGAACTTTTTCGGAGCGGTGTTGCCATAAACCGTTATTCTGTCTATGCTTGAAACATGGTCACGCAATTGCTGCACACCAAATGCCACATGCCTCCCTGGCGAACCAACGGCGTGTCCCGGCCCCGCCTGCGCGAACGGCTGCAACGTGGCTTCCTGGACGGCCGTAAACTGACACTTATCTCTGCCCCAGCCGGTTATGGTAAAACCTCGCTGGCGGCGGACTGGGTACAGCAGACGGCGCTGCCCATCATCTGGTTGGGGCTGGATGAACAAGACAATGAGTTCGGCCGTTTTCTCGCCTACCTACGGCTGGCTCTGCAAAAGATGTCGGCCAACGCCGGGTCTCAGTTACAAACAGCCCTGGATGCACCGCATCTGCCTTCACTGGAGGAAATCGCCGCCTGTCTCTGTGACGACCTGGCGCAATTGGGGCAAGAGGTGAAGGAAAACGGCCGTTTCCTCCTCGCTCTCGACGACTACCACAAAATCCACCAACCCCTGATCCACGACCTGCTCAACCGGCTGCTGGCGCATCTACCGCCCGCTTGCCACCTGCTGCTCATCAGCCGCGAAGACCCGCCGCTGCCGCTGCCCCGCCTGCGCGTGCGCGGCGAGATGACCGAGATCCGCGCCCAGGATTTGCGCTTCACCGTCGCCGAGGCGGCCCAATTCTTCAACCAGGCAATGCAGCTAACCCTGTCGCCGGAGTGGGTGGCAGCGCTGGAAACGCGCACCGAAGGCTGGGTGGCCAGCCTGCAACTGGCGGCGCTCTCCTTACAAGGGCGCGACGCGGCCCAAACTGAGGCGTTCATCCACGCTTTTGGCGGCAGCCACCGCTATGTCTTTGATTATCTGGCCGAAGAGGTATTGGGGCAGCAAGATGCTGAGGTGAGGGAGTTTTTGCGGGTAACGGCCGTTCTCGACCGCTTCAACGCCTCTCTCTGCCAATCCCTCACCGGCCGCGCCGACAGCCAGGCCATTTTACAGCGGCTGGAACAGGCCAACCTCTTTTTGATTCCGCTGGACGACGAGCGCGACTGGTTTCGCTACCATCATCTTTTTGCCGATTATCTGCGCGCCGGACTCACCCCGCAAGAATTAGCCCGGCTGCGAGCCAGCGCCGCCTATTGGTGCGAGGGCAACGGTCTGCGTTTTGAGGCCGTCCAGTACGCCCTGGCCAGCGGCGACTCTGATTTTGCCGCCGACGTCATCGAGCGCGCCCTGGAGAAAAACACAACCTGGTCTAGCGGCAACGTCACCCAATTTTTAGCCTGGCTAGACGCCCTCCCGCCACAAACCATGCAAAGCCGCCCCCAACTCAGCCTGGACGCCTCGCGTATTCTGTTTACATTGGGGCGCTTCGACACGGCGGAAACATCCATCACCCAGGCCGAACAAGCGCTGCAAGCGCTTCCCGCCACACCGGAAACAGAACAAATGCTGGCGCTGGCCGACCTCTATCGCGGCTCAATTGCCTCGGTGCGCGGGGATGCGGTGCAAGCCATCGAGCAGATTCAGTTTGCCCAGGCCCGCCTGCTGCCAGAAAACCATCTCGCTCAGGCCCGCGCCCTGTTCAGCCTGGGTCAGGCATATCATCTTTCCGGCCAGACGGCGCGCGCCGTAGAGAGTTACTTGCAATCCAGCGCAGAAGCGCAGGCGGCCGGCGTTTTGTTCCTCGTCGTCCATGCTCGCTGCGCGGCGGCGCGCCTGCAAATTGTCCAGGGGCGGCTGCGTCAGGCGGAGCAGACGTGCCAGGAAGCGCTGCAATTCGCGGAAAATGCGTCTATCCCGCTCTTAGGGCTGGCCCACTCGCTTTTGGGCAGTATCGCCCTGGAGCGCAATGAGCTGGAGAAGGCAGACAGGCTGCTGCAAGAAGGCATCTCCTTGTCACGCCAGGGACGCCTGATGGATGATCTGACCTGGGGGCTGATTTTTCTGGCCCGGCTGCGGGCGGCGCAAGGGGCTGCAAGCGGCGCCCTGACTGCTATGCAGGAAGTACAGGCGATTGTGCAGGCTTACGGCGTACCGCGCATGTCGCTTCTTGTCTCGGCTTACCTGGCCCGCATCCAACACGACACCGGGCAGAAAGAGGTGGCGGTGCAGTGGGCGGCCGAATATCGGACGCTGCGCAGCGCGACCCTACGCGAGTTTGAGGAGCTGACTCTGGCGCATATCCTTCTGACGGCAGGCGAATTGGAGCCGCTGCCCGCCATTTTGCATCCACTGCTGGCGCAGGCAGAAGAAGGGGGGCGCGGGCAAATCTGTCTGGAAGCGATGCTGCTGCTGGGATTGTGCTGCCAGGCCAATCAGGAAGAGACGGCCGCCCAAGAGTGGGTGGGTAAGGCGCTGCGATTGGCTGCGCCGGAGGGGTATGCCCGCCTCTTTTTGGATGAAGGACGGCCGTTGCTTGACCTGCTGCCCCAGGCGCGCCCCATTGCGCCGGATTGGGTGGACACGCTTCTGACGATGAGCCAGCCCCAATATCAACCGCACACCCCGTTTCTGGCGCAGTTGCCAGAACCATTGAGCGAACAGGAAATAAATGTCTTACGCCTGCTCTGCGCCGGTCTATCTAACCGGGAAATTGCCGCTGAACTGTTCATCAGTCCCGGCACGGCCAAGTGGCATGTCCACAATATCTTACAAAAACTGGGCGTCAGCAGCCGCGCCCAGGCTATCATCCGCGCCCGCGAGATGGGATTGATTGAATACGGGTTAACCTAACCTACCCTCAAACCTACCCCCCAACCTATCTTTAGATAGGCGACTCCTTCCCAGCCCCAACGGTATACTGCGAACAAATACACATGCAGTTACCCGGAGGGCAACATGAATCACCTGAGAAAATCTATTTTAGTTTTGGTTGTGCTGCTGGCGTTGGCGGGCTGTACGGCGCGCACCCGTAACAGCACGGACACGGCCGAGATTGTGAGGAAAACGGCCGTTCTCATCGCCGACTTCACCCCCCCAACTGGCTACGAGCCGGAGTTTGGCCTGCACGCCATCGGTTATACCGTCGTCGCCTACAACAGCGGCGACAGCGGCGGCCACCTCTACCTGGTGCAAGCCGGGCAAGAGGCGAGCGACGCGGTGCTGACGACGCTGGAAGAGACGCTGGCGAATCTGGTTCCCGGCTACAGCCAGGATGACAGCCAGATGACGGTGGTGGAACAACGGCCGTTCACCATCCGCGACCAACCCATCACCCTGACCATCAGCGAAGGGACGAAGTGGGGGGATGAACAAGTGCGGCAGGTAACGGCCGTTTTCCAGGGCAAAGAAGGCCCGACGCTGCTGACTCTGCTGGAACCGGTCAGCGGTTGGAATGAAGCAGCCGTCGAAACTTTCCTGACCTCTATCCGCTAACCTAACCGACCTAGAATTTCAGTTTCAACAAAGAAGCTGAACTTCTCGCAGGAGACGTGAGATGAATCGTAAATTGAGCATAACCCTTGTTGCAGGCTTATTGATGGGCATTTTCTTGGGAGGCGTGTTCTTTGGCCCGGTATTGGGCAGCGTGATCACCTTCCTCGCTAAAACGTTCGTCGCTCTTTTCTTTGGCGGCGCACTGGGCAACGTTGCTTTAGGCATCATCATCGGGTTTCTCGGCGGCTTGTTGATAGCTGGGTGGGCAACGGCCGTTTTCCGGCCTAATCATGCCAGCCAGCGAGAGGCAAAACAGCAGCCCACCTATGGCGCCCTCTGAGGCCAAAGGAGATGACTCATGGACGCAACTGATTACCAAATCCGCGTGCGCGGCCATCTGGACGACCGCTGGTTCCGCTGGTTTGAAGGGCTGACCATCTCGCTGACCCCTGACGGCGAGACCCTCATCACCGGCAAAGCGCTGGACAATGCGGCCCTACACGCTTTGCTCAACCGCATCCGCGACCTCGACCTGGAACTACTCTCGGTGCAGCAGATGGGCGCGGAATAATTGTTAATGATCAATCGTAAATTAAGAGGTGCATCATGTCTAAAAATCAAAAGAATGTTTCCGTTTTCCTTTGTCCCTTATGTCCCTTTGTTTCTTTGTATTAAATTCTTCTCAAGGAGCTTCTACCATGTCCACCCCCAAGCAATCTATCTCTCACGCGCCCACAGATGCGTTTGTCTCGACAAATCAAAGGCTGGCTACGGGCGCTGCTGCCGGCAGCCCCGGCGCCCCGGCGCTCCTGCACGCCCCCCGCCCCCGCCGCCCTTGTCAGTTTTACCGGGTTTCTTACCGCTCTCTACATGCCGCGCGGGCCGGTAACGGCCGTTCAACTCTGGCTTGTCCTCTTCAGCAGCCTGGCCATCGGCCTGATTGGCGGGCTGGCGCTGCGCACCCGCTGGGCCTATCTGCTGCTGCCCCTCATCTACATTGTCACCGTAGAACTCAGCCGGATGAACGTCGTCGGGCCAACCGTAGACGCCTTGCGCCTGGACAACCCATTCGGCATCCTGGCCCTGCTTGTCGGTCGCGTCTTTCATGGATTGGTCGCCTTCCTGCCCATGTGGTTGGGCATTGGCATTGGCCTGGCCTGGGCGCAGGGGCAAAGCGTATGGCGGCCATCGCTGCTGCTGCCCGGCCTGCTGCTGATTGGCCTGGTCATCCTCAACGCCATCCCGGCCCGCACGCCGCCTGTTGTGGATGAGAACGGCAGCCCCATCCCCGGCAGCCTCGCCGAACTGGCTCATATCCGCCTGGGTGGGCAAGAACAGGCCATCATGATCCACGGCCGCAGCGCCGACCTGCCCGTGCTGCTCTACCTCAGCGGCGGGCCAGGGCAAAGCGACCTGGCCTATTCCCGCGTCCTGTTCGCCGACCTGGCTCAGGATTTCATCGTCGTCGGCTGGGACCAACGCGGCGCGGGTAAATCCTACGCCGCCCTCGACCCCACCAGCGACCTGACGCTCGACCAGGCCATCGCCGACACCATTGAGCTGACCAACTACCTGCGCCAGCGCTTCGACGAGGAAAAAATCTACCTGATGGGCGAATCGTGGGGGGCGACGTTGGGCGTGCTGGCCGTGCAGCAGCAACCCGATCTCTACCACGCCTGGATTGCCAGCGGCCAGATGGTCAGCCAGCGCGAGACCGACCGCCAGCTTTACCGCGACATCCTGGCCCTGGCCGAGCGCACCGGCGACATGGCGCTGCGTGAACAAATGTTGACCTTTGGCGAACCGCCCTACGCCGACGTACCCTATCCGAACGCGGTGGTGATGGGCTACTACCCCCGCCTGGAGACGCCCTACACGCCACCTCGCGCCTATATCGAACGGGGAACGGCCGTCAACCTGGGACCCTACGGCATCTTCGGCAGCGAATACAACTTCGTGGAGAAGGTCAACGTGCTGCGCGGCCTGATTGATATGTTCTCCATCATGTATCCCCAGCTCCAGCACATTGATTTCCGCCAGGATGTGCCCCGTCTGGACGTACCGGTCTACATTCTGGATGGCGCGGCCGAGCTGACGGCGCGGCGCGAGCTGGCTCTGGAATGGTACGAGATGCTGGACGCCCCCAGCAAGCGGCTCTACACCATTGAGAACGCCGGGCATTCGGTCGCCTTCGAGCAGTTTGAGGCGCTGCATGAAATTTTGACGGGAACTGTCCTGCCAGAGACGTATCCGCAAACAGTGAGCCAGTGAACGGCCCACGCCAGGAATGAAAAGCAAGAGCGAGAGTAAGAAGTCGAGCCAGACTCTCGCTCTTGCTCCAGCTATTCAAGAGGTCAATCATGTATTACCGAATAATCCGCAATGATGCGCGAAAGCATAAAGCGATTACCCTCACAACCATGATCTTTGTCGCTGCGGCGGCCATGCTGGTCTCGCTGGCGGCCATCCTCATCGTCAATCTTTCCGGGGCCATAGATACGCTGATGACGCGGGCCAAAACCCCCCATTTTATGCAGATGCATTCGGGCGAACTGGACCAGGCGCGGCTTCTGGCTTTTGCGGCGCAGCGCGACGACATCGAGGCGTTCCAGGTGGTTGAATTTCTCAATGTGGACAACGCGCAGATCGTTGTCGCCGGGCATTCTCTGGCGGGAAGCGTGCAGGACAACGGCTTCTCTGTTCAAAGCGAAACATTCGATTACCTGCTCGACCTTGATGGCAACGTGATCCAGGTCGCCGACGGGGAGGTTTATGCGCCGCTGCGTACTATGCAGGACGGTTCGGCAAAAGTCGGCGACACGGTTGAGGTGTATGGCAAGCCGTTCACCGTCGCCGGATTTTTGCGTGACTCGCAAATGAACTCGCTGCTCGCCTCCTCAAAGCGGTTTCTGGTGAGCGCCAATGAGTTCGCCGAACTAAAAGCGTTGGGCAGTATGGAATACCTGATTGAGTTCAGATTAACGGACCCCTCCGCCCTGGGCGCATTTGAAGCCGCCTACACCGCCGCCGGACTGGACGCCAACGGACCGACGATTACTTACCCGCTTTTCCGAATGCTCAACGCTCTTTCCGACGGGCTGATGATCGCCGTGATTCTGCTGGTCAGCGCCCTGGTCGTGGTCATTGCCTTTATGTGCATCCGCTTCACGCTGCTGGCGAAAATCGAAGAAGATTACCGCGAAATTGGCGTGATGAAGGCCATTGGGCTGCGCGTGGGCGACATCAAGAAGATTTATCTGGCGAAATATGCGGCGATTACCGCCGTCGGCAGCATTCTCGGATTTGCTCTGTCGTTTGCCTTCCGGGGGATGCTTCTGGAAAACATCCGACTTTACATGGGCGAAAGCGATAATGCTGCCCTGGCCCCACTGTTGGGCAGCATCGGCGTCTTGCTGGTGTTCCTGGCAATTATCGTCTATGTGAACGGCGTCCTGGGGAGCTTTCGCCGCATCTCCCCGGCGGAGGCGATCCGCTTTGGCGTCGCCCAGGAAAAATCGGCCGGGACCAACCATTTCCGCCTGAGCCAGATCAGGCTGATGGGCGTGAATCTGTTTCTCGGCGTCAAGGATGTTCTGGCCCGCAAGAGGCTCTACGCCACCATGCTGGCAGTGCTGGTGGCGGCGGCCTTTATCATCATCGTGCCGCAGAATTTGCACAACACCATTGCCGCCAAAGGCTTCATCGCCTACATGGGTATCGGCGACAGCGACCTGCGAGTTGATATTCAACAGACGGACGAGATTGCTGAAAAGGCAACGGCCGTTGCCCACACCCTGGAAAACGACATCGCCATCGCCAGGTACGTTGTGCTGACCACCCAAACCTTCCGGACAACGATGGCTGACGGCTCAGAAAGGCAGATAAAAGTCGAACTGGGCGACCACTCGGTATTCCCTATCAACTATTCGGCCGGCCGGTCGCCGGTCGCCGCAGATGAAATCGCGCTGTCGGTTCTGAACGCCAGAGAGATGGGAAAAGAGATCGGCGATCTCCTTACCGTTATGATTGACGGGCAGGAGAGAAATCTTACCGTTTGCGGCATCTATTCCGACGTGACCAACGGCGGCAAAACCGCCAAGGCCGTCTTTACCGACCCTTCGGCCGATATTATGTGGAGCGTCGTCAGCGCGAATCTGGTGGATAAATCCCTCATCGAAACAAAAACGGCCGAGTACGCGGCAAAGTTTGCCTTTGCCAAAGTCTCCGCCATTGACGCGTTTATTGCCCAGACATTTGGCTCGACCATCCATTCCATCGGCCTGGCGGCGGCAACGGCCGTTGTCGTGGCCCTGTCCATCACGGCGCTCGTCACCCTGCTGTTCATGCGTATGCTGGTGGTCAAAGACCGCTACGCCATTGCCGTGATGAAGGCGTTTGGCTTCACCAATAACGACATTATGGCGCAGTATGTGGCCCGTTCCGTTTTTGTTCTGATTATCGGCATTTTGCTCGGCGCGTTCCTGGCTAACACGCTTGGCGAGGCGCTGGCGGGGGCGGTGATCGCCTTTTTTGGCGCGTCGTCGTTTGAATTTGCCGTCAATCCACTGACGGCGTATCTCATTTATCCCCTGCTGATGCTCCTGGCGACGTTGGTGGCCACAATCATCGGCACATTGGATGCGGGACGCATCAAGATAGCGGAAAACATCAAGGAGTAAACCATGAACAAGATAATTGCCGGCGAAAATATCGTCAAATCGTTTGGCGCGGGCGAGGAGAAGCGGCGCGTTCTCGACGGGGTATCCGTTGACATTCATGAAGGCGAGTTTGTTGCGGTGATGGGGCCATCCGGTTCGGGCAAATCCACGCTGCTGTTTGCCCTGAGCGGCATGGATGGCCTGGACGCGGGGAAAGTGATCTTTGACGGCCAGGATTTGGCCGCGCTCCGGGAAAATGAGCTGGCCGACATCCGCCGCACAAAAATGGGGTTTGTTTTTCAGCAGCCGACGCTGTTGAAAAACCTCAACATCCTCGACAACATCATCCTGCCGTCCATGCGTGACCAGCGGGGAAAGAACGGTCAGGTTGTCACCAAAGCCAGGTCGCTCATGCAAAGAGCAGACATCGCTGAACTGGAGAAGCGGGACATTACCCAGGTTTCAGGAGGCCAACTCCAACGGGTGGGCATCTGCCGCGCCCTGATGAGGCAACCCAAGATTATCTTTGGCGACGAACCGACGGGCGCGTTGAACTCGAAAGCGGCCAACGAAATCATGGGGCTGCTGGCTGAGATTCATCGGAGCGGCACAACGATCCTGTTGGTGACGCATGATGTCAAAGTGGCCGCCAAAACCGAGCGGGTGCTGTGCATGTTCGATGGCAAAATTGCGGGAGAGTATTTGGCTGGCGCATACGATGAAGAGGGCGACGACCTCAAGGCCCGCGAAGAACGTCTCACCTCCTGGTTAGCCGAGATGAAATACTGAGGCTTTCTTGATCTTCCTGCTGATTCGCCTGGTTCAGTAAATGATAGCAGGCCGCAAAGGGTGATGTTGCCGCAAAGCTGTATCCCGTTTATGCTTTAGGCATGGCGACTCAGATTCTGCACACCAAATGTCACCTGCCCCTCGCGCGCCCGAACGGGGTGACCCGGCCCCGTCTGGGCGAACGGTTACAGCAAGGTTTACTGACCGGCCGTAAATTGACGCTCATCTCCGCCCCGGCTGGCTACGGCAAGACAACGGTGGCGGCTGAGTGGGTGCGTCAGGCGGCGCTGCCCATCGCCTGGCTCTCTCTGGATGAGCAGGACAATGAGTTCAGCCGTTTTCTCGCTTATCTGCTGCTGGCCCTGCAAAAAGCAGCGGATGGGGCCGGCGCCCAGTTGCGGACGGCCCTGGATGCACCGCACCTGCCGCCCATTGAGGAAATCGCCGCTGGTTTATGCCATGATTTGGCGCAAATGGGGCAAGAGATGACCGGGGGAACCAACGGCCGTTTCCTCCTCGCTCTCGACGACTACCACAAAATCCGCCAACCCCTCAGCCACGAGCTGCTCAACCTGCTGCTGGAACATCTGCCGCCCGCCTGCCATCTGCTGCTCATCAGCCGCGAAGACCCGCCCTTGCCGCTGCCCCGTCTGCGCGTGCGCGGCGAGATGACGGAAGTTCGCGCCCAGGATTTGCGCTTTACTGTCGAAGAAGCGACTCGATTCTTCAACCAGGCGATGCAGTTAGATCTGCCGCCCGATTGGGTGGCGGCGCTGGAAGGGCGCACCGAGGGCTGGATTGCCAGCCTGCAGCTGGCGGCGCTCTCCTTGCAAGGGCGCAGCGCGGCCCAAACCGAGGCGTTCATCCGCGCTTTTGGCGGCAGCCACCGCTATGTCTTCGACTATCTGGCGGAAGAAGTATTGGGGCAGCAGTCGGTGGAGATACGTGAGTTTTTGCGGGCAACGGCCGTTCTCGACCGCTTCAACGCCCCCCTCTGCCAATCCCTTACCGGTCGCCCCAACAGCCAGGCTATTTTGCAGCGGCTGGAGCAGGCCAACCTCTTCCTCATCCCCCTGGACGACGCCCGCGACTGGTTCCGCTACCACCATCTTTTTGCCGATTATTTGCGCGCCGGACTGGACAGGTCCGAAGTCGCGGCGCTTTACCAAAAAGCCGCCCTGTGGCATGAGGCCAATGAGCTGATCTTTGAGGCGGTGCGTTATGCCCTGGCCAGCGGCGACACTGATTTTGCCGCCGCTGTCATCGAGCGAGCCTTGCTGAATGATACGACATGGTCGGGCGGCCACGTGGCCTTGCTCACGTCCTGGCTGGACGGGCTGCCGCTCCAAACCCTGCAAAGCCGTCCGCAGTTAAGCCTGCAAGCCTCGCGCATTCTTTACCTGGCAAAGCGTTATGATCTGGCGGAAAGGTATATTGACCAGACGGAGCAATCCGTCAAAACCGTGCCAGAAACGGCCGTTACGGGACAGCTGCTGGCGCTGGCCGCCCTCTATCGCGGCGCCATCGCCGCCGTGCGCGGGGATGTGGCGCAAGCCGTTGAGCAGACAACCTTCGCCCAGGCGCACCTCGCACCGGACAATCGCCTGCCCCACGCCCGCGCTTTTTACAGTCTGGGGCTGGCCTATGAACTCTCCGGCGCAACCGAGCGCTCTGTACAAAACTATTTACAATCAGCCGATACAGCGCAGGCGGCAGGGGTGTTTTTTCTGGAAGTCCACGCCCGCTGCGCCGCCGCGCAGATGCAGCTCGCGCAGGGGCAGCTGACGCTGGCCGAGCAAACCTGCCGCCAGGCAGAGCAGGTAGCGGAACGGGAGGGGCTGGCCTTGCTAGGGCTGCCCAGGGTTATTTTGGGCGGGATTGCCCTGGAGCGCAATGAGTTGAGTGCCGCTGAAGAACTTATGCAGGATGGCATCGCCCTGGCCCGTCAGGGCAGTGTGTCGGACAACGTGGTATGGGGGCTGTCTTTCCTGACGCGCCTGCGCACCTCGCAAAACAATCTGTCCGGCGCCTTTGCCGCTATTCAGGAAGCAACCGCCATTGTGCAAACCTATGGGATGCCGCGTCTGTCCACGTTGGCCGCCGCCCACCTGGCCCGCTTGCAGCTGCGGTTAGGCCAAAAACAGGCGGCAGCGGAATGGGCGATGGCGTATCAGGCTGCGCCCACGCCGTCGCCAGATGCGTTTGTGGCGCTGACCCTGGCGCGGGTCTTCCTGGCGCACGGCGATCTGGCGCAGGCGAAATCCCTCATTCTCTCGGTACAGCAGAAAGCGACGACCGACGGCCGTCAGCGGACGCACATTGAGACGTTGATTTTGCTGGCGCTGATTGCGCAGGCCGAAGGGGAGCGAGGAACGGCCGTTGCCATCCTCTCCCAGGCCCTCCAGTTGGCCGCGCCGGAGCGGTTTCTGCGCCTTTTTTTGGACGAAGGCGCGCCGCTGGCTGCCCTGCTGCCCTCTGTCCGCCTCGCTGCCCCATCGTTTGTAGACGAGTTGTTGGCCGCTTTGCAGGGTGAATTGGGGGGAACGGCCGTTATCCCAGCCCCTCCCGACGCTCTGAGCGAACAGGAAACCAATGTCCTGCGCCTGCTCTGCGCCGGGCTGTCTAATCGGGAAATCGGCGACGAACTGTTCATCAGCCCCGGCACGGCCAAGTGGCACGTCCACAACATCTTGCAAAAATTAGGGGCCAGCAACCGCGCCCAGGCCATCGTTCGCGCCCGAGAATTGGAATTGGTTGAGTAGTTTGTTGCTTTGTTTGCCAACTACTATTCAGCTATCTAGCCAACTTTCCAACCGCCAAACCTGCCTCTAAACCTACCCTCAACCCTACCCTTCGGTAGGCGACCATCCCCCTTTTTCGCTCTATACTGTCAACATATTCACCAAGGATTTTATGAGCGATGATTCGGATGGACCGAATGAGAGGAGTTGATTACAAATGCGCGTTACCATCTTCGGCGCAGGTTCCCAGGGTGACGTTCAGCCCTGCATCCGGTTAGGCAAGGGCTTGCAGCAGGCTGGTTTGCATGTCCTGCTGGCGTCTCCACAGAACTTTGCCGCTCTGATTCAGGGGGAAGGGCTGCCCTTCCATCCCCTGCGCGGGGACGTGCAGCAAATCATGGCGGGCGAAACGGGGCAAAAGTATATGGAAACGGGTGGCGCCAATCCCTTCCAATCCATCCTTGCCATGCGCAAAATGCTGGGGCCAATTGCGCTGCAAATGGCGGAAGACGTATTGGAAGCGTGCCGCCATGCCGATGCGCTCATCACCCTGGCCGTATTCGCTCCCTTCGGGCAAACGATTGCTGAGATACGCGGCATTCCGCTCATCCTGGTCGAGCCGACCCCGGTACTGCCGACAGGGGATTTTCCCGCTCCTGGCTGGCCTATACAAAAGGATTTAGGCAGGCTGCACAACCGCCTCTCCGGGTTTGCCATGATGGCGGTCATCTGGCAGTGGTATCGGCCGTTTGTCAACCAATTTCGCCAACGATTTGGATTACGGCCGTTGCACAGCGCCGATTTTCAGCGCGTCCTGACCTCCGTGCCCCTGTTAGGCGCTTACAGTCCGTCAGTCATCCCCCAGCCCAGGGATTGGCCGGGAAATGTGCATCTTACCGGGTACTGGTTTCAGGCGGCGCAAGCCACCTGGCAGCCACCCGCCGAATTGGAAGCGTTTCTCAGTCGGGGCAAACCGCCGGTTTATGTCGGATTTGGCAGCATGGCGGGGCGCAACCCGCAGCACTTTGCAGGAATTGTGCTGGAAGCCCTGGCAAAGAGCGGCCAGCGAGGCATTCTTGCCACCGGATGGGGCGGCATGAATGTGCTGAATGTACCACAGGATGTATTTATTCTGGGCGCGGCGCCGCATGGCTGGCTGTTTCCGCGCATGTCGGTGGTTGTTCACCACGGCGGCGCGGGGACGACGGCGGAGGGGCTGCGCGCCGGCGCGCCCGGCGTGATTGTCCCCTTCATCGTGGACCAACTTTTCTGGGGCAAGCGAGTCCGCGGATTGGGCGCGGGGCCGGAGCCGATCAGAGCCAACAGGTTGACGTCCGCCAAATTGGCGCAAGCCATTCACAGCGCGGTTTCCGATTCGGTGATGAAGCAGCGGGCGGAAGCTGTCGGGCGAGCCATCCGCAGGGAAGATGGCGTGGGCAGCGCCGTCAAAATCGTCAGACACTATTTGGGAGCATAAGCATGACAAACGCAAATTACCAGGTTCTTCCTTTCCCCAAAATCCGCCGTCTGATGGAAGATGGCGGGCGGCTGGGCCGCCAGAAACACCTTGTCCACGGCCTGTTCGAGATGGACGTCACCGAGGCGCGCCGGTTGATTCATGAACATCGCACCCAGACCGGCGAGGGAATCTCTTTTACGGCCGTTATCATAGCCGGCCTGGGTCGGGCGATTGACAAAGACAAATCTATACAGGCTTACCGCACCTGGCGGGGAAAACTGATCATCTTTGACGATGTAGATGTCAACACAATGTTTGAAGTCGAAGTGGCTGGTCAAAAAATTATTCGCCCCCACATCATCCGCGCCGTGAACAAAAAGACGCTGCGGCAAATTCACAACGAAATTCGGGCATTCCAGGCCGATCACGCCGAGGGTAAAGAGGGAAAATTCATCGGCTGGTTTGTCTGGCTGCCCGGATTTATCAGGCGCCTCTTTTTGCGGATTTTGTTCAAGAATCCACACTGGCTAAAGGAAATGAACGGGACGGTCTCCCTGACCTCGGTGGGTATGTTTGGGCAGGGGGGTGGATGGGGAATTCCGGTTTCCAACCATACGCTTCAGATTACCCTCGGCGGCATCGCACAGCGGCTGGCAATGGTCAACGGTGTGGTAGAAACCCGCCAGGTTCTTTGCATAACCATCAGTTTTGACCACGATATTGTGGACGGCGCTCCCGCCGCCCGTTTTGCCCAAACCTTGAAGGAATTCATTGAAGGCAGGCTGGTTTGGGACGAGTTTCCTGAACCAGGTCATTGTGCTGGAACCGGACGATGAATTATTTGATTGCAGATTCTAGAAGGAGTGTGGATTGATTAAAAAATATCGAATCCTTATCGAGACCGTTGCTGTTACTGCTGTTACCCTGTTGGGAATGCTGCTCATTCCTTCGGCCAAGACGTTCTTTGCGCTCTTGCCGGTCGTGTACCTGTTGATCGAACGTCAGCTACGCCAGCGTACCTGGGGCGAATTGGGCTTCAACGGCCGTACCTTTGGGGCCGATTTACGCGCCAACTGGGTTTTGTTCGTCCTGTTGGGCTTTGTCATCCAACCCCTGACTGTTTTGTGGGCCAAAGCGTTTTTCCCTGCTTTCCTGGCGCATGTTCAGGCACGCCTGCCGTTTGAGACTGGTATTTCCTGGGGTGTACTGCTGCCCCTGCTGGCAATTTCCCTGGTGGGCGAGGAAATGACTTATCGGACGCTGATACAGGGACGGCTGACTCCGTTTATCGGTATCCCGGCGGCAGTGGGGGTGGCTTCGCTCCTGTTTGGGCTGGCGCATTTCGCCCCAGGGCCAGGGCTTGTTGTCTTAATGGACACCGGCCTGATAGTTTTCGATTCCATCCTGTACGGTGTGATGTTTGCCCGCCGCAACAATCTTTGGGTGGTCTGGCTGGCGCACCTGCTCGGCGATATTTCTGGCCTGGTGCTGCTGGTATCAATCTAATGTTGGCATTAGAATAATTGCCATGTTCAGAAAGACAAAAATGTCCTTAACAAAATTTGCCCCGAATATGTCATTCTGAGCGGAGCCTGCGGAGCGAAGAATCCCTACAGCCTCGTGCAAAGAGATGCTGAGGAGGGCCGCAGCATGACATAAAATTGTAAAGATCGTTTCGGCAGAAGTGAACCATACCGAAAAAAGTAAATGGTACTAAAACTGCAAAGATTGTGTTATGCACGCTTTCGCGTAAATTTGGTGGTGGTCAGAGGTTAGCCGAAGTTGTCAGGTTGGGAATTGCCGGCCGCCAACCACAGACGTTGACCAATCTCTGGCGCTGTTTTATAATCTTTCACAGTCCCAACAGGGTAAATGTTGAATCGTATGCTTAGCAATGTTGATTGATACTGATTTTTTTGCGGTCAGACGGCAAAAAAAGAATCGCTTAAACGCGAATATTCCATGACGGAAACATCCGCCGCTCAAACCATACCAATGCTCAAACATTTTGTCGGGGCTGTCCGGGAGCGCCAGTCTTGACTGAACCACTTTCTGAACCGCCTCACCCTGCCAGGTACTCTTCCAGACAAAGATTGGCAATAAACTTTGAATGCAGCCGGAGGTTTTGCATTTTGCTGCCGCCTGCCGCTGTTTCGTCCATGACAAAAATCATGGGTGGTCACAATTAACGACGATACCCCCACGCATTATCTTTCGTATTCAGGCTGATAAAGGAACATGTCTACAGTTATTGTCATTATTGCTGCCGTTGCCCTGATGATTTTCATCAACGGCTTGTATGTCGCAGCGGAGTTTGCCACCGTGTCGGCGCGCCGCACGCGCATCAGCCAGTTGGCGAGCAGCGGCAACAAAATGGCCCAAATGTTGTGGCCCATTATGGAAGACACGGCCGCCATAGACACGTATGTGGCTGCCTGCCAGATCGGCATCACCATCTCTTCGCTGGTATTGGGCGCTTACGGGCAGAACGTAATTGCCGGTTATCTGGTGGAACCGTTAGGCTTCATCGCCGGCAATGAAACGGCCGCCCAATCGCTGGCGTTTGTGGTGGTGCTGGCCGTGATTACCATGTTGCAAGTGGTTTTGGGCGAATTGTTCCCCAAATCGGTAGCCATTCAGTACCCGGAAAGCGTTGCCCTGGCGCTTGTTGTACCGATGCGCGTCTCGTTGGTGTTGTTACGGCCGTTAATCTGGCTGTTCAACGGCAGTGGCAACCTGGTGCTGCGTATTATCGGTCACCGGCCCAAAGAGGGCATTCAGGCCCACTCCGCGGAAGAGATCGAACTGCTGGTGACAGAAAGCCACGAAAGTGGCCTGCTAGACGACGAAGAACGGCAAATGCTGCGCAACGCCTTCCGCCTGCGCGATCTCCATGCGCGGCAGGTAATGGTGCATCGCACCCGGTTGGTGGGCGCCCCGGCCGACAGCCCTATCGAAGAGGTTCTCAACCTGGCGATTGCCGAAGGTTTCTCGCGCATTCCCATCTACAAAAAATCCATTGACGAGATCATCGGGTTTGTCCACGTCAAGGACCTGTTTCGCCTCTATCTGGCGGGCGAAGGCGATGTGCGTTCGGTATTGCGCGAAGTGATTTACGTGCCGGAGACGATGCCGGTGGCCGACTTGTGGCAAAAGCTGAACGTAGACCGCAAATATCTGGCGATTGTATTTGATGAATATGGCGGCACGGCCGGGCTGATCACCTTTGAAGATTTGATTGAGGAGATTTTTGGCGAGCTGCAAGATGAGTTTGATGATGAAATGGCGCTGATCGCACGGGACCAAAACGGCCGTGTCTACCTCCGCGGTGACCTGCTGGTGGCCGACGTCAACGAATACCTGGAACTTAACCTGCCCACCGAGGCCGATACCCTCAGCGGGTTGGTCTTTAGCGTCCTCGGTCGGCCGCCGGTGGAGCATGAAGTCGTCGTCGTCGGCGACACACCCATCCGCATCGAAGCGATGGCCGATTTGGGCGTGTCAGAGGTCTCCTTGCAGCTTCCGCCCCTCGACGAAATGTCTGGCTTTAGCGAATGGGAGGTGGCCGACCATGAGTAAGCTCTTGCTGCTCACCCTGACCATCCCCGGTATGAGCGTTGCCATCTTGTTTGCCTCGGCTGCGCCACAGCAGCAATCATTTAACCTGGGCGCTGTGCTGCTGCCTGTTGTGGTGATCCTGCTGCTGGTGCTGCTGAACGGCTTTTTTGTGACCGCCGAATTTAGCATCATCGGCGTGCGCAGCACCCAACTCGAGGAAATGAACGCAGTCCAGGCCGGCAGCGAGCGCCAGATTGTGTTGGGCGTCCTGGACTCTCGCGTGAAGCAGGATCGCTACATCGCTACCGCCCAATTGGGCATTACCATCGCTTCCTTGGGCCTGGCGATGTATGGCGAGCCGCAAATTTCACACCTGATCGAGCCGTGGATCAGCCGTTTATGGTTCCAGCCGACCGAGGCGATGGTTCACTCCATTGGCTATGTGGTGGCGCTGTCGTTGATGACCTATTTGCACGTGGTCTTCGGCGAGATGGTCCCCAAATCCCTGGCTTTGCAAAACGCCTCCCACACAGTGCTGCGTGTGGCGCGGCCAATGCAAGTGGCGCAAACAATCTTGATCATCCCGGTGCGGCTGTTGAATGGCATTGGCGCCTGGCTGCTGCGCGTGTTTAAAGTCCCCCCGGCCGAGGGCCACGCCCGTGTGTTGTCGCCGGAAGAAATCGAACTTTTGGTGACAGAAAGCGCCGAGGGTGGCCTGTTGAATGAAGATGAACAGGAGATGATCCGCAATATCTTTGATTTTAGCGACCGACTGGTGGGGCAGGTGATGACACCGCGCACACGGGTGCAGGCCATCCCGCTGGACATCGGCAAAGACGAACTGCTGCGCATTGTCACCCAAAGCCGCCACAGCCGTTTTCCCGTGTACGACAGTGATCGAGACCACATCATCGGCATCGTGCATCTGAAGGACCTGATTCGCCAGACCATGCGCCCGGACAGCCGTTTCGATATTCGCCTGATTTTGCGCTCGGCCCCGGCCGTGCCGGAAGATTATCCGGTGGAGAAATTGCTGGCGGCGTTTAAGAGCCAGCGTCTGCACATGGCCGTTGTGTTGGACGAATTTGGCGGCATGGCCGGTATTGTGTCGCTGGAAGACCTGGTGGAAGAGGTTGTCGGCGAGGTGCGCGATGAGTTTGATCTGGAGCGGGAGCCGCTTGTGATTTTGTCGCCGGGGGTTATTGAAGCGGCTGGCGATTATCTGGTGGATGATTTAATGGAGATGGTCTTCTTAGGCGCGGAAGATGAACTGCCGGATGTGGAGACTGTTGGTGGCCTGGTTGTGGCGAAATTGGGCCGACCGGCAAAAGTGAATGACGAAGTGGTTTACAGCGAGCATGTTGTTTTTCGGGTGTTGGATATTGACCGTCTGGCGGTGACGCGGGTACGCATTGAATTCCCCGCTCCGCCAGATAGTGGGCCAGATGGTTCTGGTGCGGATCATGAATAGGGATGCGTCCGGCGTCCGGCGGCTCTGTGGGTGGCCGGACGCCGGACGTCTTTTTCTTACAAGCCGTACAAGTCGCTGAACTTGTTCGTGGCGTAACGCATGAAGGCGGCGTGGCCGAGGGGCTGGCCGGTGACGTGCTGTACCAGTTCGCCGGGGGTGAATTTACGGCCGTGCCGATGAATATTCTCGCCTAACCAGGCCAGCAGGCTGGTGGTCTGGCCCTGGTTTAATTCATCGAGGATGGCCGGGGTTTGGGTGACGGCCGTTTCCCACAACTGCGCCGCGTATAAATTGCCCAACGCATACGTCGGAAAATAACCAAACCCAGGGCGCGTCCAATGCACGTCTTGCAGACAGCCTTCGCTGTCGGTTGGCGGCGTCACGCCCAGCAGCGTTTCCATTTTGGCGTTCCAGGCGGTCGGCAAATCTTTAGCCGCCAGGTCGCCGTTGAGCATGGCCTGTTCCAACTCAAAGCGCAAGATGATGTGGAAATTGTAGGTCAGCTCATCGGCTTCCACGCGGATGAACGAGGGCTGGACTTTGTTGATCGCCCGGTAGAAATCTTCGGCTGTGTGGCTGCCCAACTGGGCCGGGAACAAGCTTTGCAGCTTGGGATAATGCGCCCGCCAAAAGCCGCGGCTGCGCCCCACCAGATTTTCCATCATGCGTGACTGCGATTCGTGAATGCCCAACGACGTGCCCCGCGCCAGCGGCGTGCGCGCCAGGTTCGGGTGGGTTCCTTGCTCATACATGCCGTGCCCCGCTTCGTGCAGCGCGCCAAACAGGGAGGGGTTGAGGAAGTCGGGATACCAGCGGGTGGTGATGCGCGCATCGTCGCGGCTGAAGCTGGTGGCGAAGGGATGGACCACCGTGCCCAGGTGACCGCGGCTAAAATCGTAGCCGATGGCCTGGGTGATGTAGCGGGCGAACTCCTGCTGTGCAGCCACGTCGAAGCTCTGGTGGACGATGCTATCGTCTACGGCCGTGCCCCGTTCCACAATCGCCTGGAGTAAGGGGACCAACTCCGCTTTGACGGCGCCGAAAATGGCCCGGACTTCGGCTGTCTTCATGCCAAACTCGTATTTATCCAACAGGGCGTCGTATTTTTCGTCTTCGTAACCGTATAACTCGGCCATCTCCTGGCATAGTTCCACCACCTGCTCCAACCAGGGCTGGAAAGTGGCGAACTGGTTGTTGGCGCGGGCCTGTACCCAGGCGGCATGGGCCTGCCCACTGACTTGTGACGAACGGGTGACAAATTCGGGTGGTAGTTTACGGCCGTCTTCATACGTGCGCCGCAGCAGGCGAATCAGGCTGGCTTCGATGCTGTCGTATGGGGCGTCCTGGCATTCGGCGGCGGCGTTTTCAATTAGCTCGCCCATCTCGTCGGACGTGCTGAGGATGTGGGTGAAACGGTTGAGGGTGGTCATCTGCTGGATGCGGGCGCTGAGGCCGCCGGGGGGCATGTTGACTTCTTTGTCCCAACTGAGTACGGCCAGGGCTTTGCCCAGGTCGTTGATTTCATGCACTTTTTCCAGCAATGCTTCATAGTTTGTGGTCATGGAATTCTCCTTCGTAAACGGGAGCGCGGACGTCCCGTCCGCCCTGGCAGGCGAGACGCCTGCGCTCCCAGGGTTTTCATTCATGGTGGTGGGTAAGCCACTCATGAAGTCTTCTATTTAAACGGCTCAAGTAGTGGAAGTTTACCGGAAAATCCAAAACCGGGCAGGTCTTATGCCCTGCGAGCAAAAATAGGTAAGCGGATGACACGGATTGGACAGCCTGCTAGTCCGTTCAATCCGTGTCTCTATCCATTGCCTGGCGATGGGCTGTTACCTTGCCCGGCGGCGCAGGGCGAAGGCGGTGATGCCGATGCCTAGCAGGGCGGTTAACAGCAGCGGCCAGACCAGGAGTGTGGGCTGGGTGGTGAAGGATTGCAGAGAAACGGCCGTTGGCGTGAAACTCCAGGCATAATCCTCCACCTCGCCGGTGGTGGCCCGGCCGGTGGCCGCTACCGGGGCGCGTGTGCCGTCATCGGCTGTTTCTGTCAGGCGGAAGCGGGCGCGGCAGGGGTTGCTGCTGAAGCAGGCCGGCGCGGGCGGCACGGCAAAGGTCAACGTCTGTTGCCCTTCGCCAACGGCCTCATTGGTGAAAATCTGTTCACCGGCGTCAAATGCACCGCTGTTGTTCCAGTCTACCCAGGCGTTGAGGAAGCAGTCTCTGGATTGGCACACTTCGCCTTCCACGATCACGTCTACTGAGCCATTGGCGCTGTTGGGTGTCCAGGCCACGCCGGGGGTGCGCGCCACGCCATCGCTGATGTCATTGGCCGGTCCCCGGTCGGCGGACCATTCGCTGCCCAGGTGTAGGATGTCGCCGCGGGCGTGCCAGGCGTAGCCGTAGCTGGCCGGGGCGCTGCTGAGGTCGTAGTCGAAGAGGCCCACCAGCACCGGGTCGTGGTCGGAAGAGCGGTAGGCGTTGGCTTCGTAGAGCGGCAGAGCGGCTGGTTTGACGTCGAAATTCGCTTCACCGGTATCTTGTAGCGTATCGTTGTAATCCAGCAAATTTACTTCGTCGCTGTTGATGTGCCATTCGGTGACGCCGGTCACTTGCTCGTACAACGTCGGACTTGCCAGGGCGTGGTCCAGATAGCCAAGCTGCCCATCGAAGACATAGCCATATGCCGGTGCGCCCAGTAAATCATCCAGCAAGTCTGCGTACCCGGCGTTGACGATGTTGGTGATGGGTTCTTCCCGGCGGTAAGCGTTCAGGTCGCCGAGGATCAGGAAATCTGGATCGCCCACGGTGGCAGCCAGAGTGGGCAGCCAGGTGCTCACCAGATAGCTGGTCCCTTTTTGCCGCGTGTCGTTCCAGCAGCCCTGGCCGTCATTTTGGTCGGTATCTGCGCCGCTGGCAGGGCAGCTTCCCTTCGATTTAAGATGGTTGACGACTACAGTGAAGCGTTCGCCGGTGATGATGGTGTCGAAGGTTTGAGCCACGGCCGGACGGCTGCGCGCTGTGCCGGTGTTGTTGGGATCGGTGAAGGCAGCGGCCGTCAGAATTTGCGCCGTACCCACTGGCGTAACACGCCCTGGTTTGTAGATGACGCCAACGGTGATCTGGTCTGTGCCTACGGTTCCAGTGGGGATGTAGGCATACGTCCCTGCGCCGGCTGTGGCATTGAGGCGGCTGACCAGGTTGGCAATGGCCCCATCGTTGTTGTTTTCAATCTCCATCACGCCGATCACGTCAGCGTTCAGCCCCTCAATGGCTGCCACAATTTTGGCTGCCTGACGGTCTAGTTCGGCAGCGGAATGTGCGCCGCGCACGTTGAAGGTGGTGAAGTAGTTGAGGACGTTGAAGCTGGCAACGGCCGTATTTCCCCCCACGTCATTTGCAGAAGTTGATCGGGTATTGACGGCCGTAAAATTATAATTGAAATTGCTCGTCACTGGCCGGATGCGCCAGGCATCGGTACCGATCAGTCCGGCAAACGACCAGTGCAATACGCCGGTCAGATTGGCGATGGTGTCGCCGCCGCGCAAGTAGTTGGTGATGCTGAAACCGGGCGTGGGGTGGAAAACGGGGGCATTCTGAAACAAGGCGTGGTTTTGCTGGTTGCTGTCGTCGTCCAGGATGATGGTGCGCCGCGCTTTGTCAATGAGGTGGGCGGTATAACCGGCTGCAGAGGGAGGATTGGCGTCGGTGAATTGGCGGAAACGGCCGTTTTGCGCCAGCACCACCTGCCCATACCGAGATAGTTCAAAATACTCTGTCACGGTTAGCTCTTGGCTAATCGTCACCAACATCCCTTCAAACGGCTCAAAGTATGCGTTGATTTGCGCCTGCGCCCCGGCCAGGTCTGTGGCTGTAACGCCGGGGATGGGGAGGGAAACGGCCGTTGGCGAGGGTAAGGGATTTACGCTGCTTAGGACGGTTACGGCCCCGGCCGTGGTCGCGTTCAACTGGCTCATATTAAAGTATTCGCTGGAAGCGCCTGTCACCTGCACCAGATCGCCGACGGTGACATCGGTGGGACAGGTTGCGCAGTAGACAAAGATGCCTTCGGAAGTGACCGGGTTGGCGTCCGCGTCGGCGTCTTCTTCCTGGATAAAAAAGCCATCTAACTTGTAGTCATCCACGCCGGCCACGCCCTGGTAGTCGCCGGTGACGATGGCTTCGATGGTGAACGTGCCAGAAGCAGCGGTGCTGCCGCTGCCTTGAATGGCATGAATTTTGGTGACGCTGGACGGTGGTGTGTAGGTGGTGAAGCTCCAGACATAGTTGGCGGCCATGATGTCCGGCGGGTCATCGCTGTCCTGGTCGGTTACCTGGGCAGCGATGATGGTGGGAGTGCAGGGTTCACCTGCGGCGAAATCTGTGGCGGGGTTGAGGCTGAAGGTGGTGGGGCCGCCGGTAACGGCCGTGTTCCCCACATTCCGCACGCCGCTGGTTACACAATTAATCTCGAACCAACTGCCGCTCACGGTCACCGGCTCGCTAAAGGTGACGCTGAGGTCGGCGTTGACGGCCACGCTGGTGGCGTTGTTGGCCGGGTTGGTGCTGCTGACGGTTGGCGGTGTGTCGCCGCCGCTAAAATCTCCTTCTAATAAGACATCATCAATACGCCATTCTACCGCGTTGGAACTGGTAAATCGGATGCGCAAGTTTGCCGTTGCCGGTATCGCACCGCTGGCGGTTCGGTAATGCCAGATTGCCGTACCAGTTCCAGTAGGCAAAGCAGGCACGGTAAGGTTTGTCCAGTTGATTCCATCACTGCTCACGGTAACAGTTAGTCCAGACCCATTTTCGGCATTTGTACTCTTCCTTACGCCAAATGATAGGGTAAGATTGGTATATCCTGTCGTATTGATATCGGCGATCTGAAAATACTCTCCAGAAGTGTTTAACATTGTGTTCCAGGTTCCGGACGCACCAGAATAACCGGAAGGTAAATTATTGCGCATGTCACCTGTGCCGCTCATTGTCAAAACATCATTGACAAAGCGGTTATTGCTCTCATGCACGGCAATTGAGTCGCCGTTTGAGCCACCGGTTCCATCATACATCCCTTCACTAAAAATGGTGGCAAACGGGGCGTCTGGGGCGGCAACGGCCGTTCCCCCCGACTGCCCCGTCATGATAAGACCTAACAACACACAGCAAAACAACATGAAAAACAAGCGCTTTTTCAACGTGACGACTCCTTGATTTAGATTTATCCTGCAAAATGACTGGTGAATTTTCAGACGACACAGGGTGTCTGTTTTTTGCCCGCGGCACCGCCGCGGGCAATGTGGAAGGAGGCTCCAAAAAAAGAAGCCGAACGAATTGTATGGGCGACACGCCCTTTCGTAAAGGGTGATTTGGTTATGAAATTGTTAAGGGGTGTGTTTCAAAATGAGCAGGTAGGGGCGGGACAGGCGGGGCAGCATCTTTGCCCATCACCAATGCCTCGCCCCCGCCTGTCTCGCTCTCTTCTTTGCCCGGACAGGCGTTTGTTGGGCGAGATGGCGCGGAGAAAATGTCGTCTTGCGCCAAATGGGCTGAATATGAGTTTTTGGCATGGTTCATTCTCGATGAACCATGCCGAGTTTTGTCAGTCAACCAGAACCGCCACACAAAAACAGGGCACGAAAGAGAGATGGAATCTCAATTCGTGCCCTGCTTCTGTATGTGTCCCGCCTACAGCCTACAGCTTACGGCCTACAGCCTACAGCTTACGGCTTCATAATCACCGGCAGGTAGAGGGTGTAAACCACGTTCATCGTCACCGTCACCGAGTCGGAAATGCCCAGCGAGACGTGCGTTGGGCTGTTCAGTTCGGCGGTGATGACATGCGCGCCGGGCAGCAGGGCCACCGTGGCCGTGTAGCCCAGCACCGGGCCGGTATCCACGCCATCCACCCACAAATGCCAGTGGCCATCGGCCGGGATGGCAAAGTCGGTGGTGGTGATGACGATGGAAACGTCAACGGCCGTGCCGTTGGTGCTGGTGTACACCTGTCCGTTGGTGGGAGTCAGGATGGTGATGGTGGGGGTGACGACAACGGCCGTCAGGTCCAGCCCAATCAACACGGGATCATGATCAGAGGCGCGGTATGCTTCTTCGCCAAACAAAATCACATGCTGATTGGCTGTCTTAAACTCCATGTTGTAATCTAAGACTACCGGCTCATCAGAATTGATATGCCACCCGCCCGCACCTGTGACAAACGGCGTCAGCACCGCGCTGGCTAGGGCGTGGTCCAGATACCCCCACTGCCCTTCAAAGGTATAGCCATACGCATCCGGTCCCTGGAACTGGGCGATCAAGTTGGTATATCCGGCGCTCTCAATCGCCACGATGGGGTCTTCCAGAGCGTAAGAATTCAGGTCGCCGATGATCAGATAACGCGCTTCGCCGCTGCCAGTGGGGTCTGTCGCCAGATAATTCACCAGCGCTGTCGCAGCGTCCGTGCGCGTCAGGTTGCAGTTGCCCTGGCCGTCACCCGTGTCTGGGTCGTCGGCGCAGGCCGAGCCTTTGGATTTCAAGTGGTTGACGGCTACCGTTACCAGTTCGCCCGTCCCGTTTTCGGCAAAGGTCTGGATCAACACCGGCCGGTTCAGTGTATCAATGAAGGTTGGGTCCACCGCGCTGTCCAGAATGGCATATGCGCCGGCGGGGGTGACGTTGGCTGGCTGGTAAATCAGCGCCACTTTGATGGCGTCTGTACCGATGACGCCGGTGTTGATGTAGGCATACGTACCGGCGCCGGCGGCGTCATTCAACCCTTGCACCAGGTTTTGCAGCGCCGCATCCTGGAAATGGTTTTCCATTTCCATCAGGCCAACAATGTCAGCGTCCAGGGCAACAATAGCATTGATAATTTTGACCCGCTGCCGTTGGAATTCCAGCGCTGTGTTGGCGCCGCGGCAGCCCATATTTTGCTGCGGACCACAAATCGGCGCTCCGGTATCCAGGGTGGTGAAGTAGTTCAGCACGTTGAAGCTGGCTACCCGCAGCGTGCCGCCCACATCAATGGGCATGGCTGGGCGCGTATTGGCGTGTTCAAACACCACTGGCTGCGCTGGGAAGACGCGGTAATCGTCGGAGGCGTCGTTGTTGTAATGGTCCACCACACCGACAATGCCGCCGGGGACCAGGTCGCCGCCGCGCAGGGTGTTGGTGAAGGTGAGCTGCGGATTGGGGAAGACAATCGGGTCTACGTTGGATGATGGGTTGGCGTCGTCAAGGGTGACGGAACTGCGGTTGTTGAGGTCTTGCAGGGCAACGGCCGTTGCCCCAGGGGCCACCACATTCGTCGGCTGCGCCAACCGGTCGCCAATACTCAGGCGCACCTGCCCAAAACGACCCAGATAGAAGTTGTTGGTCACTGTCAGCTCATCTTCAATGGCAATGAGCATCCCCTCGTACCATTCCCAATCGTCGGCCTCGGCCAGCGGCAGGGTGACGACGGTAGGGGTGACAACATCTGTCCCGCAGGCGCTGATGTTGCTGAGGGTTTGCAGTTGGGTCAGCCCGCGGAACTCGGCCACGGTAGCCTGAATGCGCACCACATCGCCGTTGTTAACGGCCGGCGTGTTGTCTGGATCATAGATGAAGATGCCTTCCGAAGTCATCGGATCATCGTCGAAATCGGCGTTTTCTTCCTGAATATAATAGCCATTCAGGGTTGCCTGATGGTCGCCGACAACGACTCCTTCCACCACCACGCTGGTTCCAACCAGCGGCGAGACCAGGCCATTGCCTTGCACAAAGTTGATCGGAACAGCCGAGTCGCCGCAAACGCCAAATGGCAGCGAACCGACCAGGAAGCTGAAGTTATAGTTCGCCACCATGGTCTGGCTGCTGCCGTTGGTCACCTGGTCGGCCAATACCGTTACACTGCACAAGTCGCCGTTAACAAAGCTGCTGGCGGGCGTGATGGTGTAGCTGCTGGTCGGGCCGGCCGGAGTAGTCGCGCCGCCGATGAGACCACTCAGCGAACAGTTCAGGTTGAACCAGTTGGCCGTAACCGTCACCGGTTCGCTGAACTGAATGGTGATGGTGGCATCCGTGGCGACGCCGGTGGCGTTGTTGGCCGGGACGGTATTCAGGACGACGGGGGCGTCTAGCAGCACTTGCACGTCACTCAGGCGGCGCGGTTTCACTTCGTTGAGGGCGTTGAACTGGGTGGCAAAACCAACAACGCGAATCTCTTCGCCGTTGGCCGCGCCCAGGTTGCACACGTTCACGCCGGTGTCGGCGTCTACAAAGACGGTCACCGGACCGGAGCCGTCATCTACCAGGAATTGGTAGTTGCCGGTGCAGGCCGGCAGGCTGGAAATGGTCCCCTGGATTTCCACAATCCAGCCTTCACCGCTGCCGGCCGCCAGGCTGCCGGTGGTGGTGATAATGGGGGTCACTTCGGGGCCAGGGCCAACATTGTTGAAGAAGCTGAGGGCCGTCAGCTGTTCTTCGCCGCTAAACGCGCCGCGGACGCCGATGATCTGCACGGTATCGCCATAATCTACGGCTGGAACCAGCGCGTTGTCGAACACGCCAATACCGCCGCTGGCGTCTTGCAGCGCCCAGCCCTGGGCGTTGAACGTGCCGGGCACGTAGGTGACAACGCCTTCAACGGCAAAGATTTCACCCAAGTTGCCGGCACGGGCGGTAGCGATGGGCACGGCGGCGAAGTTGACGGTGAGGACGCCGGTCTGATCCAGACTAAAGGGGATACCGTTCAGGTCGCCGTAGGTCCAGGCGGCATTGGGATTGCCGCTGCCCCAATTGCCATCGAAGCGGGTGGTATAGGAGTAGACGCCGCTCAGAGTGGGGGTCATAACGCCGACAAATTCGTCATTGTCGAAATCGTCCACGTTGTAAACCATGGGGAACCAGGTCCAGGCGGCGGGGTTAGCGCTGCCGCCAAAACCGACCTGGGCTTTGAGGCCGCGCCCTTCACCGGGCGGATTGGTGACAGTATTGACGAAAACACGGCCGTATACATTGTCCGTCGCCACACCCATATCCGTTTCCAGGGTGGGCGGCCATTGCAGGTTGGCCCACCCGATGACGACGTTGCGGTAATCGTTCACGGTGGCCGTGCCGGCGACGGTATAAGAACGGTTGTTGGTACTGAGTAAGTTGTAACTTGGCGCGCCGGTGGGCACGGTGTCTGTATAAACCAGGTAAAGATATTCGTAGGTTCCGGCGGGTACGGCCGTCAGGGTAACTGTGAAGACATTGTTGGCGGCGTCAGCCGTCATGAGCGTGCTGGTAAGGTTCCAGCCATTGAAATCACCAGCCAGGAATACACCTTCGCCGGGCTGCACCACGTCTTCCAGGTCGTAGTAGACAAAGGTGATGTCGCCTTCCAGCGATTCGACGGTGAAGGCGGCCTGGGCGGTTCCGGTGGTGGTTGTGCCGCTGTATTCGGCGGTATTGGTGATGGTGTCGCCGTAGTCTCCGGTCTGGTCGGCGGTGAAGGTGAAGGTGATGGACTCGCCGTTGGTGACGGTACCGGACCAGGTGATTTCGTTACCGGCTTCGGAAGCGCCGGCCGGTTGTTCTACCCACGCGCCAAAGGTGGTGGAGATGGGCAGGGTGTCGGTGAAGAGAACGGCCGTATCTGCCATGCCGCCGTTATTTTGCAACACAACAGTATATGTGACGGGGCTTTGGAAGGGAACGGCCGTTGCCGGGTCCACGATCTTGCTGATTGCCAACTCCGGTTCAGCCGGGTCCGCGGTGATGGATATGTCGTCAATGCCCACCCACTCGTCAGCGCCCGGGGCATCGGCTGTCATAATGCGTATCTGTACAATGCTCTGGTTGTTAGCTGCAGATGGCAGCGTTACGGATACGGGCGTCACCAGATCGGCCAGGTTAGGGCCGGTGGTAGCGTCCGCTACAAAGCCGTCAGGTAAATTGGTGAAGTCACCGCTGTCGCCCACGCGATAGTGCAGAGCCACCGGCTGAATGGCATTGTCCGCAGAACCATCTATATCGCGAATATTATAGGCCACCTGGATATTACTCAGGCCGGTGGTATCAGATGAACGAGTAGGAATGGGGCGCGTGCAGTTCCCGATCCTTGTAAGGCTACTACGGGATCAGCAATCTCAAACTCGGTAACACCGCCAGTGGTAAAGGTATTGGGGTTTGTTTGGTTGGCGTTTACGTCTATCGGCGTTGTTGTCCCATCGACAAGGATGGTTTGCGGATCAACGCCAGTGGTGGTTGCCAAACCATCGCCCCGATAACCAATAATCCCAGGCACACCTGACCAGTCATCATTCGTAGTGATGAGACTGGTATCCGTCCAGTCTTGGCTAAAAGGCAAGGCCTGGTAGCTGCCGTCGTCAGGAGCGGCAAGAACGTTGGCGTTCAGGGCCGCGAATAGGGCGAGGAAGATGAGAACGGCCGTTCCCATCGCCATACTAACTCGCCACACGGGTTGATGTCTGTGCTTCATAAGAATCTCCTTATTAGGTGATCCGGTCAGGGCTGACCGGGTCTGACAATAAATGAGCGAAACGGGTTTGCCAACTGGGCGGTTCTAAACAGGGAACATTCGCCGATCACGCGCTGGTTCAGTGGGAATTGAGGCGGCGAAACGTCAATAGAAAACGACATCAGTGGTAAACGTCAATGTGGATCATCGCTTCTGTTAAAATAGTAGCATCTTGCGCCAGGATAACAAATGACATTTGTTATGTTTTTGTTAATGATCTTCGTTGACAGCCCTCCCCGCCATCATATACCCTTTAGCTATTCGGGCGGTAAACAAAGAACTTCACCATTCACCATTCACAGTTCACAATTCACAAGGAAGGTTCCCACATGAAAGCGTTTAACAAAATTGGTTTCCACACTGCCAGCGGCGGCAACGCCACCGGCATCGGCGACTATCTGAAAAAGCTGGACGCGGCCAACGTGCCCTTTGTCATCAAAGCAGCCGATGCCATGACTGGCCTGTTTGATGCCCAGGAGCTGGTGCGCGCCCGGCCGGGGGCTGTGCCCCACGTGCTGGCCTTCCGCCGCTCTGTGCCGGCCGACGACAGCACACCGCCATCTGGCAACCCCGACGTGCCCGATTACGACAAAGAGCCAGAGCAGGCGGCCGCCGAACATTGGGCCTGGCACAAACGCCACCTACCGCCAGAACTGGACCCAGAACTGGTGTGGATCGAAACCATCAACGAGCTGCGCAAAGAGGTGGCCTGGGCCGATTGGATCGGCCAATTTGCCTTTCACACCGGCCAGATGGCCCTGGCCGATGGTTACAAATTCTCTGCTTTTGGTTACTCTGCGGGCACGCCAGACGAAGGGGCCTGGGAGACAGACGGGATGCTGCGTTATCTGGAATTGTGCCAGCAGCACCCTGACCGGCTGTCGGTGGCTCTGCACGAGTACAGCTTTAAGACCGAGGATATCTGGTTCTTGCGCGGCGATCATATTGGCCGTTTCGAGAAGCTGCTGGCGGCCTGCGACAAACATCGGATTCAACGGCCGTCTATCCTCATCACCGAATGGGGCTGGACCCACGAACGGGTCCCTCTGCACGTCCCCAAAGCGATGGCCGACGTGGCTGCCGTCGCCGAATACTACGCCCGCTTCCCGGAAGTTTTAGGCGCGGCCATCTGGTATTTGGGGCCGGGCTTCGCCGGTATCGCCAACCTGGCCCAACGGCTCATCCAACCCATCACCCAGTTTTCGCTCTCTACCACGTTCGACGTCCCCGACCCGGCCGAACAACCGCCAACGGAACACCCACCCATGTCGCCGCCGGTGGTTACGGCGCAGGCCAACGGCCGTTTCCTGCGCGACGTGACGATTTTAGACGATACCGTCATCACCAGCGGCGCGGTGTTCAACAAAACCTGGCTGGTGGAAAACAGCGGCCGTGTAGCCTGGGGCAGTGGCTATCGTTTGGTCCACGTGGCCGGGCAGCCGATGACGGCCGTTACCAGCCACCCGCTGCCCGCCGCCCAACCCGGCCAACAAGTCGAAATTACCATCCCCCTGACCGCGCCCGATACGGCCGGGACCCACTTCAGCGATTGGCGCTTCCAGGACAGCCAGGGCCAGTTTTTTGGCGACATCATCTATACCCGCATCATCGCCCAGCCGCCAGTGGCCGACCCGACCGGCGTGTCTAACAGCAAATTTGTCGCTGATGTAACCATCCCCGATGACACCGCCTTCAAACCGGGCGAGACCTTCACCAAAATCTGGCGGCTGCAAAACAGTGGAACCCGCGCCTGGGGGCTGGGCTTCACCATCCGCTATGTGGGCGGCATCAAAATGGCCGCCCAGGAGAGTTTGCCGCTGCCGTCCGCCGCCCCTGGCGCCACGGTGGATATTGCCATCGAAATGGTCGCCCCAACCGCGCCGGGAACCCATTATGAAGATTGGCGCTTGTTTGATGATCGCGGCGAGGTGTTTGGCGAGATTGTCTACGTGCGCATTCAGGTTCCCTGGCAGGCGGGCAGTTCGGTGGTGGCCCCGGTGTCGCAGCGGGATGCGCGTTGGGCGGATAAACGGCTGGGCCATGTTGGGTCGAATCACACCATTGGCAAGTGGGGCTGTTTGCTGACTTGCTTTACGATGGTGGCCAATGTGTACGGCCGTCAGGTTACACCGGCGCAGCTCAACGACACGATGGTGCGCCAGGGTGGTTTTATTGACGTCAACCTGACCAAGTGGAACGCCCTGACCGATGTCTACACCGATATGATTTATGGCGGTAAGCTGCCCTCCAACCCAGAAGTTATCCAGAGCATAGACGCCAGCCTGGCCGAAGGGCGCCCGGTGACGGTGCAGGTAGACTTCACCAGCGATACGCCGTACACCGACAACGACCAACATTGGGTGTTGATTGTGGGCAAAGACGGCGACGATTACCGCATCAACGACCCCTGGCTGCTCCCGGCGCAGGAGGCGTCTTTGAAGGAGCGGTATGGGCGGGCGGGACGGCCGTTGTGGGAAGCCATTCTCGCTGCCATCTTCTACCGCTCCACCAAAGGCAATCCCGCGCCGATTGACACGCCCATTGACGTGCCCGTGTCCAGCCTGCAAACCGGCGTCAACATCAACCCCGATGCCCCCCACAGCAATCCGTTTGAGACCGATGACCTCAAGGGGATGGATTGGGTGCGTTTTGTCTTTAAAGTAGACGCCCGCATCGTTGTCGCCGAGCGGGGCGACATCCGCAAAGCCTTCGCCCAATATGATCCCATCGTTCACGCCTATAACCGCCAGGGTATCAAAGCGCTCATCATCATCAACCAGGAGACCATTTGGGGCAAAGCGCCCTGGACAGGCGCCAACAATTGGCCGGGCTACGCCCAAGACCTGGCGGCGACAGCCAAAGAGATTGCCACCCATTACCGCCGCTACGAGGACAAAGTGGCTTACCAGATTTGGAACGAGGGGGACAAGAAAAACAACCCCGCTTCGGTATTTCTGGAACCGGCGCAGATGGCGCTGATCACCCAGGCTGTAGCCCAGGCTATCCGCGCCGCTTCGCCGGCGTCGCCCATCATCTTTAACGGCATGGCGACGGGACCGGAGGCGACGGCCGCGTATATCAAGAAGGTGGAAACGGCCGTTGGCGGCAAACTGCCCGTAGACGCCATCGGCATCCATCCCTACACCCGCTGGGCCACCAAAGCCCCCTTCGATTGGGGCGGCCAATACGGCACGCTGGCCCAGGCGTTTGATGTTTACCGGCGCGAACTACCCGGCTACAAATTCTGGATCACTGAAATTGGCGTGGCCGACGATGGCGAAATTGGCCCGCAGTATTACGCGGAAATTGGCGATTACATGAAGGATGTGTACAAACACGTCCAAGACCGGCACACGGATCTGGTGCAGGCGCTCATCTGGTTTGCCTGGTCGGATTGGATGCGTAACGCCGGGGTGGTGGACAAAGACGGCCGTCGCAAAGACCACGTTTACAACGCCTTCCGCGCCGTGCGCAACCGGGAGTTGTAAGAGAGACTGGGAGAGGGGGAGACTGGGAGACTGGGAGAAACATCTCTCCTTGTCTCCATGTCTCCATGTCTCCATGTCTCCATGTCTCCCCCTCTTCTTAAAGGGTAACGCGGGTTCCGGCGGCCGGGTCGCCTTGCAAGACGGCCGTTAACCGTCCCGGTTCCATCATCGAAATGAGCCAGACTTCCAGGCCGGCGGCCAGGGCGGCTTCGGCGCGGCGGATGGCCCGCAGTTTGCCGGCCATCGCGCCGCTGGCGTCTATGAGCGGGTGGTGGTCCAGGGAAACGGCCGTTTCCCCCGGACCATTCAGCGACAGGGTGGGCAGACGCTGGGCGTCTGGGTGCTGCTGTGGGTCTTTGTCGTAGATGCCGTCTACCTGGGTGGCTAAAATTAACCGGTCTGCGCCAAAATGCAGCGCCAGGTCCACGGCCACCTCGTCGCCGCCATAAACCATGAAGCCCACCTGATCATCCACCAGCACATCGCCGCCCAACAGCGGGACCATGCCCAGGCGCAAGAATCCGGCGACGGCCGTCAGATAGCTCTCGGCGTGGGCAAAGCCGCTGGCGGCCATGCACGAACTGGGCAGCATCAGGCAAACCGGCATGCCGGCCGCCTGAAACTCTTCAGCCACCGCCCGGCGCAGGCGCATGACATTGTTTTGCGTTTCTGTCAGCGCCAGCAGTTGGTCGGGCGATTGGAAGCCTTTGTGCAATTTGTAACGCAGCACCGGCGGATGCCCAAACGAGCCGACGCCCGTCACCACGATCAGCCGCTGCAACAGCCCGGCGTCCAGACAGGCGCGGATTTCATGGGTAACGGCCGTCAATGTCTCCGCCCGCAGCGAATCCGGCGCGCGCTTATCCGTCAGCAGCGCCCCGCCCAACTTGAGAACAGTCAGATCATTCATATTTGTTTGCTGCAAGCCTCGTTCAGTTCAATCAAAGAAACCACCCACTGACCACGAACACTGAACACCGAACCCCGGCTACAGCGTAAACAACGGCGCAAACGGCCACATCCCCGCCAGCGACAAAACGACAATGCCCACCACCACCGCCAGCGCGATGGTGTAATTGTCCAGACCTTTGGGCGAAACCGCCTCGACGATGGTCGCCAGCAGACTGAGCAGCAGCGTGGGCAGCAGTACCATGCCCACAGACAGGTTGGTGTTGATGCTGAACAGCGCCACCAGAATCAACGACATGCCCGCCGCGCCGACAAACATGGCGATGGAGCCAGGCACGCTTTTCTGCGACCCGGCCCGGCCAAAAGTGCGCCCTTTGCCATAGCGCCGGCCGATAATGTCGGCCAGGCCATCGCCGCCGGCCAGCGCCCCCAGAATGAGCAGGGCGGCCGGGTTAGGGGTGGTGTTGGGCACGGCCGTTTCAAAAAACAAAATCGTACAGACAAACATCACAATGGCGTAGTGCATCGTGCCGCCCAGCAGTTCACGCGGGTTGCCGGTGCGCGACATCGAATTGACAAACGCCTCATCTTTGCGCAGCCCCAAGCCAATCGCCGCAAACTGCCCAATAAACGCCAGCGGCACCACCATCGCCAGATACCGGCTGGCCGCATCGCCAGAAAACAACATCCAGCAAACCACGTACAGCGGCGCGGCAAATATGTGGATGACCTTGCGCGTGATGTACGTTGGCAGTATTTCCCGCTTTTGCAAAACGCCATTCACCAGCACCAACGTCTGAATCACCACAAAGGTCAACACCAGGGCAATCACATCCCATACAAAGGCCAGATTTGGCCCCAATGGATTCATATTCAACAACATCGTTTTCTCTCTATTCCTATACAACACAACCTCCGGGAGATAAGCCATCTCCCGGAGGTGTAATCACTCCCATCGAACTATGAGTAGATCAACATTGAGGCGGTGGGCATCCTCAGATGCCCACCGTTCGCCTACGAGGATGCAAACGTCACTTCGATAATCTGACTAAGTGATCATCTAGAAATGGCATGGCCCAGATTGGACCAATCTCCAAGATTGGTCCAATCTAAAAAACAGGAAGTTATTCTTAGACGATTACTCAGTGGTGGCTTTCAGCCAGCCAGGAACTCATCCAGAGCCGCTTTGCTGATGCGGTAAGCGTTGCCAATTTTTCTGGCCTTCAGCGAACCATCCTGAATGGCGGCCAATATGTCCTCTTCCGTCACCTGCAAGATTTGGGCGGCCTGTCCGGGGGTCATGACATCTGGCGCGGCGGCCGAACCACCAGCCGGGGCGGCCGGGGCAGCAGGCTGCGTTTGTTGGGCTTGCTGCTGCTGCCATGCCTGCTGGTTTTGCAGGTTTTGCATCGCCGCCATGCCCATCGCCCCAATGCCAATATCGCCCATCGAACCGCCGGCCGGATTGGAAGCGGCCGCGACAAAGGCGTCGGCCTGTTGTTTGGCGGTGTAGCTGGTTCCGTAGCCCATGTTGGTGACCACTTCCAGCGATTTGGGATGCAGCGCCAGACGGATGTTGAAGTCCACCAGCACCATGCCGATGGCGTCGAATTCCTCTTGCAGCAGCCCGGCGAGCAGGTCGTTGATCTCTTTGGAGAAGGATTGCAACTGCGCCGGCCCCAGGTTTTTGGCGATAGCCAGTTCGCTGAGCTTGTCTTGCATCATCACGCCCAGCATCGGGTCGAGACGGTTTTTTACTTCGTCCTGGCGTGTGCTGTTGCGGAAGGCGTCCATGGCGTTCAGGAAGCGCCAGGGGTCTTTTACTTTGGTGACATAGGTTCCGTTGCCAACAATGGCGCTGGCCCCCGGCGAGCGCTGCGGATGTTCGACGATGATGGGGTTAGCAGTGCCCCATTTCATGGTAATGTCGGTGGTTTTGACAAAATAAACGTCGGCGGTGAAGACATTTTTACCGCCAAACAGCCCGCGCTCTATCATATTCGTCAGCAGGGGGATGTTTTCGGTGGTCAGGGTGTGTCGGCCGGGGGTGAATGTGCCCATCGGTTCACCGCCGCGTACAAAGACGCAGGTCTCGCCGGGGTTGACGATGAGTTGGGAACCCATCTTAATATCGCCCAGCCCGCCGGGCGGGAATTTCTGCACTAGTTCGTCACGCTGCCAGGCGTCTATGGCAACTCGGTCAAATATCTGAGCCATTGGGTTTTACTCCTTTGTTGCGTAATCTGTATTCGTCAATTATCAATTCTTAACTGATGCCCATGATCACTTCGTTGCGGCCGGCAAAATCTTGATTGGCGGCTTGCAAGACGGTGGTCAGGCGGCGGATGGTGCTGTTGATGTCGCCATCGTCGCGGACCGCTTTGGTCAGGGCGTCTATGCTGGCGTCTATTTCATCAGCGTGGTTTAACATGCTTTCGTCGAAGGCGTAGATGCGGGCCAGGTCTTCTTCTTTGACTTTGATGGCGTCGAAGAAACCGGCATAACCTTGTGGCGCGTCTTTAATTTTGCCGATAAGGCCCATGAGCATGTTGTCGGCGCGCCCCAGAGATTCGGCGTGGTCCATCGCTTTGATGATGTCGCGGCCAAGTTCTTGGTGGACACTGCTGAGGGTGAGGCGGGAGGCTTCCAGGTGGCTGGAGATGGTATCACGCAGAATTTGGTCGGCTTCGCGGCGGCGGCTGCGTTCCATGTAGCCGCCGAGACCGGGCACTTTGGCAAGCAAGTTGCCCAGGCCGCTGGACTCGCCTTTGATTTTATCGTACAAGTCGGACACGTATTCTTTCATAATCTACATTTCTCCTTTGACAAAGAATTTATTACAAAGAGACAAAGGGACAAAGATACAAAGAGAAAAACGCAACGATACAGATTTTCTGGTTGTATGGTTGCTCGCTTTATTTGTAAAGGATGCCCGTTTGGCAGGATGGTCACAGTATAACATACGTTGCTTGTGGTTGGCAGTTTTAAATTCATGGGTCATTTGGCGGGGAGGTGTGGCGGATGAGGCTGATGCCCAGGGCTAACTGGGGCAGGACGAGTAAGAGAAAGGCGATGATGGCGGCGGTAACGGCCGTTCCCCCCGTCATCATCCCATCTTGTGTATAGCTGCGCAGCACCGCAGCCACGACCACGCCTACCAATACGCCGCCCACGATAAGCGCGGCGCCTAACAGTCGTTCAGAGTTTAGCCTACTCATGAAGTCTCTCCTGGCTTGTGGGCGACAACCAGCGGGCAGTGATGGCCGCCAGCTCGCCGGAGGCCCGCAGCCGGGCCAGGCTGTCGTTTAGCTGCCGCAGCAGGTCGCCATCGGCGGCGCGAACGACGAGGGCATATGGCTCTACGGTTACGGCTTCGGCGGCCAGAGTGAGGCCGGGGGTGTCGCGCAGCAGGAGACGGCCGTTTACCCCATCCATCAACGCCGCGTCGGCCGCGCCGGCGAGAACGGCCGTCACTGCTTCTTCCGGCGTCGTGTGTGGCTGTACCACCAGCCCAACCAACTTGCGACTCCAGGCCAGCGCCTCCACATGGCTTTGCGCCCCCAATTCTACAGCCAGCGTGCGGCCCGCCAGATCAGGCATGGCGGCAATCGCCGTTTCTGCCTGCCGCGTCAGCAAAATAAGCCCGGCGTTGAAATAAGGGTCGCTGTAGGCAAAATCTTTGGTGCGCGCCGGGTCTACCACCAGGGCAGAGAGCAGCGCGTCCACCTGCCCGGTCGCCAACGCATCATACAGGCCATCGTAGCCGAAGTAGCTAAAAGCCACGTCCAGCCCTAAATCCGCGCCGATGGCCCGCGCCAGGTCTACATCCAGACCGGTCAGTTCGCCGCCCGCATCCACCTCAAAGGGTGGATAGGTCGGGTCCAGCCCCACGCGCAGCACCCCTTCCTGTTGGATGCGCGGCCAGGTTTGGGCACGGCCGTTGCACCCCACCCAAAGTAGAAGCAGTACCACGGAGACACAGAGGACACGGAGGCTTTTTTGCACTGATTCCGTTACTGCTCCTTCAAAAATGGGAGTGCGGACGTCCCGTCCGCCCCGGCAGGCGAGACGCCTGCGCTCCCAGGGTTTTCATTCATGGTGGTCGGCGCAGCCGGTGAAGTCTCCTGGGCAAAGGCTTGCAAGGCATCATAAATTGGCTTTTTAACAAATTCCGGCGTCACCAGGGTGTAATAATCCATATAGCTCTTTTGCGGCGCGGGGAAGCGGAAGGCCCAAATCGCCATCATCCGCACAAACGGCCAGTTGGTTTCGGCGTATTCCAGCGCGGCGAGGGTGTATTGGATGCGCTGCGCCGGGCGCACAGCCAACGTCCAGCGGGGATGGTCGTTCCAGCCTGTTTCGGTGATGTAGATGGCTTTGGCGGCGTCGCCGTTGGCTTCCATCACCTGGCGTACCAATTCCACACGGCGAAAGTTGAGGATGTCTGGTCCGGGTTCGGCTTCTGGCGGGAAGGTAAGGCCGTAGGCGTGGACCGCCAGCCCATCGAAATAGGCGGCCGCGCCGGCATCGTACATGCCTTGCAGGTAGATGAGGTCATTGAGTCCCCAGGGGGAACCGGCCGGCTCCAGTGTCGGCGCCAGCGCCCCGGCCAGCACTTGCATGTCGGGATTGGCGGCTTTAACGGCCGTATACACCACTTGCAGCAGCGCCACGTAATCGGCCGGGGTAGTCAGCCGGTAGCCCCACTCATAGCTCAAATTGGGTTCATTGCCGATGATCAGATAATCCACCTGGCCTCGGTAGCGGGCGGCGAAGGCGGCGGCGTAGGCGGCAAAATCACCGTAGGCTGATTTATCCAGGTAAGTCAGGGGGGTGTCTGGCGGTCTGGCCCAGTCGGGCGTCAGCCCCAGGCGGGCGATGATGGTTAGCCCCTGGGCGGCGGCGTGACCGACAACCATATCCGGGTGGCCCCAGGCGTAACCGCCATCGGCGGCGGCATAATAGGCCCAGGGGAAAAATTCCACAATCCAGGGCGCGCCCATTTGCCGCACCAGTTCCAGGCTGTGTTTAACCTTCCACTCCTCCACTTCGTCCGTGAGGCGGGTGTGTACGCCGAGGATGGGGTGCTGCGTCTCTACCGTCTGCGGTGGGCCAGGGGTGACAAGCAGGGGAGCGGGCCGGATGAAGGTGAGAATAAGCGCCAGGATGAACAGTCGCAGCCCGCTGCTGTAGGCGGGGCGTCTCATGCGTCTTCGGCCCAGCTCATCTGGTCCAGGTAAAATTCCGACCACCAGTCCAGGTGCTGGCAGATAGCGGCGATGCGTTGCTGGGGCGGCGCGTCGCGGTCGGGTAGGGGGGTGGGCGGGACAAAGCGGGGTGTGTGTCCCAGGCGGCATAGGAGTTCGTGTTCCAACTGCACGTTTAGCAGCCGGTTTTGAAAGTCGTGGATGATGGTGTGCAGGTGGCTGTCGTCCTGGGTCAGGTAAACCGTAGGTAGTTCGGTCAGCGCGATGCTGGCGGGCAGGGTGGCAGCCTGACGCATGATTTGGCGGCGGGAAGTCACCAAATCAGCCAGAGGATTCATGCCCCAACTGTGGCGATAGTTTTTTAGCGCCAGGGCCAGGGGGTTGTCGTAGACCAGGCTCAGGCTGAGCTGCACGGCCGTTGTCACCACCAATCCTTCACATTCTTTGGTCAGCGGTCCGGCGAGATGCTGCCAGTCGGTATCGCGGACGTGCTGCGGGCCGAGGTTAGCCAGGACCATGACGATGTTGGGGCCTTGTTGGTACAGGGCTTGCAGGCCGGGCAGAAAGGGGGCGGTGACGGCCGGGATGGTTGTATTGGCCCAGGCGTGGGCGGCGGGCAGTTGGGCGATTTGTGGGCCGAGGATTTGTTGGACGCGGGCATAGGTGTGAACGGCCGTTTCTTCTGTGGGGATTGGTTTGCGCCACAATTGGCGCGCCAGACGGCGCAGCGCGGCATGGCGGTTGGCGGCTGTGGCGGCGTCTAACAGGTCGGGCAGCAGGGCGTTGGAGGCGCTGAGGGCTTGTGTGGCCAGGCGTGCGCAGGTTTCGTGGGCGTCCAGGGCGGGCTGGGGCGTGGGTTGCATGGTAGGGCTGCTGTACAGCAGACGGCCGTCGTGGGCCAGGTGGTGGGCAAAGGTCGGGTGGAGGTGGCAGAAGCGGGCCAGCGCGTCGGCGTGGGCGGCCCAGGGGCCGCGCCGCAGCCAGGCGGCGTTTTGCGGCCATAGGGGCAGGACTACCTGGCGCAAGTCCAGCAAGTTGGCGTCGTCGGCCAGGACAAAGAGCAGGTTGACGTCGGATTCGCCGGGCTGGTAGTGGGATTGGGTGTAGCTGCCGAAGAGGGTTACGGCCGTTAACCGGCTGCCCATCGCGGCGACAATTTGTTGGACGAGGGAGTCGATCTGTGCATCCATGCGGCAATTATACGGGGTTTTGGGGTGTGGCGCGATGAATGAGAAGTGAACAATCGTCAATCCTTCGGCAAGCTCAGGACCAATCGTCAATCGTCAAGTGTCAATTGCCAATGCCTTCTCCGCATCTCTGCGTAAAAAGTGCGGTGGGGGCACGGCCGTTTTGCCTGAGAAGGTTTTTAACCTGGGCTGATGGAGGTGGCAAATCAGCCAGCTTTCTATAAACTTGGAAGGGTATCGGGTTGGTCAGTTCATTAGCCAACCAACTAACATGTCAAGGAACTATACTTATGACGACAAAATACAAAACAGTGACGGCCGTGCTGCTTCTGGCGGTGCTTTTACTAGCAGGATGTCGCGGCCAGAGCAGCTATCTGGAGACTTTTGATGCGCCCGGCAAATGGCGCGTGGGCACAGACGCCGACGCCATCGGCCAGGTGGCTAACGGCGTCTACGACCTGACGGTGACGGCCGACGACGTGATTATCTGGACGACGGCCGGCGAAAGTTTTGGTGATGGCATTTATGAAATGGACGCCACTCAGGTGGCTGGACCGCTGAATAATGGCTATGGTCTGCTGTTCCGCCTGGACAACGAGAAGGATGATTTTTATCTGTTTAAGATCAGCGGTGATGGCTATGTGTGGATTGGCCGCTATCGCGGCGGCGGCGCGGGGGAAGCGCAGCCGTTGATTGGACAGTGGTGGTTTGAATCAACGGCCGTGCAGCAGGGGCTAAACCGCACCAACCGGCTGAAAGTGCAGGCAGAAGGCGGGAACATGATTTTTTATGTCAACGATCAGGAGGTCGGCCGGGTGACGGATGACGCCTTCAAACAAGGCGATGTGGGCCTGATGGTAGAGACGTTGGGCCTGGGCGGGGTGCAGGTGCAGTTTGACAATGTGTCGGTGACGCCGTTGGGGGAGTAGTGGTCGTGTGCGGTATTCCGTAATCTGTGTTCGGTACGCGCCGAAGATTTGGCCAATGCCAGGGCTTATTACCGTGCTTTTCCCGATGCAATAGATCGCCAGATTGTGGACAACGAACAGGCATGACATGGCGCGTTTATGTGTACGTTTGACCCTGATTTCACGGCGTGGGCTTATCGCGTTCATGATCAGCTTGATCCAGGCGTAAATGTGTCCGGGCAGTTGATTCGCGTTAATCGTCCACAGAGCGGCTAACGGCCGTTCTCTCCCCCTTCAGTCAACCAACAAGGTGTAATTGCGCCGCCTGAAAAATTGAACTTCCCGCCAAAAGACTGGTCCAATCTTACAACCAATTACACCAACATCCCCTTAGTTTGCCTTGTAAGCAAATTTCCCTACAATCGGATCGGTTTTACATCAGGAAAACTGATGATTACATCCCATTCCCACAGATAAACGCCAAACGGAGGTCAGCACAGTCTATGAGTCCCATCCCACGATTCGACATGATTCGCCTGCATCCGCAGTGGAGGCGGGCAACATGAACAGACCGCAAACCCAAGAACAGACCCAACACCGGCAAGAAAACCCTTTTCCAGCGCAAAAATTCATCAGCACGGCCGACATATTGCGTGATTACACCCTGGCCGCGCAAAGCCGCCAGGCCAGCCTCATTGGTCGCCGGGAGGTTTTTAGCGGCAAGGCGAAGTTTGGTATCTTTGGCGATGGTAAAGAAGTGGCCCAAATTGCCATGGCTAAATCGTTTCGCAAGGGGGATTGGCGTTCCGGCTATTACCGCGACCAGACATTTATGTTCGCCATTGGCGCGACCACGATTCAGCAGTATTTTGCCCAGCTTTACGCCCACGCCGATGTGACACAAGAGCCTAGCTCGGCCGGCCGCCAGATGAACGCCCACTTTGCCACCCGCAGCCTGGACGAAAACGGCCGTTTCCGTGACCTCACCACCCAATTCAACTCCTCCGCCGACATCTCACCCACCGCTTCGCAAATGCCCCGCCTGGTAGGGCTGGGCTACGCCTCCCGCCTCTACCGCGACCTGGCGGAGCTGCATCAATTCAGCCAGTTCTCCCACAACGGCGACGAAATCGCCTGGGGGACCATCGGCAACGCCAGCGCCGCCGAAGGCATGTTCTGGGAAGCGATCAACGCCATCGGCGTCCTCAAAGCGCCGGTCGTCCTTTCCATCTGGGACGACGGCTATGGCATCTCCGTGCCCAACGAATTTCAGATGGTCAAAGAAAATCTCACCGAACTGTTGGCTGGCTTCCGCCGCGCGCCGGACCGCGCCGATGGCTACGACATTTACACCGTCAAAGGTTGGGATTACCTGGCGCTCATCGAAGCATACCAACAGGCGGCCGATGTGGCCCGCCGCGACCACGTCCCAGCCATTGTCCACGTCATCGAAATGACGCAGCCGCAGGGCCATTCCAGCTCCGGCAGCCATGAACGGTACAAATCGCCCGAACGTCTGGCCTGGGAAGCGGAATACGACTGTTTGCGCCAGATGCGCCAATGGATTATCGAGCAGCGCATTGCCACCGCCGGGGAGCTGGACCAGATTGAGCGCAACGCGCAAAAACTGGTGGAAAACATCAAAATGAAGGCGTGGACGGCCTACACGTCGCCGTTTCATAAAGAGCGCGACGAGGCGGTGGCCCTGATTCAGGCGGCGGTCCCGGATTCGCCGCTGGCGGCCCAGTTAACGGCCAAACAGACGCCCTACCGCCGGGATATTTTAACGGCCGTCCATGAAACCCTCATCGCCAGCCGCCATCACCCGTCCCCCGCCCGCCAGCAGTTGGCCGATTGGCATCAGGCGCAGGTGCAGCTCAACCGCGCCCGCGCCGGTTCCCACCTGGTCAGCCAATCGGCCGAAGCCGCCCGCCACGTGACCGAAGTGAAGCCGGTTTACGCCGCCGACCCGCCGGAACTGAACGGCTTCCAAATCCTCAACACCGCTTTCGATGCCATGTTGGCCCGCGACCCGCGCGTGATCGCCTTTGGCGAAGACGTGGGCAAATTGGGCGGCGTCAATCAATCATTCGCCGGGCTGCAAGCCAAATATGGCCCGCTGCGCGTGTCCGATACAGGCATCCGTGAGGCGACCATCATCGGCCAGGCCATCGGTATGGCGCTGCGCGGCCTGCGCCCCATCGCCGAAATTCAATACCTGGATTATTTGCTCTATGCCCTGCAAATTTTGTCTGACGACCTGGCGACGCTGCAATGGCGCACGGCCGGCGGCCAAAAAGCGCCGGTCATCATCCGCACACGCGGCCATCGGCTGGAGGGTGTCTGGCATTCGGGGTCGCCGATGGGGGCGACGGTGCATTTGCTGCGCGGCATTAACGTGCTGGTCCCGCGCAACATGGTGCAGGCGGCCGGGTTTTACAACAGCCTGCTGCAATCCGACGAACCGGGCCTGATTGTCGAGGTGCTGAGCGGCTACCGCCTGAAGGAAAAGATGCCGTCTAACCTGGCCGAGGTGACGGTTCCTCTGGGCGTGCCAGAGGTGCTGCGCCCCGGCGACGATGTGACGCTGGTAACGTATGGCGCGGGCTGCCGTCTGGCGTTGGAGGCGGCCGAACGGTTGACGGCCGTTGGCATTGGCCTGGAAGTGATTGATGTGCAGAGCTTGCTGCCGTTTGACGTGAACGGCCGTATCCGGCAATCCTTACAAAAAACCAGCCGTATCCTCTTCATGGATGAAGATGTGCCCGGCGGCGCCACCGCCTACATGATGCAGCAGGTGATCGAGACCCAGGGTGGCTTCCACTGGCTAGACGCCGTGCCGCGCACCCTGACGGCGCAGCCGCACCGCCCCGCTTTTGGCACAGACGGCAATTACTTCTCCAAACCCAACGTGCAAGACGTGTTCGACGTGGTTTATGGTCTGATGCACGAAGCGAATCCGGGAGTTTACCGTTGGTAGTTGGTAGTTGGGAGTTGGGAGTGGTCCGCATAACTATCAACTAACCACTATCCACTATCAACTATCAACTAACTACTCATTGAGGAATTATGGGAACACAAATATTAATGCCTGAGATGGGTGAGGGGATTATTGAGGCGACGGTGGCGCGCTGGTTGAAGGAGGAGGGGGAGGCCATTGCGTTGTATGAACCGCTGCTGGAAATTGAGACCGATAAGGTGACGACGGAGGCCACTGCCGAAGCGGCCGGGGTATTGCTAAAAATCCATGTCCCGGCCGGGGAAACGGTGGCCGTGGGCACGCTGTTGGCGGTGATTGGCGCGCCGGGCGAGGAGTTGAGCGCCAGCGGAGGTGGAAATGGGGCGGCAACGGCCGTTCCCCAACCAACCGAACCAATTCAACCAGCCCAACCAACCGAACCAATTCAACTAGCCCAACCAACCGAACCAATTCAACTAGCCCAACCCACCCAACCACGCCGCTACACCGGCCGTATCAGCCCGGTCGTCGCCCGCATCGCCGCCGAAAACCAGGTAGATTTAGATTTAGTGACCGGAACCGGGCTAGACGGCCGTATCACCAAAGAAGACATCCTGGCCTTTGTGGAAAATCGTCAATCCGCAGTCCGCAGTCCGCAATCCGCAATTCCCGGCCATCTACTGCCGCTGTCGGCCATGCGGCGCAGCATTGCCGAACATATGGTGCGTAGCCGCCAGACCAGCCCCCACGCGACGACGGTGTTTGAGTTTGATTTTACGGCCGTATCCGCCCATCGCGCCGCCCACAAAGAAGCATTTGCCCGCGATGATGCCCGCCTGACCTTCACCGCTTACTTGGCGGCGGCCACCGTCGCCGCGCTGAAGGCGTTTCCGCTGGTCAACAGCACATGGCAGACGGATGGCATCCTGCTGCGCCGCGACATCAACCTGGGGCTGGCGACGGCGCTCGACGAAGGGCTGATTGTGCCGGTGATCAAAAACGCTGATTCGCTCAACCTGCTGGGCCTGGCCCGGGCCATCAACGACCTGGCTGAACGCGCCCGGCGCAAGCGGCTGCGCCCGGATGAGACGCAGGATGGTACGTTTACCATCACCAATCACGGCGTCAGCGGTAGTCTGTTCGCCATGCCGATCATCAGCCAGCCGCAGTGCGCCATTTTGGGTGTGGGCATGATCGAGAAGCGGGTGAAGGTGGTGGGGGAAAACGCGATAGCCATACGGCCGTCGGCCTACGTCAGTCTCACCTTCGACCATCGCATCCTGGATGGCGCGGTCGCCGATCATTTTGTGGCGGCCATCAAAGAGCGGATTGAGGAGTGGCAATAAAAAAAGGGCGGTGCAAACACCGCCCTTTTTTATTGTCACGTTCAAAATCTGTTTACTGCGTTGGCCGCGCTTCTAAGGTTAAGGATACCTCTACCTGTTCCCCGCCACGCAAAACAGTCAGGTTGATGGTGTCACCAACGGCCGTTTTCTGCACAATGTAGCTCAACAGATCGTCGAACTTCACCACCTGCTGGCCGTTAATGCCCACAATAATGTCGCCGCCAATGGCTGCCTCAAACCCATCAATCGTTACCAGGTCGCTGCTGGCGCGCAGTCCCGCTTTGTCCGATGGGCCGCCAGCCACAACCTCTACCACCAGCACGCCGCGTTGGTCGGCGTCCATATTCATCGCCTCGGCCAATGTACCATTCATTTCCCGGCCAGAAATGCCAATCCACGGATGGGCGATCTCGCCGGTTTCGATGATCTGCGGCACGACCTGGCGCACTGTGGCCGCCGGGACGGCATAGCCGACGCCGGAGAATGTGCCACTTTCCGTAGCAATCGCCGTGTTTACGCCAATCACCTCACCAGCCAGGTTCAGCAGCGGGCCGCCAGAATTACCGGGGTTGATGGCCGCGTCGGTCTGGATGATGGCCGGGATGCTGAAGCGACTGCCGGTAACGGTGGTGGTATCGGCCGGCAGCGTGCGCCCTAAGCCGGAAATGATGCCGGAAGTCATCGAACCATCCAGCCCAAATGGATTGCCAATGGCGATGACAAACTGGCCTACCTTCAAATCGTCGGAACTGCCCACGGGAACCGGGTTTAGTTTGCTGGCGGGCACGTCCACCTGAATTACCGCCAGGTCCGAACCGGGGTCTGTGCCTATCAGCGTTGCGTCGGCTTCCGTGCCATCGGCAAAGACGACGGTGATTTTGTTGGCCCCTTCCACCACGTGGTTATTGGTGATAATGTAGCCCTCGTCACTGTAGACAAAGCCGGAGCCTTGCCCAAACTGTGGGGTCAGGAATGGGTGGTTTTCCGGCAGGCTGTTCAGGTCTAGGCCTTCCGGCAAAGACGCGCCGCTGTCCAGCGTGACCTGAATATTGACGACGCCGGGGTTGATCTGCTCATACAGGTTGGTCAGGGTGTCCTGGAAGGCATTTAAATCCAGAGTGGGGGACGTCTGGCTGGTAACTTGCGCCGGTGTGTCGCTGTAGACTGTGTCGCCAACGGCCGTGTCACCCACACCGCTCACTGCTACCACCGGACTGGTCTCTTCGACCACGTTATTCGTCGCGGCGACGGCCGGCAGCGCCTGCGTCGGCGCACCATTCAACGTCAAAGCTGGGCCGCAGCCGGCCAAAAGCAAAATACCTAAAATCAAAACAGCCACCAGGGCTGCAACACGATGCGTTTGTTTCATCATTACCTCCGAATTGCTTTGAGATTGCACCAATCTCCAAGATTGGTCCAATCTGGAAACTATAAATCCAGTGACCTCATTGTCCATCGGAAAGGTAAAAAATGTGTAAAGTGTGGGTTAAGCGGGGTTTAGAAAGCTCTGCCAGATGGCGCGCAGTTGGGCGGGGACACGGGTGGCACGGCCGTTACCCAATTCGGCAAAATAACCTGTCTGTTGGGAAGCCGCGGCGACAATTTCACCGACGCAGATTTCACTCTGCACCGTCCAGCGCGTGCGGCCCAGGTCGGCCAGCCACATGCGGCCCAGCACGGCGTCGCCAAAGCGCACCGGGCGGCGGTATTCGATTTCCGTTTTGGTGAGGATGGGCGTCAGGCCATCGGCCAGCATTTGCTCGATGGCGTAATAGTCGGCCAGCATCGCCGTGCGCAAATCTTCCAGCCAACGGATATAGACCGCGTTGTGGACGATATTGGCAAAGTCTATGTCGTAGGTCTTCACCTGGATAGGCAGTTGGATGAGAAACGGCCGTATTGTATTCATCGCCTATCACACCTCAGCCTACCGGCTGCACGGCCGGCAGCAGCGCCACCGCCAGCGCCTCATCCACCTGCTTCACCAGAATAAACTCCACATCCTGGCGCAGTTTCTTGGGAATTTCTTCCAGGTCGCGCTCATTTTTCTGCGGCAGAATAAATGTGCGAATCCCGGCGCGCCGCGCCGCCAGCGCCTTTTCGCGCACGCCGCCCACCGGCAGCACCCGCCCACGCAGCGTAATCTCGCCCGTCATACTCACGTCGCGGCGAATTGGCCGGTTGGTAAAGGCCGAAATCAGCGCCGAAGCCAGCGCCACCCCGGCCGATGGCCCATCTTTGGGCACAGCCCCCTCCGGCACGTGCAGGTGAATATCCACCTTGTCAAACTTGTCGGGATCAATGCCCAACACGTCTACCTGGCTGCGCGTGTACGTCAGCGCGGCTTGCGCGCTTTCTTGCATCACGTCGCCCAACTGGCCGGTCAGCATCATGCCGCCCTTGCCGGGCATCAGGTTCACCTCGATGAACATGATCTCGCCGCCGGCGGCCGTCCAGGCCGCGCCGGTAGCTACGCCAATTTCGTTCTCCTCGTGCAGCTCTTCGCTGGAGAAACGGGGCGGGCCAAGATAGTCGTGGACACGCTGCGCCGTAATGCGTTTGGGGAAACGTTTTTTCTCAGCCACCGCTCTGGCGATTTTGCGGCAGACATTGGCCGTTTCCCGTTCCAGGTTGCGCACGCCCGCTTCCCGTGTGTATTCGCGGATGATCGCTTTCAGCGCTTCGTCCTCAAAGCGAATGCCACTGGCCGCCAGACCATGCTGCTCTATCTGGCGCGGAACCAGGAATTGACGGCCGATTTCCAGCTTTTCTTCCTCCAGATACCCCTCAAACTCAATGAGTTCCATGCGGTCTTGCAAGGCCGGCGGGATGGTGTCCAGGTAGTTGGCGGTGGTGATGAACAGCACTTTGGAGAGGTCAAAATCCAGCCCCAGGTAATGGTCGGCGAAGGCGTGGTTTTGCTCCGGGTCCAGCACTTCCAACAGCGCCGCAGCCGGGTCGCCGCGAAAATCCTGGCCCAATTTGTCTACTTCGTCCAGCATGAACAACGGGTTCTTGGTGCCGGCGCGGCGCATGGCCTGGATGATGCGGCCGGGCATGGCTCCAATGTAGGTGCGGCGGTGGCCGCGAATTTCTGCCTCGTCGCGCACCCCGCCCAGGCTCATGCGGATAAATTCGCGGCCTAAGGCGTGGGCAATGGAACGCCCGATAGAGGTTTTGCCGGTTCCTGGCGGTCCCACAAAACAGAGGATGGGGCTGCGCAGCGTATCCGGCGCGATTTGTTTGACGGCGATGTATTCCAGAATGCGCTCTTTGGCTTTTTCCAGGCCAAAATGGTCGTCGGCCAATACCCTGGCTGCGTGCAGCACGTCCAGGTTGTCTTCGGATTGGTCCAGCCAGGGCAGATTGAGGATCCAATCCAGGTAGGTGAGGATGATGCCCACTTCCGGCGACATGGGCGGCATGGCGCTGAGGCGGCTGAGTTCTTTGTCTACTTTGGCGCGCACATCGGCGGGCATCTCTTTTTTGGCGAAGGCTTCGCGCATTTCGCCGACTTCTTGGGTAAAAACGTCGGCTTCGCCCAGTTCGCCCTGAATCACGCGCATTTGCTCGCGCAAGAAATGCTCGCGCTGCGATTTGTCCATCTCTTGCTGGACTTGCATGTGAATCTGGTCTTCCAGTTCCAGCATGTCCAGCTCTTTAGCCAGGGCGATGCTCACTTTTTGCAGGCGCACGGCCGGATCAATGGTTTCCAGGATGTCTTGTTTTTCTTCCAGCGGCGTGTTCAGGGTGGAGGCGATGAAGTCGGCCAGCCAGCCTGGCTCTTCGATATTGATGGCGAAGGTGTAGGCGTCTTCCGGCAGGCTGCGGTTGAGGCTGACCACTTTTTCAAACAGGGTGATGACGGCGCGCATGAGCGCTTCGGTGGCGCGCTCCCACTGCTTGGGTTCGCGGATGCGCCGGGCGCGGACGCGAATATAGGGCGCCCACTGCGTATATTCGATGATTTCAACGCGACGGCGGCCCTGGGCCAGGACGCTGGTTGAATCGTCGGGCATACGCAGCGCTTTGCCGATGGTGACTTCTGTGCCCAGGGCGTAAATATCGTTGATGCCCGGTTCGACGACTTCGCTGTCTTTTTGGGCGGCGACGATGATGTTTTCGTTGTTGGTGACGGCCGCTTTAATGGCTGCCAATGATCGCTCACGCCCGACAAACAGGGGCATGACCATTTGCGGGTAGAGGACGAGATCGCGCAGGGGCAGGAAGGGGCAGTCTATGTAGCCGTCTTGTTCGATGGCGTCATCTAGGGCAAAAAACTCGTCTTCAAATCCAGGCATACTGTCCATAAAATCTGGGTATTGGGACAGGATGAAATCATCTTCACTAATCATGGAATGGTCCTTGATGGGTCTTTGGGGAGTGGATTCGTAATCGGTAATCGGTAATCCGTAATTCGTTTTTCGTGATACGTTGTGATTGACGATTGGTCCTGAGCTTGCCGAAGGATTGACGATTGGTAAGTTCCCCAAAGAGTCTCCTTAATTTGTTGTCGTGGTTTGGTGCAGCAGGTGTGATTTTAGGCGTTCCCACTGATTTAGCAAGTCACCGACGACGATGATCGAGCCGGTGGCGCAAATGAGGTCGCCGGGTTGGGCCATTTGCCACACGGCCGTTAATGCTTGCGCGATAGATGGGCTGGCTACGGCCGTTCCGCCCAGGTCGGCGACGATTTGCGCCAGGCTGGTGGGGGTGGCGGCGCGCGGGTGGTCGGCGCAAGTGGTGACGATGCCGTCGGCCAGCGGGACTAGTTGGGCCAACATCTCGGCGATGTCTTTGTCGGCCGGCGCGCCAAAAAGCAGCAGCAGCCGCCGGTAGGTGTAATCGTGGGTCAGGGCGTGGCACAGCCGGCCGATTGAATCCGGGTTGTGGGCGCAGTCTACCAGCAGGGCTGGGGTGCGGTTGTTGCCAGGATGCACGATTTGCAGGCGACCGGGCCAGTTGACGGTTGCCAGACCGGTGCGCACGGCCGTTTCTGTCAGCAGCGGGAAATGGGGCTGCACAGTGTGCAGCGCCGCCAGGGTGACGGCGGCATTCTCCAACTGATGTTCGCCATCCAGAGCCAGTGTAAACGGCATTCCCGGCCGCACAAACGCCGCGTCTGGCGCGCGCAGCAGCGCCATTTGCTGTTGTTGTCCCTCGTTGTGGTAAACCCCTTCGTACAGCCAGGTTGTTTCCAGTGCGGCGTGGAGGGCGCGACCCACAAAAGCAATGGATGAACCGCGCTCGGCGGCGATTTCTTGTAAACGCTGGGCCGCTTCCGGGGGCTGCTGCGCGGAGATGACCGGAATGCCGGGTTTAATGATGCCCGCTTTTTCATAGGCGATTTCCGCCAGGGTGTGGCCCAGCAGTTCAGTGTGGTCCAGACTGAGACTGGTGATGACGGAGACTAGAGGGTTGACGACGCGGGTGGCGTCCAGTCGGCCACCCAGGCCGGTTTCGATGACGGCTACGTCTATCTGTTGGTCGGCGAAGTAGGACAAGGCGATGGCCGTGACGGCTTCAAACCAGGTAACGTCGGGCACGTGGTTGAGGGCGGTTTTGAGAGCGGCGACCAGGTCTACAAAGGGAGCTTCAGGGATACGGCCGTCGGCGTCTTCTGGGGTGAGGATGCGAATACGTTCGCGGAATTCTTGCAGGTGGGGCGAGGTATACAGCCCCACGCGCAGCCCGGCGGCGCGCAGGCTGTAGGCGCACATGGCGGCTACGGAGCCTTTGCCTTTGGTCCCGGCGATGTGGATGGCCGGGAAGCGGTTTTGCGGCGCGCCGAGGAAGTTGACCAGGTGGTACGGCCGTTCCGGGTCTAATTTGCTCGCGGTGTACCGATCCAGCCGCTGCCGCTCGAAGTTGATCAAGCTGTACAGATAATCCAGGGCTTCTACGTAAGCCGGTGAGGGTGCGCCAATTTCCATAGCCGGGAATTGTAGCCGAAAAGCGCAATCAGGACAGGGGGCGTTGGCGCGTTGGCGCGTTGGCGCGTTGGCGCGGTTGCGTTGACAACCGGTATGGGGCTGGTTAAACTCCGAATACGAAATACTCAACAACACTGAATACTGAACACTGGATACTGAACACTGGAGTTCCACATGGGCACTATTGTCTTAATTCATACACAGCTTTCACAAACTATCTGGGTCTTTTTTCTGGTCCTGGGGCTGTGGGGCTTGTTTCGGGCGATTCGCGGGCAGGCGGTGGATGGCAGCTATATGGGCGCGTTGGTGATTGGACAGATTCTCTATGTTGTCCAGGGCGTGTTGGGTGGCATTTTATGGCTAAATGGCAACATGGTGTTGGTGGCACGGCCGTTTATGCACGTCCTCTATGGCTCTTTTGCGCTGGTCTTTTTGCCCTTTGTCTTTATGGTCTGGCTGCGGGGCGATGATTCCAATCGCGGCCAATGGGTGTTGGCGTTTACGGTGCTGTTTATGTTCGGCATTGCCCTACGCGCGACCTCGACGGTATGACCGGCCTTTACCCTGGCGGCACAACAGACACAGTGAGGCACGACATGGTGGATGTAGACGCATTTTTTGACGATTTTCCCGTGCTGGAAACAGAGCGGTTGGTGCTGCGGCAAATACGGCCGTCCGACACCACTGCCATCTACGCCCTCTTTTCCGACGAAGCGGTGACGCGCCATTATGGGTTAGAGACTTTTACGGCCGTTGAACAGGCTGCCCAACGCATCGCCGCCATGCGCCAAAACTATCAGAAACGGCGTTCCATCCGCTGGGCCATCACCACCCAGGGCGATGATGCCCTGATTGGTTCAGTCGGTCTGATGAACTTGCGGCCCAAGTTTTTTAACGCCGCTGTGGGCTATGAGTTGGCTCCGGCGTATTGGCGGCGGGGGGTGATGACCGAGGCGTTAACGGCCGTCATCGAATTTAGCTTCGTCATCATGGCCCTGAACCGCATCGAAGCCTTTGTCGTGCCGGAAAACACCCCGTCCATTCACCTGCTGGAGAAATTGGGCTTTGTCCATGAAGGGCTGATGCGCGAATATGGCTATTGGCGGCAGGCGTTCCACGATCTGCACCTGTTTGCCCTGCTGCGCAAAGAGTGGCCGGGAGCAGCCACTCCAGACACCTTACGCGGCGCAGTCACCCTGCGGGGCGTAGGCACCCAACGGGGTGACCGATGAGCCAACCTTTTGCCAAATACCACGCCACCGGCAACGATATGTTGGTGATTGACCCGACCAACTTTACCCTGCCCCTTACTCCGGCGCGCATCCGGCGGTTGTGCCATCGTCATCAGGGGTTGGGCGCCGATGGCCTCTGTTATGGGCCGCTGCCCGGTGAAATGGGCGCCAATACGATGCGCTTTTTTAACCCGGATGGCACAGAGGCAGAAAAAAGCGGCAATGGACTGCGGATTTTTGCCCGCTATTTGTGGGACGCGGGTCTGGTAAACGGCCGTTCCTTCACCATCACCATGCACGGTCAATCCATTCAGGCGGTTGTGTTAGACAAGTACGCCCACCAGATTAGCCTGGCGATGGGCCAATTGACTTTTTCCCGGCTGGAGCAGGAGGTGGTGGTAGATGGTGTGATGTATCGGGTGACGGCCGTTGCCATTGGCAACCCCCACTGCGTTTTGTTCACCGATGACCTGGACGCCATTCAAACCATCGGCCCGCAGCTGGAAACCGCGCCGCTGTTCCCGCAGCGCACCAACGTCCAACTGGTGCGCGTGTTGGACGCCCATACCATCGAGATTGCTATCTGGGAGCGTGGCGCGGGTTATACGCTGGCTTCGGGCACGTCGGCCAGCGCGGCGGCGGGCACGGCTGTGCGCTCCGGCCGCTGCCAAAGCCCGGTCATCGTGCGCATGGCCGGCGGCGCAGCCACCGTGGCTGTGGACGAGGCATGGCGGGTCGTGTTAACCGGTGAGGTAACGGCCGTTGCCCAGGGAACCCTATCGCCCGATTTCTGGCGAGAATTGTCGGAGTCTGCCTGAGAATTGGTTCGTTGGCAGCCCACCCAAACATCCAACCACCTATGCCTGAAAAAATTATCCTCTACGGCACAAAAAAGTGTCCGGCGGTCGGGCCGGTACGCGGCATGTTAGACCGCGCCGCCGCGCCCTATGAGTATGTGGACGCCGGGCAAAACCTGGCGGCCAGAATCCGCCTGCAAGAAATCAACGATGGCTACGAAAGCGTGCCGACGCTGGTTTTCCCCGACGACAGCGCGTTGACGGAACCAACGTTGGGGCAGCTTCGCGCCCGTTTAGAAGCGGCCGGTTACACGGTGCCGCGCACGCGCCCCTGGCAAGCCTGGCGCGAAACCCCCATCCTCACCGGGTTAGGGTTGGCGATGCTCTTGTTTGGCCTGTGGGACGTCAGCGGATTGTTTATCCTCATCGGCCTGCTGCTGTTGACTTTTGTACCCACCCGCGCCTATTTCGAACGTTGATTCCATTGTGAGCCTTGCCTGATAAATCTCGCTGATGCTTGACGTGTTTATCCTATTCGACGTAAAATAGAACATATGAGCGATAAATGGATTCGGGCAAGCGAAATTAGCAATTATGTCTACTGTCGGCGGGCCTGGTGGTTGCAGCGAACGCAGGGGTACGCCTCAGAAAACGTGCGGGAACTGAGCCAGGGGACGGCGTATCATCAGCAGCACGGCCGTTCGCTGCTGACCACCATCTTGGTTCGCCGCCTGGCCTATGGGCTGCTGTTTGTCCTGGTGGCCTACGTGACCTTCCAGATATTGATGAGTACCCAGGGATAGGGGCTATACGGCCGTGGGAACGACAGGTCTGCTTCTTGGCGTTGTTCTGTTTTTGCTCACCATCGGCGCGTGGCTGTGGTCGCGTGACCGGCGGGAGAAGAGCGGCGTGCCTGAAGGCGAGATTATCTACGCCGATACGGGGACATGGTTTCCCAATGCCCAACCCCTGTATGCCCCGGCCTACAAACTGGCCGGTAAGCCGGATTATCTGGTGCAGCAGGGGGATGGCAGCATTGTGCCGGTGGAGGTTAAATCGGGGCGCGCGCCGGCCGACCCCCACGAGGGGCATGTGCTGCAGCTGGCGGCCTACTGCCTGTTGGTGACGGTGAATTATGGGCAGCGGCCGTCGCATGGCATCATTCAATATCAAGACCGCGCCTTTGCCGTAGATTTTACGATTGACCTGGAAGAAGATTTATTGGACCTGTTGGCCGAAATGCACGAAGGGCTGTTTGCCCGGGATGTGGACCGCGATCACAACGATTGGAACCGCTGCCAGCGCTGTGGGATGCGTTCGGTTTGCGCGCAGCGGCTGGCCTGAGGGTTGACGGCCGTTTCCCCCCTCGCTATAATGCCCGGACAATTGAGATAGAGAAACGGCCGTGATGGAGACAAGTACGGCGGTGCGGATACCCAGAGAGTTGGCGGCCGCTGCAAGCCAATATCCAACCACCAGAAATCCCCTCCTCAGCCGTCTACCGAAAGCAGTCATGCGATTAAGGTAAACCGGGATCGCCCGTTACAGCGAATCAGAGTTCAGTCATCGGTGAACAGTGTGCAGTATAGAGTGAACAGTAGGCCTTCTTAACCTCTGTCCACTAGCAACTACCAACTGTCCACTACAGACTGATAAATTCAGGTGGCACCACGAGTCCCTTCGTCCTGAGATGGCGAGGGGACTTTTTTATTTTCGATTGACGATTGACGATTGGATTTCGACACAAGATGAAAGGACGGGAGAATTATGTTAGACATCAACGTGATCCGTGAAAAACCTGAATGGGTGAAGGCGCAAATTGCTAAACGCAATGACACATCGCCGATTGATGAGATTTTGGCCGGCGACGGCCGTCGCCGCGAGATTTTGCAAGAAGTGGAAGAACTGCGCCGCCAGGTCAACGAAGCCTCGAAGCAAATTGGCCGGGTCATGGGCACACTCAAAAAGCTGGAGGCAGATTTGCAGCGGGCGGAAGCCGGTCAGGATGTGGGCCAGCCGTTGGAAACGCTGCGGACACAGGTGCTGGCGATGCAGTTCAACGCCGATGAAGCCAAAGAAAAACCGCGTGAATTGGGCGAACGCATCACCCAACTGGATGAAGAGCTGCGCGAAGTTGAGGAAACGCTGCGCAAAAATATGCTCTGGGTCCCCAACCTCCCCCATGAAAGCACGCCGGTTGGCCCAGACGAAAGCCACAACGTCGTCCACGAAGCGCAAGGCGCGCCCATCCCCCAATTTGACTTTGAACCCAAACCACATTGGGATTTAGGTCCGCAGCTAAACATTCTGGACTTTGAACGGGGCGTAAAATTAAGCGGCAGCCGCTTCTATTTGCTGAAAGGCGCCGGCGCGCGGCTGCAACACGCCGTTATCCAGTTTATGCTGGACCTGCACGTCCAGAAACACGGTTACACCGAAATTTACCCGCCGTTCATCGTGCGCGCGATTAACTTTGAGACGGCCGGCCAGCTGCCCAAGTTCTACGACAACATCTACCGGGACGCGGAAGAGGATTTTATGCTCCTGGGCACGGCCGAAATTGCCCTGACCAACGTCCACCGCGATGAAATTTTGGAAGAGGCTCAACTGCCCATCAAATATGTCGCCTATACGCCCTGCTTCCGCCGCGAGAAGATGAGCGCGGGCAAGGACGTGCGGGGCATCAAACGCGGCCACCAGTTCGACAAGGTGGAGATGTACCGTTTCACCACGCCGGAAACCAGTTTTGCCGCCCTGGAAGAGATGAAGCAGGAGGCGATTGACATTTGCGAAGCGCTGGGTTTTCCCTACCGGGTTTTGGAATTGGCGACAGGCGATATTGGCTACGCTTCGGTGAAGACGTATGACATTGAGGTATGGGCGGCCGGTTGTGGCGAATGGCTGGAAGTGAGTTCGGCCAGCAACTGCACCGATTTCCAGGCGCGGCGGGCAAATGTAAAGTACCGGCCGGCCGAAGGCGGCAAGACGCGCATTGTCCATACCCTGAACGCCAGCGGCCTGGCCCTGCCGCGGGTGATGATTGCCATCATGGAGAACAACCAGCAGGCGGATGGCAGTATTGTGGTGCCGGAGGTGTTACGGCCGTATATGGGCGGTTTGGACATAATTCGGTAAGTGGACAAGGTGGCTGTTTCATCGGGCAGCCACCCTTTCCCCCACCACCTCTTCATACACCCGCCGCATCCGCCCCACGATAATCTCCCAATCATATTGCAGCGCATAGTAACGCGCCTGCCGCCCCAGCCGGTTGCGGCATGCCTCGTCCGTCAGCAGGCAATAAATGCGTTCCGCCAGCGCCTCCGGGTCGCGGGAGGGCACGTGGAAGCCGTTTTCGTTGTCGCGTATCAGAAAGGCCAGCCCGCCCACTTCTGAAGCGATGACCGGCGTGCCCATGGCCATCGCCTCCAACGCCACCATGCCAAAACTCTCGTAATGCGAAGGCATGACGACCACTTCGGCGGCGGCGTAATAGTTGGGCAAAATCTCCTGGTCTTTGGCCCCCAAAAACGTTACCAAATCAGTGATGCCTAATTCCCGGCGCAGTTCTTGCAGGCGAGCCATTTCCACATCTGGCGTGTCGGCCCAGGGGTCGCCGCCAATGATGGCGACGCAGACACCCTTCACCGCTTCCGGGTAACGCTTTTGGATGAGGGCGATGGCACACAACAGGGTATCTATGCCTTTCAGCGGCTCGATGCGGCCGGCAAAGATGATGTTTTTGTCGTTAGGCGGAATGCCGATCTGTTTTTTAGCGATTTGTTTGGGGATAGGGTTGAAGCGCTGCAGGTCTACGCCGGGGGAAATGACGCGCACTTTACGCATATCGGCATTGTAAAGCCAATTGAGCTGGGCTTCTTCGGCCGGCGTGGCGGCAATGAGACGATCGGCGATTTGGATGACGTGTTGTTCGCCGTCCAGCCGTTCCTGCGGGGCGCGCTCTGCATCGTCCAGAGCAACGCGGTTTTTCATCTGGCCCAGGGTGTGGAACATATGGACGATGGGTACACCCCAGGCGTCGCGCAGTTTTTCGGCCACCAGGCCGGAGAGCCAGTAATGGCTGTGGATGAGGTCGTAGTGGATGCCTTCTTGGGCAGCGAAGGCCAATATGCCGCTGGTGAATTCGTCCAGATAGTCGTTCACTTCGGCGACGGGGATGGGTTTTTCTGGCCCGGCGGGAATGTGGATGACCCGCCCGCCATGGCCTAAATCATGCTTGATCATCGGCTGGCAGTCATCCTGGGAGCGGGTGAAGACGTCTACCAGAATGCCCTGACGGCCCAGTTCGCGGCTGAAGTCGCGCACGTAGACATTCATGCCACCGGTTTTTTTGCCGCCCAACATAGCCAGTGGGCAGGTGTGGACGGAAAGGATGGCAACGCGATGAATGGGTTGTGGGTGGTTCAAAAGAGATTCTCTTTTGAATGGTGAATTGTGAATGGCTAATTGAGAATTATGAATGAAATGCTCCGTTCACAATTCACGATTCACGATTCACAATTCACCATTCACAATTTCTGCAATTTGATCTGGTAGATTTCCGTGTCTTGAGCGCCAAAGCGGTATTTGTATGTTTCGTTGCCACGGAGGAAGTCGAAGGTGGTACGGCCGTTTTCAATGGCGTGTTCTATCGCTTTGGCCGTTAACACCACGCCCAGGCTGAGTCCGCCAAAGGCATCTGGGTCCAGCCCGGAGTTATAGACCCAAATGCGCCCCTTGTAATCAAAATTGAACAGGGCGGCCGCTTTTTGGCCCTCCACTGCGATGAACATAAGCTGCAACGTGCCGGCCGCCAGGGCGGATTGCGCAAAAGCGTGAAAGGCAGCGCGACGGCCGTCGTGCAGCCAATCCCGCTTCGCAAAAGTACTCAGCTGCAGCAAAGCCAGAAATTCGTCTACGGCCTGAGTCAGGTCGTCCGCCGGGCCAACGATAACCAGTTGGGCATCGGCCGCGGCGGCGCGGCGCAGTTTGCGCTGCACCTCGCGCCGCTGTTTGCTGTCTAACATCTCCAGGTAAGCGTCGAATGTCGTCGGCAGGGGGATGACGGGGCACACCTCGGCCACAACTTCGCGGCAGTCTAGCCCCTGCTGCGCCGCCAACTGCGGCAATATCTGCCGTGTGGGCGATGCGCCAGGGATGTTGCACAATTTCGCCACGCGCCAGGCGGGGAAGTCGGGTTGGCGCAGGTGGTTCAACACGGCCGTCCACGCCGCCGCCGCCTCTTCCGGGCGGACGATGAGGTCCAGGTAATCAGTCTCTTCGACGCAGCCATTGAAATGCAGGCTGCCATCCTGGATGAAAAAACAACCGATGGCCGCCAGACGGCCGTCGGCGGCGCGCGCGGTGATGGTATGCAGAGTGGCTTCCGGCGGCGGCAAATGCTGCCACCATGCCTGCTGGTACGCCAGCGTTTGGAAAGGGGTATCGGTCATGCTTTGTCCGGCCAGAGCGTCCCATTCTCCGGCCAATGCGCTAAAAGCGTCGGGTCCTGTGTGATGTTCGGTTAACATATCAATTTGTGCTGTCCTGTGCGTAACACGGAAACATCCGACGCTGTACTGTCGGATGTTGGTATGGTTAAATGTTTGTCTAATACCCATTATACCGTATTTGACGCGCTCAATCGCCAATCGCTCACGGCCCACGTCTTTGTTTTGGCAGCCGCCAGCGCCAGATGATCTGCCACCAATCAATGAATTTGGGAATGTCACGTTCGTAGCGGACGAGCAGAATGCTTGTCAGCAATACCAGTGCGCCGAGCCACTGCACGGCCGTTAACGTTTCGCCCAAAAACAAAATCGCCAGGATGATACTCACCACCACTTCCAGCACGCCCAGCAGGGCGGTTTGCATACTGCCCAGTTTTTTGACGCCCAGGAAGAGAGTCAGCCGGGAGACGGCCGTTACCAGGCCCATCAAAAAAATGGCTTCCCAACCGGCGGCGGGCACGGCCGTTAACGGCGTGGGAAACAACAGCCAGGCCAGCGTCACCACCCCGGCCATGGCGGTGATGGCGTACAGGGTCATCGTCGGCGCGGGCACATCGAACATGATGCGTTGGCTGAGGACAAGCTGAAACGCATAGGTAAAGGCGGCCACCAGCATCATGCCCGCGCCCAGCCAGTCTGGCAGGCTGAGGCCGCCAATGGTGAGCAAATAAATGGCAAACACGGCCAACGCCGTGCGCAGCAGAGTGAGCCGCGAGATGGAGTGGCCGATGAGCCGCAGCAAGATGGTGACAAAAATCAGGTAGCTGATGTTGACCAGCTGGCCGACGGAAGCGTCTATGCGGCTGAGGCTGGCATAATAAAAGAGCGAGCCGATGCCATTGACGCCGCCAGCCAACAGGCTGCTGAGGATGCCCGGCGTGGAACTGCGGATGAAATGACGGGCAAACAGGAGAACGGCCGTCCACAGCACCACCGCCGCAAACAGCGTGCGGAAGGCCACCACCGTCAGCACATTGGCCCCGGCGGCGTAGGCCAGCTTGGCAAAAATGGGGATGGTTCCTAAAAAAACAGGCGATAACAGCGCCCAAAACAACCCCTCGCGCCAACGGCGAGCCAATAACTCTTTACTTTCCGGCGTGGTTTTGGATTCTACTACTGCAACTTCAGAAGGTGGGGCCGTGTTCTGTGGGGATGGCATTCGATTCGGCGCAATTCACAACGATTCACTAGCAACTACCCACTGCCCGTTGTCAACTTACCTACAAAGCCGGCACTTCATCTGAAGGCGACAACGGCAGCAAGATGTGGAAGGTGCTGCCGGGCAGGGTGTCTGGGCTGCGGCCATCGCTTTCTACCCAGATACGGCCGTTGTGCGCCTCCACAATCCCTTTGGCAATGGCTAAGCCCAAACCCAGGCCGCCCCCCTGAAAAGCGGATTTGCTGGTCGAATGGTGCTGGATGGAACCCAATGTATAAAACTGCTCAAAAATATGCCGCTGCTCCTCCAGCGGAATGCCAATGCCTGTGTCGTGGACCACAATGTCTACCGCTTTGTCCTGCACATAATAACCGGTGATGTCAATCTGCCCGCCATCAGGCGTGTACTTCACCGCGTTGCCCACCACGTGTTCCACAGCCGCCTGAAGCCGCCGCCCATCCCCCTGAATCAGCGGCAGCGCGCCAAAATCGGCGACGTTCAATGTCAGGTTGCGCTTACGGCAAATATCGCCATAGGTGCGCTGCATGTCGTTCATCACCTTGCTCAAGCGTACCGGGCCTAAAGAAAGGTCCAACGTGCCCGACGAAATCCGCACCACGCTGATAATCTCGTTGATCACGTCTTGCATACGGGCCACGCCAGATTTCAGGCCCTCGGCAATGCCGGCGACGGTCTGCGCCGGGACCAGGTCGTTTTTGTTAGCCACCTGTTCGGCCAGTAAATGGGAGTAGCCGCTCACCAGAGTCAGCGGCGTGCGTAACTCATGCGATACCAGCACGATAAAATCGCTTTTCAGGCTGTCCAACTCCATCAGGCGTTTGTTGGCGGCGCGCAGTTCGCGCACCTTTTTTTCCAGACTTTCCACCAGATTTTGCGCATGTTTTTCCAAATGTTCATTGCGTTCGGCAATGCTCAGGGTGTCTTGTTTGCCCTGCAAAAAGCGCTCGACGTCGGTGGGAAAGGTGGCCACATCTATCGGTTTGGTCATAAAACCGGTACAGCCGGCCGCCAGGGCCAATTCCCGGCTGCCGGCGCTGATGTTGGCCGTCAGGGCGACAATGGGCACTTCGGCGAAGTTGGGCAGGCTGCGCAGACGGGTGGTAATCTCACGGCCGTCCATATTCGGCAAATTGATGTCCATGAGAATCAGCTGCGGGCTTTGCTCCCGCGCCAGGTTAATGCCCTCCAGCCCTTCGGTGGCTACCAGGACTTTATAGCCGCGGCTGGTCAGCACCCGTTCCACCAGACGGCGGCTGGCGTGGTCATCCTCAATATATAGAATCTTGACACCTTGTTCGGTCATGGTCGTCATGGTCACTAATCTACCGGTTTATGGCAACGCCTGGCGAATGTCGCTCAACAGGTCGGAATCCATAAAGGAACCTTTTTGTAACAATGCTTTTATTTTACCGTTAAGTCGTTCTCTTTCAATAGGCGATAACTCCTTAGCGGTAACAACAATGATGGGAACTTCTTGCAGGCGGCGATCCTTTTTCATGGCGTCTACGATGGCAAAACCATCCAACCCGGGCATCATCAGGTCCAAAATAACCAGGTTGGGTCGTTTTTCTTTGATGAGCATCAACCCATCCAGGCCATTGTTGGCTTCTTCGATCAGGTAGTCGCCCTGGGCTTGTAGGATGCGGCGGATGAGGCGGGCGGCGTCTGGGTTGTCTTCGATGATGGCGATGCGCTGGATGCGAGGGTCTATGTCTTCCAGGGCGGTTAGCAGGCCATCCTGTCGGCCGGAAGGGCCAACGGCCGTCTCCTCCAGCACCACATCGCGGGTATAATGGTCGCCGATGATGTGCTTTTCCACCGGGAAGGTGTGGCCGGAGCAGTTGACGACGACGGTTTCGTGGGGTTGAATGACCCCCTCGCGGATGAGCTTAAACAGGCCGGCAAAGGTAACGGCCGTTGCCGGTTCAATAGACAGCCCATCCATTCGCGCCACCACTTGCAGCGCCGCAAAAGCGGCTGCGTCGTCAATCGCCTCAATGGTCCCGCCATATCGCTCAATAAGTTCGCGGATCACTTCATAAGCCACGCCGGGCACGCCGGTCGCCAGGGTGGTGATTTCCGTGATGGGGTTGGCGACATTTTCGGCTTTGTCCAACCCTTTGTGGAAAGAATTGGCCATCGGCGCGCAGCCGCTGGCCTGGAAGCAGGCCAATTTCGGCACTTTGTCCACCACCCCTTGCGTGTGCAATTCGATAAATCCGTTCATCACCCCCACCGGTCCTAAGCCGCCGCTGACGGCTTGCAGATACCAGTCTGGCGCCTGCCAGGGATAGCGGTCGCCGGCGGGCAGCGCCGGATCTACCCCGGCGGCCACATTGCCCAACTGTTCGGCTGTTTCGTAGGCCAGCGTCTTCATCGCCTCTTTGGCGGCGATACCTTTGACGCCCTGGTCCAGGAACAGGTTTTTGCTGGCGGCAAAATCAGCCGCCACCTTCTTACATTCGTCGTAGGTCCCGGCTACTTTGATCACTTCCGCGCCGTACAGCGCCACTTCGCGCATTTTGTCGGCGGGCACGGAACTGGTGACAAAGACCCACAGTTTGATGCCGGCGCGGGCGGCGTAGGCGGAAAAAGCGATGGCGACGTTGCCGGTGGAGGCCACCACGACTTCGGTGATACCGGCTTCTTTGAGGACGCTGATGGCCACGGTGGCCTGCCGGTCTTTGAAGGAACCGGTGGGTCCCTGGCGCTCATCTTTGATGAAGATGTTGGGATGGCCGAGCATCTGACCCAGGTTGTGGGCGCGTAGGAGCGGCGTCCAGCCTTCGCCCAGAGAGACGATGTTGGCGTCGTCGCGCAGGGGCAGGCGTTCGCGGTAGACGCCAGAGGTTTGCGCCATAATCGCAGGCTAGCCGCCAGCTTTGGGGCGTGGGCGGGATGGTTTCGCTTTCCGAGATGGCGTCAACCAGTGTTCGCCGCAGTGCGGGCAGGCGTTGAGGGGTTGGTTGTAGGCTGTGTGGTGCGGCAGTTCCGGCAGATGACGGAAAAATTTCTCATAGCAATTAGGTCGTTATCCATTGCGGTAATGGTTTCGGTGTGCTTGGCGGGGTGGTTCAGGCGGGCACGGCCGTTTCTGGCAATGTTTTGCTCTTCTTCAGATGGCCGTCCGGTTGTCGATAGGGCAAACGAATGAAAAAGTTGTCCCTATGCCGACCTGGCTTTCGAGCCAAAGCTTACCATGATGCATGGTAACGAGCCACTGGGTAATAGGTAAGCCCAGCCCTGTGCCGCCGGCCGTGCGGGTGGTGGAATTGTCTACCTGTTCAAAAGCGGTAAACAGTTTGTCGAAGTCTTCCTGGCAATGCCTGTACCGGTATCGGGGACGGCGAGTAGGAGGTGGTTGAGTTCTTCGAGGAACGGCCGTTAACCGGATCACCCCTGGGTGTAAACTTGTGGCGTTAGACAACAAATTGATCAAAATCTGCCGCAGACGAATTGGGTCGGCTTCGATGCGCGGCAGATGGGGGGCTATATCACTTTCCAACGTTACTTTTTCATGGATCAGGCTGCGAATGGTTGCCATACAGGCCGTGATGGTCTCGGCAACGTCTACCGGTTCAAATGTCAGGCTCATCTTGCCGGCGCCAATCTTGGCCATGTCTAGAATTTCGTTGATCAGCATCAGCAGGTGGTGGCCGTTGTTGTAAATGGATGTCAGGTCTTCTTCTTGTTCTGGGGTGAGCGGGCCGTCTATGCCCTTCAAAATAACCCGCGAAAAGCCGATGATGGAGTTTAGCGGCGTGCGCAGTTCGTGGGACATATTGGCCAGGAATTGGTTTTTCAGGTGGTCCAATTGGCGCAGCTGCACCACGCTGGCCTGAATTTGCTCAAACAGACGGACATTTTCCAGAGCCAGGCTGGCCTGGGTGGCGATGCTGCGCAGCAACTGCACGTCGTTTTCGCGGTAAGCGCGGGGGTGGGGCGACTGCACGCCCAGCAGCCCGGAGGGCGTCCCTTCACGCAGCAGCGGAATCCACAACTCGGACTGTATGGGATTGTCTTGAGGGAAGGCGCCGGGCAGGGCAACGGCCGTTGTTTCGCTGGTCAGCAGGTGGTGTTTGCTGTGCAAAAATGTGTACAGCGGCTCGTTGGGCTGCAAAATGCGCGTGGTGGTGGGCAGCGTCACCCCCTGGTTCACCACCAGGATCGGCGTTAGCTCGCGGCTGTCCTCCTGATATTGGGCCAGCAGGAAATAACTGTTGTCAATCAACCCGCCCACTTCGCGGTAAATGGTTTGCGCCAGTTGGTCAATGTTCAGGATGCTGGAAATGTTCGATTGAATCTGGTTCAGGAAGATGAGTTCCTGGGCGCTGGTCAGCGCTTCGTCCAGCAGCTTCAGGTTTTCGATTTGGGTGGTCAGGTGGTCTACCACCGTCTGGGCAAAGATGATGCTGCTGGCCGAAAACGGCTGCTGCCCCACCGAATCCAGCGCCAAAAAACCGATCAAATCTTGTTGGCTGGCGGCCGGAATCAGCAGGGAGAGCTGCGCCCCAAATTGGGTGACGTACTGCTCGATTGTATTCGCCGGAACACTCGCCTCGGTCTGGCTGAGCAGCAGCGGTTGGCGCAGTTGATTCAACGTATCAAAGACAAAATCGCCGGCCATGGGGAAAACGGCCGTCTGCGCCCAGCCCGAAGGCGCTACTTCCGCCGCGATCTGGCCGACGCCCTGCTGCTCGTCGTACAAGACAATCCGGCACTGCGACGCGCTGGTATAATCGGCGATCTCCTGCACAGCAATCATCATGGCATCGTCGCGGGTGAGGGCCTGGCTCAGCGAACGGCCGATCTGGTACAACAGTTCCGTCTGGCGCAAAAGCTGCTGGTTCGCCAGGGTGACGGCCGCCTGGTCGGCCAGGGTGCGGAACGGCTGCAAACTGCGCTCATTGAAAGCCGGGCCGGTGGTGTGCAGGATCAGCGTGCCCAACCACTGCGCTTCCACAAAAATGGGGATAAAGGCAACGGCCGTAACCCGATCGTCTGTCCGCAAATGTTGGGCGAATTTGTCCAGCCCGGCTGCCGGCATTGTGTCGTGGACCACCACGATCTCGTTTTTATTAAGCTGCTGCTCAAAAATAAATTGGCTGCGCGGATAACGACCAATGGGTTCAATGGTCAAATCTCCTCGCTGCCAGATGGCCGGGCAGGTTAGATATTCTGGGTCGTCGGCGATGACAATTTGGGCCATGTCCGCCAGCCCAGACTGCCGGGCGAAGTTAATCAGGGCGTTGTACACATCTCCCTGGTTACGCGCCTCGCTGATATGGCGGCCTGTCTCATACAACAAGCTGGTTTCGGTCAGGTTGGCCTGAATCTGGCTGAATAGATCGGCGTTGACAATAGCCGCCGCCAACTGGTCGGCCAGATTTTGCAGCACGGTGATGGATTCTGGGGTAAAGGCGGCTTCTTGCACGCTTTGCACCGACAGCGCGCCGATAACCTGCCCCCGGCTGCGCAGCGGCAGGGCGAGTTCGGACCGGGTGTCTGGCAGTACCGGGTTGGGGGTAAAATCGCTGGCCTGGGCCACATTTTGCGCCACCCGCGCTTCGTTGCGGGCGATGGCGCTGCCGATCATCGAGCCGCTGCCCACAGGCAGGCTGTGCCCACGCGCCACCTGAACCCGCCCCGCTTCGCCCGTTCCCGCTTGCAGCACGGCCGTGCTGCCCGACTCATCCACCAAAAATAGCCCCACGTAATGATTGAACCGCGCCCGGATCAGTTCCACCACCTCTTCGATCAGGCGGTAGCGTTCCAGCATGGAGCTGACAGCGCCGGATACTTCAGCGGCAAGCTGTAACTGGTTGGAGTAGGCGCGGGTGGTTTGCAGCAGGTAGGCATTGTTCAGGGCAATGCCCATTTCCCGAATAAGCGTCTGGATGTATTCCTGGTCCTCGTCGCTCAGGCTAAGTTCGGCCGGCAGGCTGACCTGCCCAAAGGTTTGTTCGCCGATGCGCAGGGGGATGCCCGGCTGCTCTGGGAGGATGGCCTGGTCGAACTGCCGCCGGATGTGTACGCTGCCCGATTCAATGCCGGCCGTCAGCGCCGCCTGTTCGGTGCGCCAGATGCTGTCTACGTAACGGCCGTGCAAAATCTCCAACTCGCGTGCCCGCTGCGTCGTCTCCAGCAGCAAATAGAGGTTGCGCCACAACGTTGCCAGCCCTTGCCCAAATGTGCGCAGCAGGATAGGCAGTTCCTCCTTGTCGTCGGCGGCAATCTGGCTGCTGTGGGCGATAAGCGCACCCAGCCAATCGCCGCCCAGCGGCAGAATAAGCGTGACAGACAGGTTGGTGACATGGCGGGTCTTGTGGTGCTGGTGGATAAATTCACCCTGGCTGTCCGCCTGGGCCTGGATCAGCGTGTGTTGTACGTCTGGGTTTTGTGGCTGAACCAGCTGCCGGTTTTCGGCGGTGGTTGTACGCACCTGCCAGGGGTCGGCGGCGGCTGCTTTTTCGTAGATGGTGACGTGTTCCAACAACAGCGCCTGACAAATGCCACTAACCGCCTCGTCTAACAATTCTGTTTCGCTGGTGGCGCGGGCCAGGCGGGCATTGAGCTGGAGAATTTGGTTCAGGCTTTGGCTGCGTTGTTCCACCGAGCGGCGCAAGAGGCGCTGCTGTTCCAGTTGGGTATACAATGCCTGCTGCAAGGCGATTTGCGACTCTTCCTGGGCGCGAAGCTGCACCACCTCGCGGGTTTCGGCCAGCTTTTCCAGGAAGAGCAGTTGGAAGTTGGTCAATTTGCGCAGCAGCACAACGGCCGCTGCCCGCTCTGCCAGTGCCGTAAACAAGGCATCGTAGATGACCAGATTGATGGCTTGCATCATGTTAGAGCCGGAAATGATCGCCAGCCCTTGTTTTGCCAGGTGGGTGGCGGCCGCGGCGACGTCGAACGTGCTGACCGCGTCTGTCAGATAACGCCAGGCCAGGTCCACGATGTCGGCGGCGATGGCTGGCCCGCGCTGGATAGATTTAAGTTCTTCGCGGTTCTCGGTGACGTATTCGGCAAAGGCGGCGGCGGCGGCCCGGATCATTTCGGCGCGATGCTCTTGCCAGGGCTGTTGGAATGGGGCGTCGGTCATGGCTGGCCCACCGTGTCGGGCGTGGATTGGGTACGGCCGTTTGTTCCCGCCGCGCCTTCCTGGCGCGTGCCCAGGTTCAGGGCCACCGGCTGCCCGGCCACCCGCTCCGAAATCGCCTTCAGCCCAATGTGGATAATCTCATCCAGATCGGCCGTGTTGTGCAGTTGGGCGCTGATGTGCGTCAGTTCTCGCTGCCGCCGGGTGCGGTTTTCGGCATCGGCCAACAGGCGGGTATTGTCTATGGCGATGGCTAATTGGTCGCTCATGGTCTGCAAGACGCCGATTAGCTCGGCGCCAAAGGCGTTGGGTTCCACACTTTGCACCGTCAGCGCGCCGATAATGTGCCCGTGGACGCGCAGCGGCAGCGCCAATTCCGACCGGGTTGCCGGCAGGTGGGGGTTGGCCCGCCATTCGGCGTCGGTGTAGACATCCTGGGTGATGCGTGGCTGCCCATCGGCCGTCGCCCCACCAATCAGCGAACGGCCGCCAACAGTCAGATGATGCCCTTTTTGCAGTTGAATGCGCCCTGCTTCACCGGTGGCCGCTTGTAACACCGCCTCTTGGCTGGCCGCGTCAATCAGGAAAAGGCCGGTGTAATACAATGAGAAGCGTTCCTGGATCAGGTTCACGGCCCGCTCTAACAGTTGGTCTAGTTGCAGAATGCTGGTGGTGGCGGCGGCGATTTCGGCGGCCGTTTGCAGCTGATTGCGCTGGATAGATTGGGCCAACAATGCGTGCTGCACGGCTTCCAACTGCAAGTGGTTGTTCAGGGCGATGGCTAAGGAACCGGCGATGGTTTCTAACAGCTGCACATCTCGTTCGCCAAAAGCGTCGCTGTCGTTTTCGTTTTCAATCGCCAACACGCCGATCAATTCGTTGGCGACAATGAGAGGAAAGCCCAACCAGGTGCTAGAAGGTGCGCCAACGGTGATGGACTGATACTTTTCTGCCAGTTCGGCCACCTGGCGGTTGATGAGCAAATATTGGCGCGAGCGCACCACCTCGCCGCTAAAGCCCTGGTTAACGTCCAGTGGTGGGATGCCGGACAGATCAACTTCCTGGCCGTATTCGTAGGCAAAAATCCAGTTCAGGTGTTGGCCGTCTGGGGTGACGAGGATGACAGACATGGCCGTCGCCTCAAACAGGGAAAATACCTCGCGCCGCGCGCTGTCAAAAATGTCGTGCAGGGTGGGGGCCAGGGAAAGCGCCTGACTGAGGCGGTTAAGGGCGCTGAGTTGGGCCACACGGCCGCGCGCTTCGGAAGCCAGTTGGGCGTTGGATAGGGCGATGGCTGTTTCGTTGGCCATTACCTGGGCCAATTGGGTCTCCGCTGCGGTGAAAGGGCGCTGGTCTGGCCCGCGAAAGATGATGATGCTGCCCTGGGCTTGCGACCCGATCAGCAAGGCGACTTCCAGACTGCTGGCATGGCCGGCGTCGGTCAGGCGGTGGCTTTCGGCATCGCTGAGGTGGGCGTCGCCGAGTTGGCGTGGCCAGGGCTGGCCGGTTTGCAGCACCTGGGCGGAGCCGGGATGCTCGGCCAGATCGTAAATGACGGAGGTGAGGTTGAATTTGTCGGCGGTACGGCCGTCTTCCCAGCGCGTGTAGGTAATTTCGCGGCGCAGGGCGTTGTTGGCCTGGTCCCATAGGGTGATGGTGCAGGCGTTGGCGGTGAACTGCTGGGCAAAGGTGCGCGCTGCCCGCCGGTAGATTTCGCCTACGTCCAGGGTGGTGGCTAAATTGGTGCTGAGGGTGAGCAGGGTTTGGGTTTCGTTGAGATGCTGTTCGGTGCGGGCAAAGAGGCGGGCGTTGTCTATGCTGCCGGCCACCTGGTTGGTCATAATTTGCAAAACGGCCAGGTCTTCTTCGGGAAAGGCGTCGGGTTCGCGGCTTTGCACGTCTAAGACACCCAGAATACGGCCGTGTGTTTGCAGCGGCAGCGCCAGTTCGGAGCGGGTCTCGCGCAGCAAGGGTTCGTTGAAAAAGACCGGATCGGCCAGCACGTCGCGGGCCAGGCGGGCCTCGCCGTGCTGCGCCACCCAACCGACAATAGAGGGGGCGTCCAGATCAATCTGGTAGCGGCGCGTTTTCATTTCGCCGCCGACGGCGCCGGTGGCTTCGCGCAGTGTCAGGTGCTGCCCATCGTCGTCTAGCAGGTAAATGGCGGCAAAATAGAAACCAAACTGGTCGCGCACGGTGTAGACTGTGTCGCGCAGCAGTTCTTCCAAATCGAGTAAGGCGCTGGCGGTTTGGCTAACGGCCGTTACCCGCTGCAACTGCTGCGCCCGGCGCTGCACGAAGTCGGTTTGCTTTTTTTGTTCGGCGGCCAGTTGGTTGGCGGTGCGCAGCGAGCGGCGCATGGCGCTGGCGCTGACCCAGGCCGTGAAGCCAATGCTCAATGTCGTCAGGACATAGGCCAACAGGTCTGTGAGGGTGTAGATGGCGTTGTCGGCGAACAGGTAATAGGCGCTCATGGAGGCGATGATGAGCGCGGTGTAAACCATGCTGGAGCGGACAGAATCAATTGTGGCGATGCCAAGCACCGATATCAGCATTAGATAGGGCAGGGTGGTGATGTTGCCGCTGGCGACAAATTGGATGAAGAAGATGGTATTGAGAACGATAAAAAAGAAGTGAGCGGCCCAAACCGGCTGGCCGCGCCGGACAATGTAGAGGGCGCTGAGGGCAAAGAGGGGCGTAATCAGCAGCTCGGCCAGGGCGGGCAGCAGACTAACGGCGTTGTTGGCGGCCAGGTGGCGGGACAGGTTGGCGAGGGCGCTGAGGAGGGAAACGGCCGTTAACGCAATAATGATATTCTGCGTCAGGCGTCCTTTCTGGATGATTGTCTCATCGTCAGATTGAACAGCCAGCCAGCGCGCAAATGCAGCGGGAAACGTCATCTTATATGCCCAGGTCCCAGATTTCTTCTCCGTTTAAGATTCGGCTGATTTGTTCGGGGAATAAATCGGCGTCCAGGGGTTTCACCAGGAAGCCGTCGAAGCCGGCTTCTCTGGCCTTTTTCATCTCTTCGCTGCTGCCGTGGGCGGTGACAACAACGACGAGCGAGTTGCCCAGCCGGTCATCGGCGCGAATCTGGCGCAGCGCTTCGTAGCCGTCTTCGTGGGGCAGGCGCAAATCCATGAGGATGAGATCCACGCGCGGCATGGTGTTGGCAAACTCCACCACGCCCCAACCGGTGGTCTTCCATTCGCATTTTTGCACGCCCATAAAGGCCAGCAAACGGGCAATGAGAACAAAATTGGAGACGTTGTCTTCCACGACGAGAATGTGAGCGTCGGATGGCTCGATGGCTTTTCGGGTTTTGGTTACGGCCTGATTCATGGTCTCCCTCGTTCATTTTCAGCCAGATAGGTGCGGATCTGGTCTGGCAGACTGTCTACATTGATTGGTTTTTGGATAAAGCCATTGGCCCCAGCTTCCTGGCTTTTTTGTTCGTCTTCTTTGGTCACGTTGGCGGTCAGGGTGATGATGGGCACGGCCGCGAATTGTTCACTTTGGCGCAGTTGGCGGGTCAGGGTGTAACCGTCTGTGCCAGGCAGGTGGATGTCCATGAGGATGAGGTCTGGCGTGTGGGTTTGCAGGTATTCAAACCCCGGTTGGGCCGTCGGCCACGCCATGGACGTGAAAACCGGCGGCCTGAAGCACTCGTTTGACCAGTTTGCGGTTGTCCTGGTTGTCTTCGATGTAGAGAATGGAGGCGTTCTCATTGTTGCCCGGTGTGCCCGGTTGGTCACCATTTCCCTTCATAACTGTGTCCGCTGCCTGATTTTGCCTGTGTTAGAAACTGATAGTGTACTTGATTTCTCCTGCTGTGCCGTTAAGGTTACGAAAAAAGCTGTGCCCGTTTCAGTGTTCGGTGTTCAGTTGGCGTTAACTTTGGAAAAGGCGCACTGAACACTGAACACTGATTACTGGATACCGGATACCGGATACTGCTCCCAAAGATGATCCATGTTACCAAAGATGATCCATCTTATCAAAACTGACCGGTTCTTGTCGGTAGGAGTTTATGGGGATAGATCAATCGGCCCAGACGCGGGCGGCACGGCCGTTTACCCACAGCGTCTGGCCGGCGGCCAACGCCACCGCCTGATCGTCGGCGCATAGGTGTTCAGGCAGCGCGCCGACAAGACCGGCTGGCAGGGTGAAGGATGCGCGGCGGCTGGAGGCGTTGAGGGCGATGACGGCCGTTTGCCCCGCATACTGCCGCTGAAAAACCACCAATCCCCGGTCGGCGTGCAGAATTTGGAAATCGCCCCGGCGCAGGGCTGCTTTGGCCCGCCGCAAGGCGATGAAGCGCTGCATGTCGGCGCGCAGGTGGTTGTGCCATTGGCCGGGGTTGTGCCAGGGAAAAGCGCGGCGGCAGTCGGGGTCGCCGCCACCGGGCAGGCCAATTTCGTCGCCGTAGTAGATGTTGGGCGCGCCGGGCACGGTCATTTGCAGCAGGAAGAGCAGGCGTACGGCGGTGGCATCGCCGCGGGCTACCGTCCAAACGCGGGGGGTGTCGTGGCTGCCCAGCATGTTCATTTGCGCCAGGGTGATTTGCGGGTGGTGTGTCTGGTTGAAGAGTTGGTCTAGTTGGGCGGCAAACCGGGGGGCGCTGAGGGCGGGCATACGCCCGTATCCCGTTTTCCTTGTTTCTGTCTGGTCCATGCTTTTGCCCAAGATGAAGCCATAGGCCAGCCGCGTAAAGTTGTAATTCATCTGCGCGTCGAATTGGTCCCCTTGCAGCCAACGGCTGGCGTCTTGCCATAATTCACCGACGATGTAGGCGTCTGAGTTAACGGCGCGGCAGCAGCGGCGAAATTCTTGCCAAAAGGCGTCGTCGTCAATTTCGTTGGGCACGTCCAGCCGCCAGCCATCAATGCCCTGTTCCAGCCAGTAGGTGGCTGCACGCCAGAGAAATTCGCGCACGGCCGTTGTGTTGGTGTTAAATTTTGGCAGAGCGCGGTGGCCCCACCAGGCGGCATAATTGGGCTTGTCGCGTTCATCATAGGCGTTCAGCGGCCATTTCTGCACGTGGAACCAATCCACAAAGGGAGATTCCGCGCCACATTCCAGCAGATGGTTAAACTGAAAAAAGCCCCGGCTGGCGTGGTTAAACACGCCATCCAAAATGACGCGCATGTTACGGCCGTGGGCTGCGTCCAGAAAATCGCGCAGCGCCTGATTGCCGCCCAGCAATGGGTCCACCTGGTAATAATCGTTGGTGTGGTAACGATGGTTGGACGCCGAGGCAAAAATCGGGTTGAAGAAGATGGCGTTGACGCCTAAATCGGCCAGGTAGTCTAATTTTTCCCGCGCGCCAATCAAATCGCCGCCCTGGAAACTGTGGGGGGTCGGCGCTGCGCCCCAGGTCTGGAAATTATCCGGCTGGATGATATATTCGTCCGCGTAAGAAGCGCGTCGGGCAAAGCGGTCGGGGAAAATCTGGTAAAAAATGGCGTCTTTGACCCAATCGGGAGTGGTGATAGGTGATGTCATAGGAATCATCTAAGAATAATTTCCTGTTTTTTAGATTGGACCAATCTCCAAGATTGGTCCAATCTGGGCCATGTAATTTCTAGATGATCACATAGCTGCTGTTTGATCCTGATTTTTTAGAGTTGTCAAATCTTTAAGATTTGACAACTCTATTCTTGAGTTCATGGTAACGTCAGGTGGCCGAAATAGGGCGCGCGCCGGTGATGCGCATCAGGTCGGCTGCACCCACTTTTACATCTAAGCCACGCTGCCCACCGCTGACATAAATCTGGGCCAATGTTTGGGCGGATTCGTCTATGTATATCTCAAATCCCTTGTTTAGCAGGGCCAGGGCGGAGATGCCCCCTACTTGGAGGCGGGTGATGGCTTCTGCCTCGGCGTGGGTGGCCATGGTTACTTTTTTTTCGCCAACGGCCGTTGCCACTTTTTTCAGGTCTAGCTGCCGGTTGGCAGGGATTATCACCAGGAGTGGTTTGCCTTTGCCGGGGCGCAGGACAACCAGGGTCTTGAACAGTTGGTCGGGGGGCAGATCGAGTCTGGCGGCGATTTCTTCGGCGTCGCGCATGTCGGCAGGAAAGGTGGTGACTTCATAGGGTACGCTGCCCAGGGCGTATTGGACTAATTTGGGTAACGGCGATTGCTCTTTTTTTGCTTTTGCCATGAGTGGAATCTTACCGTTTGAGTTTATTGAAGAAACGCGGAGACGTGGAGATGCGGAGGGATTATTTCTCTGGTAACTCTGTGTCTCTGCGCCTCTGCGCTACCTTTTTCAGTGGACTCCTATCTTAACTTGTCTGGGTGGGGCGGGTAAAATGGTGGCCCTACTGGCGCAAACCGGGATAAGTAGGACGCTACCTCCGGCAATGCCACCGGAAAACCGTATACAGACTTTGGTTTACGGCTACTAGCAGGCTGTCGGAAAAATATCTTCTGAAGGCCCGATGATAGACAAATAACGATTTCAAAGCATCAAGACAAGCAGTTTGCAACTCATATTGGCCTCATTACCATGAATTTTGCACGGTTTTACAGCCCGTTTTCGGGCATCAGGCAGGGGGCAATAACGCCCCATCAACCAACCTGCAAGGTATGCAATCGTTTCAAGTTGTAAGCCAGACAAACCAATGTCCATTCGCCACCGGCAGCAACCAGGCCTCGCAGAGAAAACTGACGGAAACCCAAGGTTTCCTTGATGATACCGATAACCGGTTCAACCGTCGATTTGCGCAAACGGTAGGTGGCTTTGCCGAGGGTGGTCTGCAGTTTGTAAGCCATTTGCTCTTTGACGGAAGCATCATTGGGTGGCGGGTTGGGATTGTCCAGGAAAAAGGCACGCCAACCCTGATGGTGTGGGCTGCGACCGGTGGCGATGTAGGGGGGTCAATGCCGCGCGCTTCCAAGCTGGCGATGTTGTTTTCGCTGAAATAGCCGGTGTCCAAATTGACCTTTTTCGGCTGACCCACGACTGGTGGTACGGTGTCGAGAGTTGGCAGGGCGGCCTGTTTATCGTTGGTATGGTCACACAACCAATTGCCCACTACCAGACGACTGTCATGGTCAACCACTACCTGGACGTTATAATGTTGGTCAAAGCCGCTGTTGGTGGCGTTTTTCATGATGCGCGATTCGGGGTCGGTGAAGTTGTACTGGTCTTTATCTCTGGGTCCTGGAGTGGGTGGCTGCGGTGGTTTGCCCGGCGGCTTTTTTCCTGTGGGTCGGTCTTTTCGGCCCGGGCTTGCATCTTGGCCTCGTATTCGGCTTGCTCGGCTTCATACCGGGCCTGGGCGCGTTCCTCCAGCACCTTCTTGGCTTCGGCCAGCCGCGCCAATTGCTGCTGGCGTCGGGCAATCTCATCGGGAATGTTCATCTCTTCGGGCAGTTGTCCTCCATCGGCAACTTCAGCCAAAGTGAACAACTCCTCGACTTCGGCTTGCAGATAGGCTTCGATAGCCAACAGCCGCTGGTAACTGACCGCTTTGCTCTTGGACGCATCGGCATGGATTTTGCTGCCATCCAGACTGACGTTACCCAATTGCAAATAGCCCATCGCCTGGGCAATCAACAGTATCTGGACAAACAACTCTTTCAGTTCAGCCAGAAATTGTTGGCGGAAAGCCGCAATCGTGTCATGGTCGGGGTGCATGTCACCGGTAATGAAACGAAAGGGAATCACCTCATGGGTGGCGCGTTCAATCTTGCGCGAACTGAATACGCCGCTGGCATAGCTGTAGAACAGCAATCCCAACATCACTTCCGGGGCGTATGGTGGCGCACCCTGCTCACTATACTTTCTATACATGATCCCCAAATCAAGTTGGGCGACGACAGCGACAATGAAGCGAGCCAAATGGTCGGGTGGCAGGACATCGCGCAAGGTGATTTGCAGGTCCAGGGTCTTTTCGTAATCAGCAGTTCTGAATTTTCTTGCCATACCCAAAGTTTACACCGAAATCATTTTTGTTCGGAGAAACGTATCTTCTCCGACAAGCTGCTAGCCAGATGCCACCCTGTCATCCTGTTTTCTTGTCAGATATTACCTTGTCACCTGGTCAGGCATCAGGGGGTGGATGTATCATCCGCTGCTTAACGGCCGTTGATGAGTTCCTGAATGGTCTGAATGACATCCGGGAAATCGAAGGGCTTGGGTAAAAAGCGGGCCTGAATGGCTTCCAGTTCGCTGGCGGTCGGCGAAGGCCAGGCGCTTACCAGGACAAACGGCCGTGTCTCTCCCCGTTTACGCAGTTCCCGCGCCAGTTCCAACCCGGTCATGCGCGGCAGGCGAATGTCGAAGAAAAAGAGGTCTGCCTGCTGGAATTCCGGCTGGTCATACTTCTCCAGCAGGGCTTCCGCGCTCATAAACACCGGATGAACAGTGATACCAAAGAGTCCCAATCCGCTGACCAATAGTTGGGCGATGCTGGGTTCGTCTTCAACATAAACGACATGAATGTTTTGGCTGCGGCTTTTGTTCATAAAGAGTCCTATCGTCGCTTTAAAGTTTCTATAAGCTGTAAGCGGTTTGCTCTAAGTGAGCGTCTAAAAACAACTCCCCATTTTGCGGATTGGTCCAATCTTTAAGATTGGACCAATCTTGGTAAGTAAATTTTAGACAATTTCTAAGCTAACCACTTACGATCATACCGATTCTATTGACGAATGACAATAACCGGGAAGTAATAGCGATAAGGGGGTAAATGGCTCACACGGCCGCGCGTTATCGGTTCGGTCAGGCCATCGCTGATGGTGGCGACAGCCGAAATCCATTCCGGCTTAGACAGGCTCAGCCTGCGGGTCAGGGTCAGGGTCAGGGTCAGACTGTCGCCGGGAGCAAGCGCGCCCTGCCAAATGACGCGCCGGTGGGCCAGGCTGGCTGTGCCACCCTCCACCGCCAGGGTGCTGCTGATGGGGATCAGCGAGTTTGGCAGGCGGAGAACGGCCGTCATCGCTTCCGTCGCGGCCAAACCGGCATTCACCACGGTGAGGTTGTAGGTGACAATCTGCGTGCTGCCATTTGTCGTCACCTGCGCATCCAACCGCGAGGGACGTAAATCGGGCGCGTCCAGCCACACCGAAGCCACCCGGTGAAATGGCGTGTCGTGGCGGGCGTAAGCAATCTCCAATTCATTGTCCACCCGCAGGCCGGGCACGGCCGTTCCTTGCGGCGCGGCCCGATAGTTGATGACGTGGCTTGCGCCGCCGGCCAATGTGCCGTTCCAGCGAATCTGGCGCGCCGCGCTGTCGTAACTGGCGCCGCCGGTGAGTGAGCCGGGTTGCAACGCCAATCCCGCTGGCAGCGTGTTGGTCAGCGTCACCTGATGGGTCTGGTTGGGGGCAAAATTGCGCAGGGTGATGGTGTAAGTGCGCGGTTCGCCGACCGCGCCGACCGGCCGATCCACCTCGAACGTGCTGTCGCCCAAATCGCTGAGCCAGCCGATGATGCCGTTCATCAGGTCGGCGTGTTGTTCAACCGGGGTTTTCTCCAGGGGAACAGCCCAAAAGATGGCGCGGTACGGCCGTTGCCCATCACCCGCCATTGTCTGCAAACCCTGGGCCGCCACACCGGCGGCCATACCCTGATCATGCCAAAGGAAAGGCTCGGCCGTAGGGTTGGCGATCAGGCCATCGCCGTTGTTGCGGAAGTTGTCGAAAAGCAGCGGCAGCGGCCCGGCCGCGCCTGGCGGCAAGGCGGCGTGGCCGCGATACACCTGGGTCGGCGTGATGGATTCCTGGTAGGCCAATACGCCCAGGTAATCGCGCGCCAGAGGCGTCTGCCGGTGATAATACAAAAAGTCCTGGCTGCTAAGGAAGAGCCGCCCACCCTGGTTCAGATAGGCGGTCAGCCGACTGTTTTCTGCCGGGCTGATGGGTTGGAACCAATCGTAGCCGGTGTACCAGACCACATATGGGTAAGCGTCCAGCAGCGCCTGCGGTGGGCTGCCGCGCCGTTCGCCGTCCCAACCGATGTTCCATTCGTCGAAGCTGAAGCCGGCCTGGGTAAGGGCGGCGCGGTAAATGGTCTCCTGGTCATACCAGCGGTCGTCGTCTACCAGCAGGATGTCGCCGGGGACTTTGTGGTGGATGGGCAGACTGCTCTGCGTGGCGGGGACGTTGTGGGAAACGGCCGTTACCTGCCAATCGTACACCCCGTTTTTGGGCAGCGTGGCCGGGAAGGTGACGGTGAGAGTGACAACGGCCGTGTCGCACGGCCCCAGCGTCACCTGATCCTCGGTGAGTGCCGTTTGCCAGGGCACTCCCGACGCGCTCAGGGAGAAGGTATCGGTGACGGTTTCGCTGAGATTTTGCACCGTCAGCGGGTAGACCAGCGCTGCGCCGGGCGGGCTGAAATCGTCAATGGCGGCTGGCAGCCAACGAACGCCGTTGGCGCTGGGCGCTGTTTGGAAAAACGTAAAGCTGCGCGCCAAAATCGCATCCCGGTCGGCCTGCTGCGAAACGCCTTCGAGACCAAAACCGAGATAGGCCAGGTTATAGGCGCGGCATTGTTCCGCTTGTAGGCCAGCGGCCGCGCCATTGGCGTAACGGAAAATCTCGTCGGTCAGGGCGGTGGCCCCGGGGCGGGAAGCGTCTACCGCGAACTGATTGTTGGCGCTGTCGCCGCCGTTAAGGCTGAAACTGAGGCCGTCATACAGTGTGCCGGGCGCGCCGAGGATGGTTTGGGTAACGGCCGTTTTGTTCACAAATTGGGCTTGCAAACGCAAACTCCACCACACCTCCGTCAAGGAGCCGACGCCATCAAAATAGCCCAGGTTTTGGCCGCTGATCAGCATACTGCCGCCGGTCCCCAGATAGCCGGTAATCACGTCGTTGATGGCGATGTAGCCGGGCGAATCTTGCGGCGCGGACCAGATAACCGTGTCGTAGACGGCTAAATCGTCGGCGGTGGGCGGGTGGTATGGGTTATCAATGGACCGGTAGTCGTAACTGTAGTTGAGATTGTCCAGGCTTTGCTGGTATAAGTCGGCGTGGCTGTCGTAATACCAGCCGCCGCTGTCTACCAGCAAGATGCGTGGGCCGCGCGGCAGACGCGCCGTCACATTCCGGGTCTGGTTGGCGGTGATGATGACATGAGCGCGGGTCAGTCGGTAGCCAGGCTGGCTCAGTTCCACCAGATAGCTGCCCGCCGGCAGCAGAATAGACGAGACATCGCCGGGGTTCAGGCGCAGGCTGATGGGCGTATTGTGGATGGTCAGGCTGGCGGCGATGGGGGCCTGATTGGTGGCGTCTACGGCCGTCAGCGCCAGTATACCCGACGCCGGCCGCAGCAAATCCAGATCATAACTGGTCGTCTGGCCGGGCTGGATGACGAGGTTGTTGGCCGACGCCGGATGAAGGCCAAAGGGGGCGGTGGTTAATTGGTAGGTTCCGGGCCGCAGGGCGGCGGTGTAACGGCCGCTGCTATCCGTCACAAAAGCCAGCGGCGCGCCGGCCGGAGTGGTGATGGTGACGACAACGCCGGGCAGCGGCGCGCCGCTGGCGCGCACCACGCCGCTGAGCCAACCATGTGGGCTGTGGGCGCTGACGGCCGCGTAAACGTTCAGCAAGCCCCAGCCGCTGGTCAGGTTGGGAATGGTGGTTGAAAGGGGCACGGCCGTTTCCGTCAGAATGCGGGTCAGGTCGGTGCGCGACAGGCCAGGGTTGGCCGAAAGCAGCAGCGCCGCCGCCCCGGTGACGTGGGGCGCGGCCATCGAAGTGCCATTCGCGTAGCCATAGGACCCACCGGGCAGCGCTGACAAAATCTGCGCGCCGGGGGCGGTGATGGCCGGTTTCACCTCGTTGGTCATGAATGAGGGGCCGCGCGAGGAGAACCAGGTTGCTTCGTCGCGCCTGTCGCTGGCGCCGACGGCCAATACGCCGGGCAGACTGCCGGGCGAAAGCAAGCTGCCGGCTGCGGGGCCATTGTTACCGGCGGCAAAGACCGTCAGAATACCGGCGGCGTGCAAGGCGGCGATGTCTGAATTGAATGTAGTCAGCCAGCCTGGGCCGCCCCAGGAGCCGTTGATGACGTCTGGGGCCAGGCTGGGGCTGCCGTTGGGAGCCAACAGCCATTGAAAACCGAGGTGGATGGCGCTGTCGTAGATCAGCCCATTGGGTTCGGCGATGTTGACGGCGATCCATTGTGCGCCGGGGGCGACGCCGATGCCATTCTGCCCGACGGCCGTGCCCGCGACGTGGGTTCCGTGGCCTAAAACGTCAATCGGCACAGTTTGGGTGGGGGTGGCGGCGTCGTACCAGTTGCCCTGGTGGATAACTGGCCCGCCCTGATTGCCGCGATAGTTGGGCAGCAGCGCCGGGTGCTGCCAATCTACGCCGCTGTCCATGATGCCGACAGTTGCGCCGGCGCCATCCAGTCCCAGGGCGTGCCAGACGTAAGGGGCCTGGATGCGATCTATGCCCCAGCTTTGGCCGGTGAGGGTGGTGGTAACGGCCGTTACCCGGCTCAGAATCCCGGCCACGTCGGCGGTGGGTTGGGGGATGAGCGGCCGTTGGTTGTCGGCGGTAATAGAGGCGACGGCCGGGTCCTGGGCCAACTGCCATATCGTTTCTGCCTGTCCGGTGACGACGATGGCGTTGACAATCCACAGGGGTTGGTATGTGGCGACGACGCCATCAACCTGCCATTGGGCGAGCTGCTGCCGGAGGGGGGCCTGGGTGGAAACGGCCGTTTCTTGTAACTGCTGCACAATGGCGGCGTGTCGTTCTTGCGCCTGGGGTATGTTCTCCAGGGAGCGTAAATTAGCGGCGGCGGCCAGGTGAACAATGTAGCGGTGATTGGTCGCCGGAAGGGTGGCCGATAGCTCTTGTTGCAGTGTAGGGTCTATTTTGTCGGCAACGGCCGTGAGGTGGGCAGCCAAGGGCTGTGGCGGCGAGGGCTGGGCAAAGGCTGGCGCTAATAAAAAGAGCAGCGCACCACAAATACCTATGGCTAAAGACAGACTGAGGAATTGCAGGCGCTTCACCTTCATGGGCGTCATTATAGTGGTCTTTCAACAGGTTGCCAGAATACCTTAAACCAATCTGTAACCATTTCTCATTAAACTCAATGCGACCATTATTGTTTGAAGGATTTATGGCGCGGGTTGGACCATTTTGAGGGAAGACCCAAAATGCAATGATCGGTTGCATTTGCCCTGACTGCTCAAGCAATTGCTGCGCAGCAACAGCCCCACACAAACAGCCAACGGTCCCAGCGGACAGGCTCCTCAAGCCTGTATGATCTTGTTAGCAAAAGCAGCAACCAAACTCATAACCGTAAGCGGTAATCCGTAGGCGCCACCTCTGGCAAATGCCAACAAAAAACGGGATACGGACTTCGGCCTACGGATAATAGTGGTGAGCGCAGCCGAACCATCGCATGACATTGGTGGCGGGCCAAAACGCCACTGTCTGGCCTGGTTTTTACCTTTGCTGGCGAAAGGATGACCAGGCCTTGCCTGGAATATTCTGTTGGCGTTTTGATTTGTGTTTCTTAAAAACAAATGGACAGAAGTTGTTGGATTCTCTAAACTAAAATGGCAGCAGGGCAACGTAACGCTTCTGTATTGGTACTTGTTTTTTATTGGAAAATGTGGGCAAGATGGCGTGGGCAAAACGGCCGTAACCCTGTGAACCAAAACGGTTAAACGCCAAATTTTGTCTGGCATGGATTTAGCCGGTTTAGTAGAGCCGCCTGTATTGGGAAGAAGGATAACGAGATGGTGTTGCAGGTTACAAAACATTATCGAAAGAGACGAACAGAATTTGCCAGGGGAGGGGCCATCAATTCCCGCGTTGTCGTCAGATTTCCGTATGGTCAGGGCGGTCGCCATGCGTTTACGCCTTAAAATTGCCGCCCTTTTGGCTAGTTTTGGTTGTTTTCTGCTTTTTAGTATGCAGATGATAGCTGTGTTTCCTTCCGCACAGTTGGCGTTGGACCTTCTTATTTTCGGCCTGATGACGCTGACGTTTCTGCTGGCGCCAGGTTTGCGGCGCAGCCCGCGCTGGCTTGTTTTGGGGGCGGGTGTGTTCATGTGGGTTGGCTTTAAATTTTTGGCGCTGGAAACAGGCGGACTGAATTGGACTTATCTGGGCATTTTATTGGTTGAAGTTTTCTTTTTGCTGCTGATAGCTGGTCTGGCTTACGAGATTTCGGCGGAATTGGAGGTTTTGCACAGGGGCGAGCGTGTTCTAGGCATCGGCACGGCCGTTCCCCCAGCCCTCGATTCGGAAACCGGCCTTCGCCTGGTTCAGCAAGAGATGAGGCGGAGTCGGCGGCAGGAACGGCCGTTAAGTCTCATCGTCTTTAATCCCTTCCCGCTAGACAAAGCCCAGCCGCCAGCTTTGGCCGTGGGAATACCGGCCAATCTGCAAGTTGCTTACCAAAAAGCCAGAATCAGTGAGGTAATTAATCACGGGCTAAGGCTGGCCGATCTCCTCTTGGTAGAACGTCGCCAGGAGAGATTTGTGATCATTTGCCCGGAAACACCACCCCACGAGGCCGAACTATTGGCAAACGTATTGGCCCAAACCATCCACCGCGAATTTGGTTTTGTTCCCGCCTGTGCCGTCACTTCTTTTCCCGCCGATGGCCTCACGTTCAACAGGCTGCTCACGCTGGCTGCAGCCCGCCTGGAGAATGCCGCCCCTGGCAACCAGCCCATCTTGACTCGTGTAGAGGAATATGGTGAAAATCAAATCACGGGCCAAACGCGAAGCGGCCTATGATAAGATAACATCTCCCCCATTTGGGGGAGATAAGAACCCCCTAACCAACCGATGACACCAGACAGGGTTCGTTGTAGCATTTATTGATTATTCGTGTATCTATCTTCAGTAACCTGGTGCAGCGGGCCGCATCTTTGCCCCGCTGGCGGTTCGGTCGGGAGGGCAGCCTTGGGAAGTGAGATGCGACCACAACCCCAAATATTGTAATCTTACCATTTGTCGTTGTAAAGAAGGCATTATTTATGAGTTATCGTCTGGATTATGAAGTAAATCTTGAGGTAAAGACCGATACGTTAGAACATGAAAGCCAGATAACATTCAGCAGCTATACGCACATTTCGGCAGAGTACCCACAAACCTGGTGGACGAATGTTTCCGCAGAGCAGGCGCTTTTGCGTGGATCGCAGTATCAATTGGCAAAGCGAGGGACGGATTTGCTGCTTGCTGCCGTCTCTTTCCCAGTTTGGTTGATGATTATTGGCATTTGTGGCTTGTTGATTAAGCTGGAAAGCCCTGGCGGCCCAGTTTTCTTTAAGCAGCTAAGAACCGGCAAAGATGGCAATCGTTTCCAGATGGTTAAATTTCGCACGATGATACCGGGTGCGGAAGAAATGAAGCAAGAACTCATGCATTTAAATGAATTGCAGTGGCCGGATTTCAAGATTACAACCGATCCGCGCATCACGCGGGTAGGGCGCTGGCTGCGTAAAACGAGTCTGGATGAACTACCGCAGCTCATCAACGTCTGGCGTGGTGAAATGAGTTTTGTCGGACCCCGTCCGACTTCGTTTGCGGCGGAAACGTATGAATTATGGCAAACGGAGCGGCTGGATGTGCTGCCGGGCATCACCGGTTTGTGGCAGGTGATCGGCCGTGGCTCGATGGAGTTTGACGAGCGGGTTCGGCTGGATATTGCTTATATTGATCGTCAATGTTTGCGGTTGGACTTCTTGATTTTGCTGCACACGGTAACGGCCGTTCTGACCCAACGAGGCGCCTATTGACTGCTGCGCAAACTGTAGCAAACCGGCTGGCGTTTATCAGAGTCTTTCCCAAAGCGCCAGTGGGCGACAGCGTGGCCCATATGCTGCGGACCGCTTTCCCCGAATTTGAGGTGGACGTATTGGACGTGACTGCCTTGTTAAAGCGCCGCCCCGATGTCATGATAATGAACGGACTGGCGCTGCTGCGTGATTACGGCCGTGATATTTTGCGCGGGCATCGTACTGTTGGCGAGGCGTTTTGGGGCACAAGCTACCTGTTTACCCAAACCAAACGCCTGATTCAGCAGACTTTGGCCCGGCGTCCAGGCTCTTATGCGTTTACGTTTCAACTGCAATCTATGATTGACGCCCATACAGGCGGGCTGCCTCATTTTGTGTATACGGATCACACCCACCTGGCAAATTTAAGTTACGGCCGTTTTAACACCCACCGCCTCAACTCCACAGCCTGGCTGGCGCAGGAGCGCCGCCTGTACCAGGAGGCCAACCTGGTCTTCACGCGCAGCAGCAACATTTCGCATTCATTGATAGAGCAATATGGGTTGCCGGCCGAAAAAGTGGTTTGTGTCTATGCCGGCGTCAATGTGCCGCCGCAGCCTGTGGGCGATAACGGCCGTTACCATCAGCAACATATCCTCTTTGTTGGCGCAGATTGGGAACGCAAAGGCGGGCCAGACCTGGTGCAGGCTTTCCAGCAGGTGCAAAAACGTTTGCCCCAGGCCCGCCTGACCATTGTCGGCGCAGCGCCGGAACTCGACGCGCCCAACTGCCGGGTGTTAGGCCAGGTTCCTGTCGCCGACGTGAGCCGTTATTATCAGGAAGCGTCTGTTTTTTGTCTGCCAACGCAGCTAGAGCCATTTGGCGTGGCGTTTATCGAGGCGATGGCCCACCGCCTGCCGATTGTGGCAACGGCCGTAGGCGCTATCCCCGATTTTGTGAAAGAAGGGTACAACGGCCGGCTGGTTGCCCCCAACAGTGTGCCTGAATTAACAGCCGCCCTGCACACCTTGCTGGATAATCCACAAATGTGCGAGACATATGGGGCCAATGGCTATCAATTATTTCAAGATCGTTACAATTGGGACCGCGTAGGCGAAACCATCCGGCAGCACGTGTTGGCGTCGCTGCCATCATCTCCGTCGGCAAGAAAGTGATTCATACGATAAAGCAAATCAGCCCATTTGAACTGCTTTAAGGAGCAATAACCTTGACTCAAATAAATATCTATTGGCAAATTGTAAAACGGGGTTGGTGGATTATTCTGCTAACGGCCGTCGTCGCCGTGGTGGCCTCGCTCATCTATTCGTCCATCTCACCACGCATTTATCGCACAACGACACGTTTCATCGTCAGCCCCCAGGCTGGTATTGCCAGCGAAACCGATTATTTCCGCAGTTTAGACACCCTGGACCGCCGATCCATCATCACCACCTACGCCGAAGTATTTGGCAGCAACCGCATCGTCGGCGAGGCTGTCGCATCTCTGGGTGAATCGGTGGCGGTGATGGAGGATTATACGGTAACGGCCGTTGGTCTGCCGGAGGCCAACGTCATCCAGGTCACCGTTGAAGGGCCAGACCCTGCAATCGTTATGCAGATAGCCAACGCCATCGGCGAGCGCTCTACCGAATACATTGAGGGGCTGTATTTCATGTACGCCATCACCCTCCTGGATTCTCCCAGCGTGCCCAAAGGCCCCATCAGCCCCACACCGCTGCGCGATGCCCTGGTTGCCGCCATTCTAGGTCTGGCCGTGGGCGCGGTCCTGGCCGTCGCCTACGTTTCCCTCACCGACCGGCAGCGCGAGTATGACGAAGAACATGAAACGGCTGCGGAGACCACTCGCCATTCCAATCCGGCCGTCAACTGAACACCGAACACTGAACACTGAACACGTACCACTCAATGACGACTGATCAAAACAACCAAAGCCTCGTCAGAGCCACCTTACACGGCACTTTCTGGCTGTACGCCGCCACTTACAGCGGTAAACTTCTGGTGTTTGTCAGTACCGTCATTTTGGCGCGTTTGCTCATCCAGGAGGATTTTGGCCTGGCCGGCTATGCGCTGATTGTCATCAGCTTTTTGGACGTGTTGAATGATCTGGGCATTGGCGCGGCCGTTATCTATTACCGCGACGATCCAAAAGTGTTGAATACGGCCTTTTGGCTTAATGTGGCTACCGGTATTGTTTTGTTTGGTCTGACCTGGTTGGTCGCCCCGCTGGCGGCTTCTTTCTTCAACGACCCACGCATTATTCCCCTGACGCGGGTTTTGGGCCTCACGTTTCCCATCACGGCCGTTGGCAACATCCACAGCGCCCTGCTGCGCAAAAACCTCACCTTTAAGCGTAAATTCGTCCCCGACATCGCCAAAGCCTTTGGCAAAGGAATAACGGCCGTCCTATTGGCGCTGATGGGGCTGGGCGCGTGGAGCCTGGTAATCGCCCAGGTGGCGGGCACGGCCGTTTCGGTGCTCGCTCTGTGGTGGGTGTCGCCCTGGCGGCCAGCCTGGCAGTTTGATCGCCAATTTGCCCGACCCTTGCTCACCTACGGCGCTAACATCGTCACTGTCAATGGCATGGGCACGTTTATCAACCAGGTGGATTACCTGGTTGTGGGCCGGGTGTTGGGCGCCGCCTCGCTGGGCGTGTACACCCTGGCTTTTCGCATCCCGGAACTGCTGGTGAAAGATTTTGTCGCCAACGCCGGGCAGGTCATCTTCCCGGCTTACGCCAAAATCCGACACGATCAGGCGGCGCTGAGCCAGGGATTTGTGATCACCATGCGTTACATGTCGCTGATTACCGTGCCGCTGGCTTTGGGGTTGGCGGCGGTGGCCCGCCCGCTCGTCTTGACCTTTTTCACCGAGAAGTGGGCCGAGGCCATCCCGGTGTTGGCGGCCATTGCCATTTACACCCTCATTCGCTCCATCACCTTTAACATTGGCGATGTGTACAAGGCGCAGGGCCGGCCAGACATTCTGACCAAACTGTCGCTGGTGACGGCCGTTCTCTTAGCGCCGTCGTTGTGGTGGTCGGCCGTGGTGGTGGGCACAATTACGGCCGTCGCCTGGACGCAGGTGGTCGTGGCGGCCATCACCGGCCTGATCACCCTGGTTGTTGCGGCCCACATGCTTCATACACCGCTGCGCACTCTCTTCGCGACCTTTTTGCCGGCGGTGGCCGCCGGCCTGATAATGGCCCTGGCGGTGCGCGGCCTGATGAACCAGATGACGGCCGTTGCCCCCATCTGGCAGCTGCTGGCTGGCATTGTTGTGGGCGCTGTGGTGTATGGCGGCATTATCTGGTTTTGGCAGCGCGATGTGGTCCTCCAGGCTGTTATCAGTCTGCGGGCCGCTTTTAGCCGCCACCAACCGGCCAAAGGAGCTATCAGCGCATGATACTGACACGTTTTGCCCCAACCAAAGAATGGATTGCCCTCGGCTTTGCCGCTCTGGCGGCGGTGGTTGGCCTGGTTCTGGGACTGTTAACCGGAATGGTTGGCCAGCCCTTGTATTTGTTCGTGGCCTTCGCCGGGCTGACAGTGGGTGTGCTGACATTGTTCTACGTGGAATTGGGTCTGCTGGCGTTGGTGGTTCTGACATTTACGCGCCTGTCGGATGTGCTGGTGCAATATCACGGCGCGCCCTCCGTCGCCAAACTCTTTGTGCCCATGCTGCTGCTGGTGGTGTTTACCCGCTGGCTGCTGTTGCAGAAAAAGCCGGCGCCGTGGACGAGAACGGCCGTGCTTCTGGGCGTCTACGGGTTGGTGAGTTTCGCCTCTCTGTTGTATGCCAACGATGCCGCTGCCGCCCAGTCCGCTTTTGTGAATTACGTCAAGGACATCTTGATTGTCCTGGTCATTGTGATGATCTTGCAGAAGGGAGAGACGTTGCGGCAGGTTGTTTGGGCGTTGTTGGCTTCCGGCGCGTTTCTGGCGACCATCACCACTTTCCAACATCTAACCGGCACCTTTACCAACAGCTATGGCGGCTTCGCCCTGGCCGACGTGCAGCAAATCATCCGCGGCACGAACGATTTTCGCATTGCCGGGCCGCTGTCCAGCAACTACTATGCCCTCATTCTCGTGCCGCTCGTCCCGTTGGCAATGGATAGACTGTGGCACGAAAAATCGGGTTGGCTGCGGCTGTTGGCCGGTTGGACGCTGCTGGTGTCTGTCCTGTCTATCATTTTTACCTATTCGCGCGGCGGCTTTTTGGCCCTGGTAACGGTTGTTTTGTTGATGCTGCTGCGCATGAAGTTGAACCGCTTCTTTTTGCTGGCCCTTGTCCTGTTTGGTTTGCTCGTCTGGCAATTTTTACCGGCGCAGTACACAGACCGGATTGGTACGCTGGGCAGTCTGGTGGGGGCGGGGAGGGATACGGCCGTTACCAGCGAGGTCTCTTTCCGCGGCCGACTCAGCGAAACCACCGTCGCCTGGCAGATGTTTCTCGATCACCCCATTCTGGGCGTAGGACTGGCTAACTTCAGCGCCAACTACCAGGATTATTCGCAAAACTATGGCCTGGATAGACGCCTTGAAGCGCGCGCCGCCCACAGCCTCTACCTGGAAATTGCCGCCGAAACCGGTCTGATGGGTCTGCTGGCATTTGGCGCGATTTTGTGGTTCCTGTTCCGGGGCGTCGCCTTCGCCAGCCAGACCTTCAAGGCCGTGAACCTGCCCGATTATGCCCACATTTCTATCGCTTTGGGCATTGCCCTGATCGGTTATCTGTTGGGGTCTATTTTCCTTCACCTGGCTTATGCCCGTTACCTCTGGTTGTTTATCGGCCTCGGTCTTGCCTTGCCCAACGTGGCGCGCTACGAATGGGCGCGCCGACAATCGGCGCCAGTTACGGCGATAATGCAAGAGGGAGAGGGGGAGACAAAAACCCACCCCGCGCCCGCGCCATCGTTGGCAATCTCCCCGTCGCCAGCTTCACAATAGAAAACGTATGCGATTAAAGTCCGAGACCTTCCCGGAGAATGGGCTGCGCATTCTGATCATCGTAGACGGACTGCGCGTGGGCGGCGCCGAAAAACTAATCGTCACGTTTGCCCTGGAACTGGGCCGTCGCCCGGATATACTCACCGTTGTCACTTTGCAAAAAATTGTGCCGGCCATGTCGGCCGCTGTTGAAGCCACTGGCGCGCGTGTCATCCCCCTGCACAGCAAAAGATTAATCGATCCGTTTCGGTTTCGCCGCCTGTGCCAATTGGTACGTCGGGAACGCTTCGCCGTCATCCACACGCACCTGACGGCCGCTAATATCCTGGGCGGATTCGCCGGCCGGCTGACCGGCACACCGGTGGTGACAACCTTGCACAGCACCCAGTTGTCGAGCCAGAATCATTATTATCACGGCCGTCTCGAAAACTGGGTCCTCACGCATCTCACCGATCAGGTGATCGGCGTCGGCGAGGAAGTTGCCGCCATCCACCAGACACGCCTGGGTCTGGATAACCTGCTTGTGCTGCCCAACGCTGTCGCCCTACCCCCGCCGCTGTCGGCCAGCGAACGCGATCAGCTGCGCGCCTCTTTGGTGGATGATCCAACGGCCGTCATCCTCATGGCAATTGGACGTTTACGGTCACACAAGGGTTTTCTCGACCTGTTGACTGCCTTTGCCGATGTTCATCGCGCCTGCCCGCAAACGCGCCTGCTGATTGCCGGGCAAGGGCCGCAAGAGGCCGAACTGATGGCGCAAATCACGGCTTTGGGCCTGGAAAACAAAGCCATGCTGCTTGGCTTGCGGCATGATATATCGGCGCTGTTGGCCGCCAGCGATATTTACGTCAGCACCACCCATTGGGAAGGGCTGCCGGTGTCTATGCTGGAAGCGATGGCTGCGGGACTGCCCTGTGTGGTAACGGCCGTTGGCGATGTGCCCCTGGTGATAGACGAGACGATGGGCACTTTAGTGCCTCCGCAGCAGCCCGCTGCTTTTGCTGAGGCCCTCCAGCGTCTCGTTGAAGCGCCCACTGTCTGGCCGTCAATGGGGCAGGCCGCCCGCCAAAAAATAGCCGATTCTTACAGCGCCGACGTGTGGGTAGAGAAGCAGTTGGTGTTGTATCGGCAGCTTGCCGGGAGGCAGGGGGACAGGTGACAGGTGACAGGGTGTTGGTTGTCTGTGTGGTGATTTTTCAGGATGGTCAGGTGTGAGTTTGCGCGTTGATATGATTATCTTGGAATATCACCCCATTGTCGGTGGGGCGCAGCGGCAGTTGGCGATGGTTGCCCCGCTGCTGCAAGCGCGCGGTGTGGAGCTGCGCATTCTCACGCGCCGTTATGCCGGATTACCCGCTTATGAGGTGGTGGCTGGCGTGCCGGTTCACCGCCTGCCCGCCCCTGGCCCCAAATTGACGGCCGCTCTCTCCTTCACCTTCTCCGCTCTGGCCGAAATCGGCCGCTATCCGCCAGACCTCATTCACGCCTTTAGCCTGTTTTCGCCGTTGAGTACGGCCGTTGCCGCCAAAAAACGATACGGCATCCCGGTGGCGGTGAAAGTGCTGCGCGGCGGCGCGATGGGCGATGTGGACCGTTTGCGCCATAAGCCGTTTGGCGCGCGCCGTCTGGCTTCCTACCGGCAGCAGGTGGATGCCTTTATCACCATCAGCCAGGAGATTGACGCCGAGTTGGCCGCAATTGGCGTGCCGCCGGCGCGGCGCGTTTTTGTGCCTAACGGCGTGGACCTGAGCCGCTTTAGCCCGCTCTCGCCGGCGGCGCGGCAGGAACGGCGGCAGCAGTTGGGTTTGCCGGAGGGTCCGCTGGCGCTGTTTACTGGCCGGTTGGTCCCCGAAAAACGGGTCAACCACCTGCTGGCTGTCTGGCCGGCGGTGCGACAGCAGCATCCGGCGGCCACGCTGCTGCTGCTGGGCGATGGGCCAGAGGCGGCCGCATTGCAGCAGCAGGCCGGGGCGGGCATACTGTTTGGCGGCCGCGTAGATGACGTGGACGCTTATTTGCCGGCGGCCGATTTATTTGTGCTGCCGTCGGCCACGGAGGGGTTGTCCAATTCGTTGTTGGAGGCGATGGCGGCAGGGCTGCCCTGCCTGGCAACGGCCGTTGGTGGTGCGCCGGACATCATCGAACACGGCCGTTCTGGGTGGCTGATTCCGCCGGACTCCTTGCCGGATTTGCAAGAGGCTGTTATTACTCTATTAGCTGATACGGCCGTGCGACAGACATTAGGCGCGCGGGCGCGGCAAAAAATTGTAGCGGAATTTGGCCTGGACAGCACCGCGGAGGCACTGCACTCACTGTATATGGCCTTACTTTAAAGGTAGTCAGAGGCCGAGTAATGAACAGCAAAAGATTGCGTTTTGGATTATTGGTATGGTTGGTGTGTTTTGTTTTAAGTTGTGTTCCAGTTCAGCCAGGTGTTGGCCTGGCGGCGAGCGCGCCGGCGACGGCGACGCCGGTGTTTTTACCGATGATCACCCGGCCGTCTAACACCTTTTATGTGGCGACGTCGGGCAGTGATACAGGGGGGGACGGCACGGCCGCCCGGCCGTGGCGGAGTATTGGCTATGCGGTAACGGCCGTGTTCGATGGCGCTATCATCCTGGTCCAACCCGGCACATATACCGGCCAAATAGACATCCGTCGCCAACTGGCTGAAGGCATCACCATCCGTTCAGAAATTCCCTATCAGGCGCGTCTGCGTCATTCCGGCAGCGTGATAACCTGCTTCTTTTGCCGGGATATCACCATCGAAGGCTTCGACATCGCCCACGCCGGATCAGGCGCCGGTCGCTACATCATCCAGATTCAGGACGTGCGGAATGATGGCGTCGGCGGCAGCCACGTCACCTTGCGTAACAACATCCTCCACGACAGCTACAACAACGATATTCTGAAAATTAACAACGGCGCTCACGATATACTCATTGAAGGCAACGTGTTGTATAACCAATCTGGCCTGGACGAGCATATTGACCTCACCAGCGCCTACAATATCACCATCCAGGACAACATCTTTTTTAACGATTTTGCCGGCAGCGGCCGACCGAACCTGAATGACACGGCCGGATTCATTCTGATGAAGGACGTGGACGAAGACGCCGATGGTATTTTGGGAACGCACAACGTTATTATCCGGCGCAACGTCTTCTTGAACTGGTCGGGCAATAACGGCGATGGCTTTGTGACGATGGGTGATAACAGCCCGCGCAATTATTACCACGCCTACAACATTTTAATCGAGAATAATCTGATGCTGGGCAACACGGCCAACGTCATTCACGCGGCGCTGAAGGTGGTTGGCTCAAGCGACGTCATCTTCCGGCACAATACCGTCGTTGGCGATATGCCGGCCAAATCGTTTGCCTTCCGTCTGACAACCGGCAATTTGCCGAACGAGAACATTCGCTTCTACAACAACATCTGGTCTGACCCAACCGGCACGATGGGGGCGGAGTTTCCCGGCGATTGGAACCGTTTTTCGCGCACCACCGGCACGGCTTCCTTTTTCCTGGGGAATAACCTCTACTGGAATGGGGGGCAGGCTATCCCCTTCGATGGCGACGAGCCGATCAATTTTACCAACGATGTCGCGCGAATTGTGGCCGACCCGCTGCTGCCTGAGGGGCAGCAAACCATTGTTGCGCCGCGCTGGCAGCCGGAGAACGGCCGTTTCGCCGACAACTCCCGCACCATTGGCGAAGCCTTTGTCCGGCTGGTGCAAAATTACGGCCAGATCGGCCCCGGCAGCGCCGCCCTGGATACAGCCAACCCCACCTACGCCCCCACCGAAGACATCCTCGGCCACCCCCGCCTGACGCCCGATGTGGGCGCGTTTGAGTACCAACCCTAGAAGAGTATGCAATAACCAGTGTTCAGTGAACTGAACACTGAACACTCACCCCTCCAACCCATGGCCCCTGCGCCATTGGCGGATGCGTTGGCCGCGTGACTGCCAAAAACGGATGCGCGCCGGGTCCAGGCCGCGGCGGGCCATCCAGCGCTTGAGGGTCATCACGCTTTGCGCGGCGATGCGTTTGGGGCGCACGTGGTTCTCCAACTCAAGCTGGACGCGCACCAGGATAGGGGCCAATTCTTTATGAGCAAAGTCGGGGTCACGGCGGATTCTGGCCATATATTCCGGCTGCTGCACCAGTTCGCCATACCCTTTTTTGCTAATGCCAAATTTCAGGGCGGTCAGCGCCGGGACCAGTTCAAAGCGTTTGCCGGCAAACTGCGCCCGGCGAAAATAGTCGGCGCGGGGGAACGAGTAGGTTTCTTCCGGTCGCCGCCAGTAGCCGATGGTTTCGATGACGTCTTTGCGGTGCAGCGTGGCGGTTGCTTCGGGCGGAATGGGGGCCACGGGGTAGTCGGGGATGAGGACGTAGGGGTCGCGGCCGGGAATAATCCACTCCAAAATCGAAAACACAAAGTCGGCGCCGGTTTGTTCCAGGTGCGTTACCAGGGTTTGCAGATGGGTGGGCAGCCAGAGGTCGTCGTGGTTGAGGTAGGCGATGTATTGGCCCTGGGCGCGGCGCAGCCCTTCGTTGTGTGGCTCGGATTGATCGCCGGTGTTTTGTGGCAGGTTGTGCCAGTGGATGCGCGGGTCTGTGTAGCTGGCGACAACTTCAGCCGTGTCGTCGGTGCAGCCATCGCCGATGACCCACAGTTCAAAGTCGGTGAAGGTTTGCCACAAGACGCTTTCGATGGCGTAGCGCAGGGCGCTGCTTTTGTTGTAGGTGGCGATGAGGACGGTAACGGCCGTTTGCCTGTCGTTCATCATGTTTGTTCCTTTGGGTTGGGCCATCCGCCCTCTCATCCCCGCCGCGACTGTTCTAAGGCCTGGAAATAGAGCTGGAACTGAAAGGCGTTGGCGTCGTAGGCCACATCGTCCAGGGTGATGGGCTGGTCTTTGGCGATGGGGCGTTTGAGTACGGCGTCGTCGGCCAGCAGGATGGGCAGGCCAGCCGACTGCCCATCGGCATAGTTTTCGATGAGGCCATAACAGGCATAGCCGCCCATGCCATCCAACGTCTCCCCGGCCTGCAAATTCTTTTTGGCGTAGCTGAAGACGTTGGTGCGCAAACCATAATCGGGCTGCAGGCGGGAACGGCCGTCTAACACCGCTTCGGCCACGCCCATGAGCGCCTCAATGTGCCCCAGGTGGTATGGGCGATAAAACAGGTAGAATGGGCCAGGCCCCATTTTGGGCGGGAACCAATCCAGCGTAAACTGCTGGAATTTGCTGGCGGTGTAGCCCACGACAAACACGCCGCCGGTGGGTTCTGCACCCAGAACATAATCCACCACACCCTGCCGGTCGCGCCACAAGTCGGCGAAATCATACTGGTCGAAAATGTCGTGGATGTGGGCGCAGCGGGGGCCGATCATGCCGGGAACGGCCGTGCGCAGCCCTAACGCATTGGCTAATACGGCCATTTCCACCCCCAGTTTTGTGCCGTCGGTGTAGGAGGAACACATTTTATGGTCCAGGTTGCGCTTGTCGGCCTCTGGGATGATGAGGGTGGGGTTGGTGTAACGGTCCAGGTAGCCCTTGATGTTGCCGGCCATCACCAGGTCGAAGCCCCAAAATTCAATCTCGTCCACCATGCGTTTGATGACGGTGGGCTGGTCGCCGTCGGCGCTGGTGTAGACACGGCCGTTTTGTTTTGCCAGCGCCAATAACGCCGGCCCAAACAACAGGTCGGCTTCGTAATTCATCATCACCAGGTGCTTGCCATGTTTGAGCGCAGTGATGGCGTGTTGGCCGCCGGCGGCGATGGCGCTGCTGGCTTCGATCAGCACATCCGCCTGGGCGCATTGGGCGATGAGGTCGCCGTTGTCGCTGATGGCTAATTTGCCGCGGCGGACGGTTTCGTTGACGGCCGTTGGGTTGTCTACAATTTCATACGCCAATCCCAGCCAGTTGGCGCAGGTAATGGCCCGCTCGATTTTGATGTCGGCGATGGCTACCGGCTTGAAGCCGGGCGTGGTATGGCATTGGTAAACCAGCCCATTGCCGATGGAACCAATGCCGATAATGGCGACGTTGATCTCCTGTTGACGCGCTGCTAACCGTTTGAACATAATGGCTTTCTCCCAGGTATCAGTTCCCGCTTCTCCGGCCGGCTGCCGGATGGCGTCCAGACAAGGCGGTAAAGTGATGAGATGACGCCTCATCATTATAAACGAAATGACGGGACACGGACGACATAAGTGCAATTGGGTGTGTGAACGGCCGTTTCCCGGTAAAATGGCCTTATTCATCTGTGCGACACAAGTTGAGGCACTCTATTGACGAACCTAAGACCTGTTTTGTTAATTGCCCTGGCGCAGCGCTATGGCGGGGCGGAAGTGCGCGTGTTTGATCTGGCGCGGGCGTTTGACGGCCGTTTCCCTTACGCTGTCGTCACCATTGAAGGGTCGGTGCTGGACCAACGTTTGCAGCAGGCTGGCTTGCAGCGGCGGCCGATGGCGCTGAAGCGCGGCGACCCGCGCCTGACCTGGAAAATCAAACAAATCATTGAACGCGAAGGATTCCAGGTGGTGGATGCCCACAACCCACAGTCGCAGTTGTGGGGCTTGTTGGCGGCCAAATGGGCGCGAACGCCAGTGTGTGTATCTACGGTGCATCTGGCATACGGCCGTGCCCAGGCCGATTCTTATCGGGGCAAACTGTTCGAGCAAGTGTTGCGCCTGAATAAACGGTGGGGCTGCCGCTTTGTCACCGTCTCCCAATCCATTCAGAGCTATTTGCATGATCTGGGCGTGGCCGAAGTGGCTCTGATTGACAACACCGTAGACCTGGCCGCCCTGGCCGACCAGGAACCGGATTGGCGCTGGCGCGAAGCGTTGGGCTGGGGGCGGGAGGCGTGGGTGGTAACGGCCGTTGGCCGCCTGGAGCCACAAAAAGGGCACAAATATCTGGTCGAGGCTATGCGGTTGGCCGTCAGCCAACGCCCTCATTTGCGCTGCCTGATTGTGGGCGAAGGCTTTTTGCGCCCGGAGCTAGAGCAGCAAATCGCTGCGGCAAACTTGGGAGATGCCGTCCATCTGGCCGGATTTCGCCGCGACATTCCGGCGATTCTGAGCGCGTCCGACCTGTTTTGTCTGTCGTCGTTGGCGGAGGGGCTGCCGTATGCCATGTTGGAGGCGGTGGCCTATAGACGGCCGCTGTTGGTAACGGCCGTAGACGGCATGGCCGAACTACTGACCCACGAGGAAACAGCCTATCTGGTCCCCCCAACCGATCCTCGGGCATTAGCCGATGGCCTGGTCTGGCTGCACGACAACCCAGAACAGGCCGCCCGGCTGGCTGCCGCCGCCCATACCCTGGTGCAGACCCGTTTCGACCCGGCGCGCATGATTCGTGAAACCTTGGCGGTGTACAGCCAACCACTTCCTGAACCGACCACTGAACACTGAACACCGGCCTTTCACTCCCGCTGCGCCTTTTCCCACAGCACTGACTGTTTGCCGGTCAGCAAGCGCCATAATCCATGCAGCGAGGAAAAATTGCCGCTGACGATGTAATAAACGGCCGCCGGAATTCGGGCCGATTGGTGGTATTTCTCGGCCAGCCAACCCACGACGGCCAGTCCGTACAAAAAAATCTGGCTCAGAAGCGTGAGCCGCAGCAAAAAATGGGACGGACGGCGCAGCACGGCCGTCACGTTTGTCGCCAGCACCGCCAGCATAAAAAAGGGCAGCAGCAGGCGCAGGAATTTGTGCGAAAGAAGCTGAAACAAGGCCAGCCGGTTCCCCCAGGGCCACCAGGTGGGCGTCAACAGAAGTTGGTAGCGTCCGGCGCTGATGCGGCGGCGGCGAATCAGTTCGTCGGCGGTGGACGATGAGGCGGTTTCCCAGCAGATGGCTTCTGGTTCATACAGCACCGTGTTGCCCTGGCGCAGCACCAGGGTGGCGAGGTAGGCGTCGTCGTTGATAACGGCCGTCGGAATGGGGCTGAACAGGCTGCGGCGCAGCGCCAACATCTCGCCGACCACGGCCACGGTGCTGCCGACGCGGCTTTCCCACGTTTTGATGGCCGATTCGTATTTCCAATAGAGGCCGGAGGATTGGCCGACGGCCGTTTCGCCCGACTGCACTGTTTTTTGTCCGCTCACGGCGCCGACACGGCCGTCCTGAAAATGGCGCGTCAACTTTAGCAGCGCCTCTGGTTGGTAGAAAGCGTTGGCGTCTGAAAGCACAATAATGTCGCCGCTGGCCGCTAACATGGCCCGGTTGATGGCCGCGCTTTTGCCGCGCCTCTCCGGCTCGTACAGCAGCGTTATGCCCTGGTCAGCATAGCCGCGCACCAACGCCGGTGTCTCGTCGCTGGAACCATCGGCCACGACGATGATTTGCAGCCGGCCGGGCGGATAGTGCAGCGCCAGGCTGTTTGCCAGCTTGGCGGCGATGACCGGCGCTTCGTTGTAGGCGGCGATGATCAGGCTGAGGGGTGGCGTGAAGGGGGGAGGTGGGGGTGTAGACGGCCGTTGCCGTTTCGCCGCCACGGCCATCACCAATGGATACAGCGCGTAATGATAGAACATAACGCCAAAACCAAACAAAGTGAGCGCGGTGAAAAATTCCATATACTCCTTGTTGAATCGCGCCAGTCAAAAAAAAAGCGGTATCATGAGCATGATACCGCTTTTTAGCAACGAATGAAATGTTGTGTGCAAACCGATTCTAAAACAGGCCCCAATCGCCGCCGGCGCCTTCCTCCATCATCGAAGGGTCCCACAGTTCTGTGCCGATTTCCACCGTTACCCCGCCACTCATGACTTGCTGGCCTACCTGCCGCACCTGATCGATAATTTGTGGACCGTAGGGGCAAAATGGGGTGGTTAAAATCATGGTGATTTTGGCGCTGTCGCTGGTTTCGTTAATCTCAATTTGCCGCAGCAGCCCTAGCTCGACCACATTCAGGCCAATTTCTGGGTCTATCACCGAGCGCAGAGATTCGATCAGCTCTTCATCTTTACTAATAATCATGGTCTCCCATCCTTGTTTAGGCGCCGATGCTGTTCACTGCATCAGCGTCAATGGAGAATTGGCAGCACTCATCCCCATTTAACATGCAGCGGTGCTGCTTAATCGGCGCTTGCATGACGCTGATAATCAATGCTTTATCCAAAGTGCATACCTCCGAGTGGTTTGCGCCCACAGAGAGATAAGGACAACTGTATTCGATAATGTGGTATTCGCCGTCTATTAGTTCCCAGCGGGCCAGGAATCCCTCGTCGGACAGAATACCCATCAAATAAGTCAGGCGATCTTCAAAGTTTAGCGACTCAAATTTGTCCCGATGGCGGGCGACGATGCGTTCGACCGCGCTGCCAAAGATGTCATCTACCGTTTGTTGGGGCAAACGCATTTTCATCTCGTCGAGCAAGATGTTGGTCAGGTGGACGTATTTTTGCGGGAAGAGTTCGTGCCCTTCTTCGCTGAGGCTGTAGACGTAATACGGCCGTCCTACCTTCCGCCGCACACTGTCTACGGTTAGTAATCCGTCAGCCTGCAAGGAGTTCAGGTGATGCCTGACCGTCACAGGAGATACGTCCGCCAACTCTGCCAGGTCCTCTACTTTGAGTTGACTGGCATTTTTCAGGGCGTGTAAAATTGCGTCGCGTGTACTTTGTTTGTGATTGTTAGAAACTGATTTCACGTAAAAATTCCTCTTTAATTCAGGCAGGATTATAGCAAGGGTGAGGGGTTTTGTCAATTATAGTTATTTTTATTATTAATTTAATAAAAATTGACATTAACAGGACCACATGCTATAATCCGCCTGATTTTAGGCCATGAGATTATCATAAGACCTGACAGGTCTATCAAAATTATCAGGAGACACAACTACCGATGACTGTTGCACTCGAAGTCAAGAATTTACATACCAGTATCGGCGATCAGCCCATTCTGAAAGGTATTGATTTATTAATCAAGCAGGGCGAAATCCACGCCCTGATGGGGCCAAACGGTTCTGGCAAAAGCACGCTGGCTTATACTCTGGCAGGCCATCCCTCTTATGAACCGACGGCCGGACAGGTTATTTTTGATGGCGAAGATTTGCTAGAAATGGAACCCGACGAGCGTTCACGCGCTGGGCTGTTCCTGGCGTTTCAGTATCCGGCGGCCGTGCCCGGCGTGACTCTGGCGAAATTCTTGCGCCAGATCATCAATTCCCGCCGTCAGGCAGAAAACCCGGAAGACAGCGGCATTTCAATCCCCGCTTTCCGCCGTATGCTCAAAGAGAAGATGGACATGTTGGGCATTGACCACAAGTTTGCCGGCCGTTACCTGAATGAGGGCTTTTCCGGCGGCGAGAAAAAGCGGGTGGAAATTCTGCAAATGGCGACGGTGGAACCCAAAATCGCCATCATGGACGAGACGGATTCCGGCCTGGACATTGACGCCCTGCGTGTTGTGTCTGAAGGGGCCATGCGGCTGTACCGCGAGATGAACATGGGGATGTTGGTCATCACCCATTATCAACGAATTTTAGACTATATCAAACCAGACCGTGTCCATATTATGCTAGACGGCCGTATCGTTGAAAGCGGTGGTCCTGATTTGGCGCTAAAACTTGAGGAGCAGGGTTACGACTGGCTGCGCGAGAAATACAATATCGTGGAACCGGCTTAGCAGCCGTAAACCGAAGTCCGTATGCCGTAATCCGTAGGTATCGCCCTGCGGGATATGGATTACGGATTACCGAATACGGACACTAGACAGTATTTAGCTTATGCTGGATGCAGTACGGAGTATGAATAATGGCAGATATTGAACGCGAACTAACTGAAGAAGAAGTTGTCGCCGGCGTCAATTCAGATTACGCCACGAAATATGGGTTTTCTGACGTCGAAGATTATGTTTTTAAGGCTAAACGAGGCCTGGATGAAGGGATCATCCGGGCGATGTCCCTATCGAAAGGGGAGCCGGAGTGGATGTTAGATATTCGCTTGAAGGCGTATGAGCATTTTTTGGCCCGGCCGATGCCCACCTGGGGCGCGGATCTGAGCGAAATTGACTTCGACAACATTTACTATTACATCAAACCCAGCGAACGTGAAGGCGATAACTGGGAAGACATCCCCAGCTATATTAAAGACACCTTCAACAAATTGGGCATTCCCGACGCCGAGCAAAAATACCTCTCCGGCGTGGCCGCCCAATACGAATCGGAAGTGGTTTACCACAATGTGAAGAAAGATTTGGAAGACAAGGGTGTCGTCTTTCTGGGGATGGATGAAGGGTTGCGCCAACACCCCGACCTGGTGAAAGAGTATTTTGGCACGATTATCCCCTTTAATGACAACAAATTTGCGGCGCTGAATACGGCCGTCTGGTCGGGCGGCAGCTTCATCTATGTTCCGCCGGGCGTGCATGTGGAAATGCCTTTGCAGGCGTACTTCCGCATCAACGCCAAAAACGCCGGTCAATTCGAGCGCACCCTGATCATCATAGATGAAGGGGCTTATGTCCATTACGTCGAAGGTTGTACCGCGCCCATCTACTCCAGCGATTCGCTGCATTCGGCCGTTGTCGAAATTATCGTGCGCAAAGGGGCGCGCTGCCGCTACACCACCATCCAAAACTGGTCCAACAACGTCTACAACCTGGTCACCAAGCGGGCCATCGCCGAAGAAAACGCCACCATGGAATGGGTAGACGGCAACTTAGGCTCCAAAATCACCATGAAGTACCCCGCTGTCTACATGGTTGGCGAAGGCGCGCATGGTGAAATCCTCTCCATCGCTTTTGCCGGTAAAGGGCAGCATCAAGACGCCGGGGGCAAGGTGGTGCATGTGGCCTCCAATACAACCAGCCGCATTATCTCCAAGTCTATTAGCAAAGGCGGCGGTCGGGCTTCTTATCGTGGTCTGCTGAAGGTGGAGAAAAACGCCGTCAACTGCAAATCAAACGTCGTTTGCGATGCCCTCCTCTTGGACGCAGACAGCCGCTCTGATACCTATCCCTACATCGAAATTGACGCCGAGGATGTTACCATCGGTCATGAAGCGTCGGTGAGTAAGGTGGGCGAAGAGCAGCTATTTTATTTGATGAGCCGGGGTATTCCCGAAGATATGGCAACCTCTATGATCGTCAATGGCTTCATTGAGCCGCTGGTGAAGGAACTGCCGATGGAATACGCCATTGAAATGAACCGTCTGATTCAATTACAGATGGAAGGCAGCATTGGCTAGAGAATTGTGAATTGTGAATGGTGAAGTCATCATTCTCTTTGGGTGGTTTGGTTTGTTAGCCGATGAGCCGAACCGCCCCAATCACCAACAAACCAAACAAAGATGAACAAATTTACACGAGAAGCAGTGAAACAGTTATCGGCTTATTTACATGAGCCGGAGTGGATGTTGGCCTTTCGCTTGCAGGCGTTTGACGTCTATGAAAGCCTGCCGATGCCAACCACGCAAATGGAAGAGTGGCGGCGGACCGATATTCGCCGCTTAAAATTAGACGATATTGGCCCGTCGGTAAATGGCGATGCCGGCGCCGAGGCGACTATCCCGGAATTTTTGGGCAAGCAGCTTACCACGGATGAAGCGGGCGGCAATATGCTGCAAGTGGATGGGGTGGTGAAGGCGCTGACTCTGAGCAGCGAGTTACAGGCGCAGGGCGTGATATTTTGTGACATGCACACGGCCGTTGCCCAACATCCCGACCTCATCCAAAAATATTTCATGACCGAAGGCGTGCGCGTGGACGAAGGTAAGTTTGCCGCACTCCACGGCGCTTTCTGGCGTGGTGGTACGTTCCTGTACGTGCCCAAAAATGTCCGGGCGGCCGCCCCGCTGCACAGCGTTTTGTGGGTGCAAAACGGCAAAACCTTCACCCATACCCTTGTCGTCGTCGAAGAAAGCGCCGAAGTCATCCTGATGGATGAGTATGCTTCCGCCAATGGCGCCGGCCAAGGATTGCACAACGGCGTCATTGAGCTGTTGGTGCGCGACAACGCCAGCCTGATCTATGCCGGGCTGCAAGATTTTGGCACAAACATGTGGCAGCTAAACCATGAACGAGGCCGCGTTGGCCGTGATGGCAAGCTGGATTGGGTGACAAGCATGATGGGCACGCGCCTGACCAAGGCGTTCCAAACGCTGGAATTAGACCAGCCAGGCGCGTGGGGTCGGATGAGCGGCATATTCTTTACCAACGGCCGTCAACATCTGGACCTGGACACCCAACAAAACCACAACGCCGGCGATACCACCAGCGACCTGCTCTACAAAGGGGCGCTCAAAGACAATTCGCGCACCGTCTGGCAGGGCATGATCAAAGCGCTGCCTGGTTCGCAGCGCATTGACGGCTTCCAGGCCAACCGCAACCTCATGCTGGACAAAACAGCCCGCGCCGACTCTATCCCCGGTCTGGAGATTGAAGCCGACGATGTACGCTGTACCCATGCTTCGGCCATCGGCAAGTTGGACCCGGAAGAGTTGTTCTACTTGATGAGTCGGGGCATTTCGCGCAAAACGGCGATAGAAATGTCCGTACAAGGCTTCTTTGATCCACTCATGCGCCGCATTCCTTTCGAGGGCGTCCGCGAACGCATTTTTGGCCGGATTGTGGAGAAAATCAACGCTTAAATGGAGTGGGTTAGTTGGTTGGTTTACGAATTGGCACTGGCGAAATTTGAATTTCGGTCGAGCGTAGAGACGTTGTAGGCCATGCAACGTCTCTACCAAATAAGGAGACCTGAATTAATGAATAAAGGGTATATCCACCCCGAAGTATTGGTTAGCACCGATTGGGTAGCCGAAAATTTACACAACACGGCCGTGCGCCTCATCGAATCCAACGAAGACGTGCTTCTCTACAGCACCGGCCACATCCCCAACGCCGTCCACGTAGACTGGGTCGCCGATCTCAACGACGCCATCCGCCGCGACTACCTGGATGAGACCTCTTTTGCCGGCCTGATGAGCAAACACGGCATCCGCAGCGACACCACCGTCGTCTTTTATGGCGACAAAAACAACTGGTGGGCTTGCTACGCCTTTTGGGTCTTCAAGCTGTTTGGTCACGCCGACTGCCGCGTCATGGATGGCGGCCGGCAAAAATGGATAGCCGAAGGGCGCGAGGTAACCAAAGAGAAGCCGGCGTTTCCGCCGACAGATTACCAACCCGCCGCCCGCGCCGATTACAAAATTCGCGCCTTCCGCGACCAGGTGCTGGACCATGTGCGCGCCGGGCAGCCATTGGTAGACGTGCGCAGCCCGCAAGAATACAGCGGCGAACTGCTGCACATGCCCGGTTCGCCGCAGGAAGGGGCGCTGCGCGGCGGCCACATCCGCGGCGCGGCAAACGTGCCCTGGAGTCGGGCCGTGGCCGAAGATGGGTCGTTCAAATCGGCCGAACACCTGCGCGCCATCTATGAGGAAGAGCAGGGGTTATCGCCTGATAACAACGTGGTAGCTTACTGTCGCATCGGCGAACGCAGTTCCCACACCTGGTTTGTCCTGACTTACCTGTTGGGCTACCCCAACGTGCGCAACTACGATGGCTCCTGGACCGAATGGGGCAACCTGGTGGGCGTGCCCATCGAAAATCCTTCCAAAGCCAAACGGTAGCTTCAGCCGCTTATTCTTTGGTGTATCATCCGTTAAACGTCATGGGTCACGCTTTTGTGACCCATGGCGTTTTGCGTATCCCCTGATTCGCAATACAATGTGCCCCATGTTAGACATCGAAAAAATACGCGCAGACTTTCCTATTTTGGACGTTGAAGCCTATCCGGGTGTGCCCCTGGTTTATCTGGACAGCGCCGCTTCATCGCAAAAGCCCCAGGTTGTCATTGAGGCAATGAATGCCTATTACCGGCAGTTTAATGCCAATATCCATCGTGGCATTCATCGGCTGAGTGAAGACGCCACCAATGCTTATGAGGGCGCACGGGAAAAAATCGCCCGGTTCATCAACGCGGCCGATGCCAGCCAGATAATTTATGTCCGTAACGCCACAGAAGGGTTTAACCTGGTGGCTTATAGTTGGGGGCGGCAAAACGTCGGGCCGGGGGACGAGATTTTGCTGACGGAAATGGAGCACCACGCCAATCTGGTTCCCTGGCAGATGCTGGCGGCGGAAACGGGGGCGGTGATTCGCTACATTCCGTTTTTGCCGGATGGCACGTTGGATTTGACCGACCTGGGCAGTTTGCTGACGGAAAAGACCAAGTTGTTTTCGTTTACGGCCGTTTCCAACGTCTTCGGCTCCATCAACCCGGTCCGGCAGTTGGTGGAGGCCGGCCACGCGGTGGGCGCGGTGGTGATGGTAGACGCCGCGCAGGCTGTGCCCCATACGGCCGTAGACGTGCAGGCCTGGGACTGCGACTTCATGACTTTTTCCGGCCATAAAATGTGCGGCCCCACCGGTATCGGCATCCTGTATGGCAAGCAGCACCTGCTGGAAGCCATGCCTCCCTTCATGGGCGGCGGCGACATGATTCGCCGTGTTACCCTGGCCGGCTCCACCTGGAACGACCTGCCCTGGAAGTTTGAAGCAGGCACGCCGAGCATTGCCGAGGGCATTGGGCTGGGAACGGCCGTAGACTATCTCAGCCACATCGGCATGGACGCCATTCACGCCCACGAACAATTCATCACCCATTACGCCGTGGAAGCCCTCAGTGAACTACCCGGCATTACGCTCTATGGGCCACCCGCTTCGCAGCGCGCCGGCGTCGCCACCTTCGCGCTGGCGGGCATACACGCCCACGACATCGCCGAAGTTCTGGACAAAGATGGTATCGCCATCCGCGCCGGCCACCACTGCGCCATGCCCTTACACCAACGTCTAGGCGTTGGCGCTACAGCGCGGGCCAGCTTCTACCTGCACACCACCACCGGCGAAATAGACAAATTGGTCGCCAGTCTGCACCATGCCCGCAAACTTTTCCGCCTATAACCATCGGCAGCAAGCAGCAGCGTTAGAGAAAGGTACGCCATGGATATTTACCGAGAGCAGATCATCAATCTAGTTGAGCATCCGCTAAATGTTGGCGAACTGGAAACGGCCGATTTTTCCTACGAAGAAGACAATCCCCTTTGCGGTGACATGATTCGGATAGATGTGAAGTTGGATGATAACGGCCGTGTCGCCCAGGTTGTCTGGCAAGGACAAGGCTGCGCCATCAGCCAGGCATCCGCTTCGCTGCTCACCGAAGAAATCAAAGGCATGACCCTCACAGACATTCACAACTTTTCGCCCGAACGGCTGCTTACTCTGGTAGGCGTTCCCCTCAGCATGGTGCGGCGCAAATGCGCCCTGCTGCCGCTAACTGTGCTAAAAACCGGGGCAGCCACCATCTCATCATAATAACCATGACCGAATTTATTAAAATAGCTCCCATTGAAGATATTCCCCCCGGCCAACGCCTGTGGCATGATTTCGCTGAAGAAACCGTCGTCATTTTTAACGTAAACGGTCAATTTTACTGCATCGCCGACCGCTGCACCCACGATGATGGGCCGTTAGAAGATGGGAACCTGAACGACCATGAGATCGAGTGCCCCCGCCACGGCGCCCGGTTCGACATTCGATCTGGCCGGGCCTTGTGCCTGCCGGCCACATCGCCTGTGCCAACTTTTGCCGTCAAAGTGGAAAATGGGTATGTTTACGTAGAATCACCAGACGACTGGTAGGCACAGCGCCAAAGATGATAAAATGAACTGCAATTTTCCTGGGGTTCGGACGGCATTGGCCGGTTGACACACTTCCTAAAATTGCCTATAGTTAGCGCCAAAAATAGAACAAATATTTCAATATTCCTCTGGCAGTGACAGCCAGATGGATTGTGGTTCTTTGCTTAAAATTACGGAAATTGTCTATTTACCACTGCCCGCCCAGGCCCGATAGAATTGCAAAACCCTACCAGGTCGTGATGGCGCTCAAATCAAAACCGGATACAACAGCGACTTATGGAAATCGGACTAGTAAAACAAATTGACATCGAACAGGAAGTGAAAGAATCCTACCTCAGCTACGCCATGAGTGTTATTGTGTCGCGCGCTTTGCCCGATGCCCGCGATGGGCTGAAACCGGTGCAGCGCCGCATCTTATACGCCATGTACGACATGGGCCTGCGCCCCGATACGCCCTACCGTAAAGCGGCGCGTGTGGTCGGCGAGGTGCTGGGTAAATATCACCCCCACGGCGACCAATCGGTGTACGATGCCATGGTGCGTATGGCGCAAGATTTTTCCATGCGCGCCGAACTGGTAGACGGCCAGGGTAACTTTGGTTCGATTGATGGTGATCCGGCGGCGGCGATGCGCTATACGGAAGCGCGCATGTCGCTGATTGGCTTTGATATGCTGGAAGACATCAGCAAAGACACGGTAGACTTCTCAGCCAATTTCGATGATTCACTGCGCGAACCGACCGTCCTGCCGGCGACCATGCCCAACCTTCTGGTAAATGGCTCATCGGGCATTGCAGTGGGCATGGCCACCAGCATCCCGCCGCATAATCTGGGCGAGGTGGTAGATGCCCTGTTTCACATGCTGGACAATTGGGAACACCTGGACAACATTTCTGTGGGTGATTTGATGCAGTATGTGAAAGGGCCAGATTTTCCAACGGGGGGCCTGGTTTTTCGTTATAAAGGGGAAGAGAATGAAACAGATGCCCTGGCCAATGCGTATGCCACCGGCCGGGGGCATGTAACGGTGCGGGCCAAAGCCCACGTAGAGCGCATGGAGCGGAGCAAGTCGCGTATTGTCATTACGGAGCTGCCGTATCAGGCTAACAAAACCAATTTGCTCGGCCGTATCGCCGACCTGCACCGCGACGGCAAGATAGATGGCCTGACGGATTTACGCGATGAGTCGGATCGCAATGGGATGCGCATTATTTTGGAAACCACGCGCAACGTGGAACCAGAAAGCGTGCTGGCGGAGCTTTTCCGGCTGACGCCGATGCAGAGCACGTTTAGCATCTCCTTGTTGGCGTTGGTGAATGGTGAACCACGTATTTTGGGCTTGAAACAGGCGCTGCGGGTGTATCTGGAACACCGGCTGGAGGTGGTGCAGCGGCGCAGCGCCTATGATCTGGCGAAAGCGCAGCAGCGGGCGCACATTTTGGAGGGGCTGCTGATCGCCCTGGATAATCTGGATGAAGTCATTGATACCATTCGCCGGTCGCGCACCGTAGAGACGGCGCGGGCCAATTTGCGCAGCCGTTTTAAGCTGTCTGAGGAGCAGGCGCAGGCGATTTTGGACATGCAGCTGCGGCGGTTGGCCGGTTTGGAGCGGCGCAAAATTCAGGAAGAGCATCAGGAGAAACTGCAACTAATCAAATATTTGCAGCGGTTGATTGCCAACCCGAAGATGATGCGCGAGACGATTAAGGAAGAGTTAACGGCCGTGCGCCAAAAATACGCCACCCCCCGTCGCACCCAAATCGTTGCCAGCGGCGAGAGCAAAATTGTGTCGGCTTCGGACCTGCTGCCAGACCAACAAGTGTGGGTGATGGTGAGCGAAAAAGGCACGACAGCGCGTACCACCACGCCGGAGGTTATCTCTGTGCCCACCAAGCCAGACGAACTGCCCAAAGCGCTGCTGGAAGCCAATACCCAAGACATTCTTTATTTGTTTACGGCCGACGGACAGGCGGTTAGTCTGCCTGTTTACCAACTGCCGCAGGCGCGTGAATTTGGGCAGGGAACCCATTGGGCCGAACTGACCGGCCTGACCCGGCGGCGGCACCTGGCAGCGGCCCTGGCTCTGCCGCTGGAGGCCGAAGGGTATCTGTTCCTGACGACATTGTCCGGGGTGGTGAAGCGGGTGCGCCTGGCTGATTTGCCGGGCATTACCACTGAGCCGTTTACGGTTATCAACGTGGCCGATGACGACGCCCTGGGTTGGGCAAAAGTGACCTCTGGCGAGGATGAGGTGTTGTTGGTAACTGCTTCCGGCCAGGCGATTCGCTTTAAAGAAGAGGAAGTGCGCCCCATGGGGCTGCCGGCCGGTGGCGTGATGGGCATTAAATTAGCCAACGACGCCGATGGGTTGGTGGCAATGGCGCTGGTGGACCCGAAGGCGTATCTCTGGAGCATCACCGACAATGGTCTGGCTAAGGTGACGGCGCTAGACCAGTATCCCACTCAGGGCCGGTATGGGCAGGGGGTCATTAATATGCGTTTGCCCACGGGGGCGGCGGAAGTGGCGGCGGCAGTGGTTGGCTCATTGGACATGAAATTGATTATTACAGCGGCCGTTGGAACCACCAAAACGGTCCCGTTGGGACATATAGAAGCTGGCAGCCGCTCTGTCAAGCCCAAGCCTTTGTGGGAAGTGAAAGATCGCAACCGAATCACGGGGGCGCTGCCCATCGTTGGGAGAATAGAGCGTATGGCTGAGGGGGACACGGCCGTACCCCAACAACTGACGCTGATTCATTGATACGGCCGTGCGCCGCTAAAAACCGTCATACCGAATGACAGAAAAAACGCTATAATCGTAAAACGAACGATTTTCACCACTTATACGAACGGAGACGAGAGAGGATGAACTTTAGAGACCGTAGGGCGAAAGATGAGGACGGGCGTGAATTTATTTTCACTGTCGAGATGCAGCGCCGTTTGAGCCAGGCTGGTTTGCCATTAGAGCCAGATTATCTCTCCCAGTTGGGCGACTATTCTGAACCGCCGGACCGAGTGGAGCGGGCAGAGCGGGCAGAGCGCCCTGAACGCCAATCCGTGTCGGCCGCGCCGCCGGCCCGTGACGGTGGGCCGGCCAGTGCTGCTGGGCCGGGCGATATGGACGTTGACTTTACCATTCAGATTGACCCTCAGACCGGCAAATATATCGGCCGGTTAAAGTGGTACAACCCACAAAAAGGGTATGGCTTCCTGGTTCGCGGCGCCGGCGAAGAGATATTTTTCCATAAGTCCAGCACCGTCGGACGGCCAGAAGACCTGAACGAAGGGCAGTGGGTTTTGTATGACATTGAAGAAACCCGCAAAGGGCCGGAGGCAATGGAAATCGAGCCTTATTTGGGCGAGATTGAGTGACTTCCAGGTTGATTTGTTTGTTAGGCTGGCTGGCAAACCTTCGAATATTTTATAGAAAGACAGAGATTGAGCTTGTCGAAGTCATAACCGTTGCCAGTGTCGCCTCGACCTGCGACAGGACTTCGGCGTGAGCGGCTCTTGAGCCTATCGAGAGGCAGTCGAACGCTCAGGCGGCGGCTAGTCACTGATTTCAAGAGAATGAAACACACCTATTTTCATTTGTGGTGGTGCAGCGTCGTTCATACAGTCTCTTTTTGCAATCAAAAAAAGCGCTCCGGTTAAGGGAGCGCTTTTTGCTTTTATTGGCACGGCTTTGGGTATCAGCCAAATACCACTTTTTTAAACTCCAACACGTCGTGCAGCGTTACGTCCGGGATGATGAGCGCGTCGCCCACGCGAGCGGTGTCTTCATTAAACCGATAAGCCACCATGCTGATGTACATGTCGCGCGCGCCGGTAAAAAACTGAAAAACGCGCCAGGCTGGATTACGCGACCAGTTGGTGTCTATGACGGCCGGCATTCCTTTTAGTTCGATGTTGTCAATCAGGGGGAACCCCTTCGGTTGGGGTAGGGAGATGATCAGCCGTTTGTTCGTTTTGAGGACACGCCATTGGTTGTAGACAATATATTGTTGGGCGCTGCCCAAAACAATGCTGAACAAAACGGCCGTCGGAACGACAGCGTACCAGTAACTCAACCTTTGCAGGTAGCCCAAAACCAGGAAAACGGCCGTACTTACGACCCCGATCGCAATCAACCAATTCAGGTACCTAAAAATGATGTTGGCCGGAAAAGCACGGTACCAGGCCAGACCAATTTGCAGAATGGGGACTTCCCCCGGCAGCAGCCGCTCCGAAATATCCTCCGGCTGAAAAGAATCCTCAATATGCCAGCGGAAATTGGTGGGCAATCGCTTCCACCTGGTTTTCGCCCATCCCAATGGCCCTGAAGAAATGTCACTGTTACGCATAGATGACCTTTAGATCCGACAGGTTTGCTGCACAACCGCCACAAACGGCCGTGCCTACTGCGGAATCAACAGCACCTGCCCCACAAAAATCAGGTCAGATGTCAGGCCGTTGGCCGATTTAATCGCCGCCACATTGGTATTGAAACGGCCGGCGATGCTGGTGAGATTGTCGCCCTGGACCACTGTGTAATAAATGACGCCGCCACCGCCACCGCCACCGCCGCCGCCAACAGGCGTTGGGGTCACAATAATTAACGTGGGTGGTGTTGGCGATGGGACAAAGCCGGATCCAGAACCACCAGAACCGCCAGAATTGGTGTTGAATGCAGAGTCCAGAATGCCGGTGGACGTGTTCATCACCTGCTGCCATTCAGACGAACCACCGGCGTCCAGAAGATCGTTGGCCCATGTGGCAAAAACCTGGGTGATAATAAAACTGACGGCCAAAAATACCAGCAAGATGCCAATGACATAGGTGATAATGGACCATATGCCTTTGCTGGGAAGCTGAACCTTGAAAATCAGATGGTAAGCCAAGATCAGCCCGACGACCAGAGGAATAAACCGCAACAGTTGTCCTAAATCCAGGTTCATAATGATACTCCTTGCTTCTCTTCTCTACCGGGTCAGGGTAAAAATTCCTGCGGGTCAACAAACGTTTCGTTCACCTTATCGAAAATGGTGTAATGGACGTGGGGTCCTGTGGCGTAGCCGACCGCGCCCATGACGCCGACCGCCTGCCCACGTTTGACAGGACCGGTTTCGATCAAATAGGAACGGGGGTGCAGCAGCCAAACAATCCATTCGTCATTTTCAATGCGAATGGTTGTGTTGTACCAACGGTCGGTGAAGGTGGAAACCTCACCGGGCATGGGCGCTTGCAAAATAGCTGTGCTGTCGCTGCTGGAAATATCTACGCCGGGCAGGCTGTAGCTGCAACCATGCACGTCCTGAGTCAGCGTAGGGGCAAATGCGACCGGGTTCAGGCGGGGGCGTAACGTGATGTTGCCCAGCGTATGGGCTTTGCCAATACACGCTTCTTGATCCAGGCTGCGGCTGGCCGGGAAAGCCATTTCGCCATCCACACCCCAGACGGTATTGCTCAGTTTGGCGGCGGAAGTGCTGGCCCAGTCGTAGAGGCGGGTGCTGACATCAAGAATTGCCAGGGAGAACGGCCGTTCCTCCCCGGCCACGTCTAACTGCGACACCACCAAACTCTGCATCGCCAGATGGGTTGGCCATGCCCCTAACTGTTTTACCACCACCGTGCCTAACTCCACGTCGGAGTACACCATGTTGGTGTGCGCTGCGTCGTAGTTGTTCATGACATAAGCTGATTGGTTGGCGTCCAGCCGGGCGGCCGCGCCCATCCCGGCATTATAGGCAAAGTAGCAGCGTTTGATCATGTCCGGGTTTTGGGTGTAATAGGTGATGTCCGGGCAGCGCTTCTTAAATTCGCTGGCGGCAATTACCAACTGCTCGGCCACTTCAATGTCTGAAATGGGGCCAGGCGCGAAGCAGGGGCGTTCACCAGAACGTACCAAATCATACGCGCCAACGATGCCTGTGCAATTGTCGGGATTAACGGCCAACATACTGTTCTCTTTGAACCACAAGACCAATGGTACTTCCCGGGGGATGTCTGCCTTGCGGGCAATGCGGTCAGCGATGGGCGCCCATTTCAGAGCGGTTGTCTGGATAGAGCTGGGCAGTGTGTATTGGCTGTCCATCACCATGCGCCCTCCGGCGACGAAGCCAAAGCCCAGCAAAACAAGAAGCAGGGTGTCGAAAGAGCCTTTTAAAACGCCTAAGGCAATTTGCTGCGGGCTTAGAATCCCTAAGAGCGACAGAAATTGTTGCAGCCACGCCCGCAGCCACGCAGGCATGACCAACAACGCCTTTGCGTAAGCTAACATAACTCACATTATAGCCATACATTATGTGGAGTCAAGAATTATGTCACGTTTAAAGGTGGGAAGATGGTCCGGGGAACGGCCGTTACCCACCCTGAACGTCTAAGATCTGGTCATGACTATTGATTGTGCATCAATCTTGGGTCCAAAGCATCTCGCAGCCCATCCCCCAACAGGTTAAAGGCCAAAACGGTAATCGAGATCATAAAACCGGGGATCAATACCAGGTGTGGCGCGCTAAAAATCTGGTTTCGCTCCCGCCCCAACATCGTGCCCCATTCCGCCATCGGTTCCTGCGCGCCCAACCCCAGGAAAGACAACGCGGCTGTATCCAAAATTGCCGTGGCAATACCCAATGTTGCCAACACAATCAATGGCGGCATCGCATTTGGCAAAATACGCTTGAATAAAATGTCTAAATCCGTCGCCCCCAAAGCCCGCGACGCCTGAATATAGTCCATTTCCCGAATAGACAGCACCGTCGAACGCACCACCCGCGCATAGGTGGGCATACTGATAATGGCGATAGCCAGCATCGCATTGCTCAGGCTGGGGCCTAAGACAAAAACCAGAGCAATCGCCAGCAAAAAGAAAGGGAAGGCCAGCACAATGTCCATCAGGCGCATAATCAAATTATCAATCCAGCCACCGGCATAACCGGCAATAGACCCCAACACAATGCCCGAAGTCGAGGAAATAAACACCACGATCAGGCCAATTTGCAGAGAGATACGTGTGCCATAGACAATGCGACTAAACATATCGCGCACGTTGCCATCCGTGCCCATCAGATGCTGTGGTTTTTCCGGGGGGCAGCCCAACAGATGAATACAGGGTGCTTCTCGCTTACGCACATCTTCTTTGCCGATGAGGACTTCCGTGGGGTCATAAGGGGCAATGAGGGGGGCAAAAGTCGCCACAAAAATCAGCACTGCCAAAATGCTTAACCCAAATATGGCCGAACGTTGGCGCAGCAACCGGCGCAAAGTCAGGCGCCACAAACTGGGCGATTCTTCTGGGAGGATTAGTTCATTAGGAAGCTCAACTACGTTCGCCATGTTACTTGTCCAGTCGTGTAAAAGTGGTCATTGGTCGCCTTTGCGGAAGCTGCCGTAAAAAGATCAGTCAAGCCGAATGCGCGGATCAAGGACTGCGTAGGAGAGGTCTACCAATAGATTGAACGTCACGTAAATCAGGGCAATCACAATGACAAACCCTTGAATGATGGGAAAATCACGCGAGGTGATAGCTTCGTAGACGCTCAGGCCAACGCCGGCCAGTCCAAAAATGGTCTCTGTTAACACCGCACCACCTAAGATAGCCGCCAGTTGCAGCCCGGCTACGGTGATAACCGGCAAAAGGGCGTTGCGCAGCCCATGCCGCAAGACGACGGTACGTTCGGTTAATCCTTTGGCACGGGCGGTGCGCATATAATCCAACCCCAACACTTCCAACATGCTGGAACGGGTCATCCGGGCCAGGATAGACAGTGGAATGGTACTCAGCGCCACGGCCGGCAGAATGAGGTGCCGCAGCGCGTCGTTCAACACTTTCCAGTCGAAGGTAATGAGCGAATTAAACACGTAATGCTTGGCGAGAAAACTGAAAAACTGCTGCCGGACGCTGCCCTCCACCACCGTCAGGTTATACACCTCATAAAACGGGACGGGTGAAACGCCGGGGGAGAGGCGGCCAGAGGGGGGCAAGGAAAACGGTGTGTCCTTTAGGACTACCGCAAACAAATAAATCAGTAACAGCCCCAAAAAGAACACAGGCAGCGAAACCCCAATGTTGGCCCCGATCATCGTCGTGACGTCAATGATCGAATTACGCCGCACGGCCGAAAGTATGCCGGCCGGTATGCCCACAATCGCCGCAATAAACATGGCCGCCAGGCCCAACTCAATGGTTGTGGGGAGGCGCTCTAATAAAATGGTGAGGACCGGCCGGCCGAAACGGATAGACTTGCCCAGATCACCCTGGAGCATCTTGGTGACGTAGATGATAAATTGCTCGTAAACCGGCTTATCCAGACCAAAATCTTTTGTAAAACGATCACAGGCTTCCGCTGTTGCCTTTTCGCCCAAGATGGCCTTGCAGGGATCGCCAGGAATGGCGCGGGCCAGGGTAAAGGTCACTACCAGGATAGCAAAGATGACCGGTATGGCTAATAAGATGCGGCGAATCGTGTATTGAATCATGGTGCAGGTTAGCTGCCCAACATAAGAAAAATGCGGGATGGCATAGCGGCGATAAAGTTGTGATGCCATCCCGCATTTTAGGCAGGAATCTAGTTCAAGGGGTGGATATTATTCTTCTAAAACAGCGTTAATGAACCCATCCCACAAGTAAGAGAAGTAGTCGAAGCTGCCCGTATTGCCGACGTGGTTGGGGTTAGAGGCGTCAATGCCGGCCGCCCAGGAAGCGACGACGTCATTGGCGTCGAACCGGGAGCCATCATGGAAGAGGACGCCGGGGCGCAGGGTGCAAACCCAGACGGTGGCGTCTTCATTGCTGGTGCAGGCGGTTGCCAGTTCGGGTTGGGTTTCGCCGGAATCATCCATGTACTCAAGCAGTGTTTCTACCACTTGTTGGCACGGCCGTAACGATTCCCCATCTGTCTCATCGGCGCAGAACAGGCTGATCGGTTCGGCATTTTGCATAAAGACCAGTGTGTCTTTGCCGGGATCCAGTTTGTAGAACTGGGTCGCGCCAAAGGGCGGCACGTAAGCGCCGCTCACAGTCGCCAGGGCCGCATCAGCCGAGGCGCCGTGGGCGACTGGGATCAACGGAACCAGTTCGCGAATGGCGTTGTTGGCCTGAGCATACAATGGGGCGGCTTCATCCACGTCGGCGATTTGCGCGCCTTCTAATAAGATTTCATAGATTTCCGGGTGCGGGTTGCCAAACTGGGTGTTGTTGGCTCCAAAGTGGAAGTCCAGGAAGTTGGTGACGTGGGGATAGTCGGCGCCCCAGCCCAACAGGTGAATGCCATTTAACCGGCCGCTGGTGGATTCGTCAATGAACGCGCCCGATTCCATGACTTCGACCCTGGCAGTAATGCCCAGGTTATCTTGCAGTTGGCTTTGCAGTTCTACCGCTACCAGGCCGGGTTCCGGCAGGTAAACGCGGAACACGTCGCGGTAGTAGATGGTGGTCTCAAAGCCATCGGGATAGCCGGCGGCAGCCAACATCTCTTTGGCGGCGACGGGATCAAACTCATACCAGGGGTCGCCCTCGCAGCCGTTGGGAATGGAGCAGGGGGTGAAGAAATCGGCTACTTGCGAACCTTCGGGGTAGAAGTTGTCAATGATGCGCTGCTTGTCTATGCCCATGGCAATGGCCTGGCGCACTTCTGGGTTGTCGAAGGGGGCAAAGGTGTTGGTGAAGCCAACATAGAAGACATTGGGGTTGCCGCTGGGCAGCAGTTGCAGGTTGGGATCGGCCAACACGCCGGGAATATCATCCGGGCTGACGTTGGTGATCATGTCTACCGTGCCGGCTTGCAGTTCCAACAGGCGGGCGGCGCCTTCGGTACCCCAACGGAGTACGGCCGTTTCCGCCGCTGCTGATTCACCCCAATAATCGGCAAAACGCTTGAAGATGATCGAATCACCGCGTACCCATTGGTCCAACATGTACGGGCCGGTGCCGATGGGTTTTTCCAGCAGTAACCCGGTGCCGCCATTGGCTTCGATCCACTCAGACGGCTGAATGCCAAAGGGGGTGAAGGCGATTTTGGCCAGGAAAGCGGGGTCTGTCTTGCACAGGTTGAACTGTACGGTCAATTCATCTACTGCTTCAATGGACAAAATCTTGCCGCCGTAATCGCAGTTCTCTGCGGCCACAGACGTCGGCACAAATTCGGCCGGCTCTTCTGTAGCGCCGGTGACTTCGCCAACCAGCGCTTCCGCCGTTGGGGCGAGTTCTTCCACGGCCGCCTGGACAGTAGGCGCAACTGCCTCAGCGGCCGCCTGAACGGTGGGTGCAACTTGTTGGGCCGCATCTTGCACTTGTTGTGCCGTCTGCGCGTCACACGCCACCAGGGCTACCCCAAAGATCAGGATAGCAACCAATAACACATATCTGCTTTTCATATCTCTCCTCCTATTTGTCGAGATAGACAATAAAATGGTGCTGTAATGTTGGGAGCTTTCAGGAAATAGTTGGGTTGCTATGTTAACAAAGGAAAGCAAAAGCGACAAACGACACATTCAAGTGTTCATTAAGTGGCTTTTGGGTGACATTTCCTTCTTGTTCTGGGGGTTATTTCATAGCGGCGCTTTCGCGGTATAATCAGGGCCATGATGAAAAATCGTGACGTGGCCGATACTTTTACAATGGTTGCCGAAATGCTGGCGATTCGCGGCGATCAGATTCACCGCGTGCTGGCCTACCGGCGGGCGGCCGAAAGCATTGAAGCGCTGGGGCGGGACCTGAACCAGGTGTACGCTGAGGGTGCGTTGGTGGAGATTCCGGGCATCGGCAAAACATTGGCCGAGAAAATCGAAGAGATGCTCACCACCGGCAAATTGGCGTTTTATGAACGATTGGCCGAGGAGATTCCCCCTTCATTGGTAGACATGCTGCGCGTGGAAGGTTTGGGTCCCAAGCGCGTCAAACAAATCTATGACGCTCTGGGCATCACCACGCTGGCCGAACTGACGGAAGCGACCAGAGCCGGCAAACTGCGCGAGCTGCCCGGTTTGGGGGCGAAATCGGAAGCTAAACTGGCGGCCGCCATTGAAGCCCTGGCACGGCACGGCGACGGCCGTATCCCTCTGGGCGAAGCGTGGCCGCTGGCGCGGGAAATCTTGGCTGTGTTGGCCGAACTGCCGGGCGTGACTAAAACGGCCGTAGGCGGTTCCCTGCGCCGGATGCGTGAAACCATTGGCGATATAGATTTGCTGGTGGCCGCCGACGAATCGGCCCACATCATGGATACCTTTGTTGGTCTGCCCCAGGTGGAGTCGGTTTCCGGGCATGGTCCCACTAAATCCAGCGTCGTTTTGCACAACGGCGTCCAGGTGGATTTGCGTGTTTTGCCCGCCGCACGCTGGGGCACGCTGCTGTCTTACTTCACCGGCAGCAAAAACCACAACGTGCGCCTGCGCGAACTGGCCCTCAAACAAGGTCTCAGCCTGAACGAACACGCCTTCACCCCTACGCCCACACCCACGCCGGAAGACGGCCGTCCAGAAATCCTGTGCGCCACTGAAGAAGAGATTTACGCCACCCTGGGTTTACCCTACATTTTGCCCACCTTGCGCGAGGATGCCGGGGAAATTGAGGCGGCGATTAACGGCCGTCTGCCCCAGGTTGTTCAACTAGACGACATTATCGCCGACCTGCACATGCACACCACCTGGTCAGACGGCAAACTGAGCGTCCTGGAAATGGCCCAGGTCGCTAAAAACCAGGGACTGCGCTACATCGTCATCACCGACCATTCCGCCAGTTTGGGCATCGCCAACGGCCTGTCGGTGGAACGGCTGCGTCAGCAGGCCGCCGAAGTGCGCGCCGCCGACGCCGCGCTTGGCCCCGATTTCCGCGTGCTGCACGGCACAGAAATGGAAATCAAGGCCGATGGCTCGCTGGACTTTCCTGACGAGGTGTTGGCCGAGCTGGATTTTGTCATCGCCAGTCTACATACCGGCCTCAGTCAGCCACGCGAGCAGATCACCCAACGGCTGCTAAACGCCATCCGCAACCCGCACGTGGACATGATCGCTCATCCCAGCGGCCGGCTGCTGCCAGACCGTCCCGGCGCGGATTTGGACATGGAGGTGGTGCTGCAAACGGCCGTTTCCACCCAAACCATCCTGGAAATTAACGCCAACCCCCACCGCCTGGACCTGCGCGACAGCCATGCGCGCCGGGCCATCGAACTAGGCGCAAAAATCGCCATCAACACCGACGCCCACCATCCTGACCACTTTGCCTTTCGGCACTACGGCGTGGCCGTGGCCCAGCGCGGTTGGGTCACGCCGGGCGCGGTGGTGAATACCTGGCCTGTGGAGCAGTTTCTAGCCTTTATCCGGGAAAAAAGCGCATGAGTTCATCTACCGTGCAAACCCTCGTCTTAAAAAGCGCTTTTGGTGACGTAGACCAGACCAGTCTGGAGGCGCTGCGGGCAGTGGCCCGCAAGGTGACATACCCACCCAACACGGTGCTGACCCGCCAGGGTGAAATCGAACACACGCTGTATCTGGTTGTAGACGGCCGTGTTGCCGTAACCCAGGTAATAGAAAATGGCGCCGAACGGCTGCTCGGCTTTGTTGGTCCCAATAAGACATTTGGCGAGATGAGCCTGATTGACGACACGCCGCGCATGGCAACTTGCACCACGTTGGTGGAAACAACCGTGTTGGAAGTGGACGAAGCGGTCTTTGATCAGGTTGTGATGCACAGCCCGGCCGTCGCCTATGCCATGCTGCGCAAAATTTTGGAAAGCTCGCGCACCATTGACCGGGCAGCCATCGAAGAATTAAACGAGAAAAACGCTTCTTTGCAGCGGGCTTTTCAGGATCTCCAGGCGGCCCAGGCCAGATTGCTAGAAAACGAACGCATCCAGCGCGAGATGGAATTGGCGGCCCAGGTGCAGCGCAGTTTGCTGCCAGATAGCCTGCCCGATTTTGCCGATTACCAGTTTGCGGCTTATATCGAACCGGCGCGCCAGGTGGGCGGCGATTTTTACGATGTGGCGGTGCTGGACGACGAATATGTGGCTCTGGTATTGGCCGACGTGGCCGACAAGGGCTTTCACGCGGCGTTGTTTATGGCCGTGTCGCGCACGCTCTTTTTGCAGGAAGGCAAACATTCCTTGTCGCCGGCGCAGGTGGCGCTGGCCGTTCATCGGGGTATCATGGATGTGTCGGCGACCGATGATATTTTTGTGACGGCTTTTTATGGCGTGCTGCACCGGCCCAGTGGCCGTTTAACCTACGTGCGGGCGGCTCAGGAACGGCCGCTGCTCTATCGTCCTGGTGAAGGGCTGCGGGCGCTGCCGGCCGACGGCCGTTTCCTGGGTATGTTCGACGAGCTGACCCTGGTGGAAGACACAATCTATTTGCAGCCCGGCGACCGGCTGATCATCTTCAGCGATGGCGTGCCGGACGCCGTCAACCCGGCCGGGCAGCGGTATGACTATGAGCGGCTGTGGGCGGCAATTGAGAATGGGGGCGGGTTAACGGCCGTAGCCCTCGTCCAACACATCGTCGCCGATCTGGACCACTTTTCGCTGGACGCCGCCCCCTTTGATGATGTAACGCTGCTGGTCGTCGCTGTTTAAATGGGCAAATTTTACCGAAAATCGCCAATAAACTGGCTTGCCCACTTACCGACTATACGCTGACAACTACCAACCAACCGGAGAGTGCATGGCTCGATATCAGGTTCCCCCGGACCCACGTGATCCGGACAGCAAACTAACCCATAAACGGCCGCGGCGGCAGCGCCGCGACGACGCCGAACCCATTCCCTGGCTTTGGTTGGGCCTGGGCGTGGTCGTTACCCTGGTGGGTGTGGGTCTGGCTTACGCTATTGCCAGCAGCTTCTTGCTGCGCCCACCATTGGCCGTCGCCCCCCTGACGCCAACGATCATCGTTCTGACTGCGCCGCCCAGCCCGACAGCTACGGCTACGCCGAACTTGCCCACGCCCACCCCCATCCCCACGACCACGCCGGTGGCTACCCGCGACTTTTCTGTGCCACCCGATCAGGTGCAGTCAGACTTTTACGCGCGCGTCGCCAACACCGCCGGTGTGGGGGTGACTGTACGCGGTGGCCCCAGCACCAACAACGCCGCCATCACCATCGCCCAAGAGGGGGCCATTGTCTTTGTGCTGGGCGGGCCAGAACAAGGCAATGAACTGCTCTGGTGGAATATCCGCCTGGAAGATGGCACGGAAGGATGGGCGGCGGCCGATTACCTGGAACCATCGGCCGGGCCAACCCGGTAGAAGCGGGCATTTGGGATACGGCCGTTCCCTTACCACGCCCAATGGTCACATAACAACTGATACACTCACAAAACCAGATTCTACAGATTCTATAGGAGCAGATATGCCAACATTCAAAATCGCCTTACCCACAAATGATGGGCAAACCATTAACGCCCATTTTGGTCGGGCGCAGGCTTTCAAAGTGTTTACCCTGGGTGATGACGCCGAAATCCAGACTGAACTACGCGGCAGCCTGAGCAACGGCCGTGATGAACACGATGACCACAATCATGACCATGACCACAACCACGACCATCATTCTCACGATGACAAATTTGCGCTGATCGCCGACTGCCAGGTACTCATTGCCGGCGGCATGGGCCAGCCCGCCTACGACCGCCTACAAACGATGGGCCTGACAGTCATTCTCACCGGCGAAAAGCAGATTGAACAGGCGCTGCGCCTCTATCAGGGCGGGACATTAAGCAGCGATATGCGACGCATCCACGCTCATCACCACCACGACGAAAAACCCGGCGTCACATTTTTTGGTTAACAGCCCAATCAGCACCCAGGAACGAGATTTGAATAGTTTACACGTTTAGATTGGACAAATCTTCCGTGTGTTATTTAATTATCATTCCCAAGATGATCACAGTGGTGCATAAACAGAGATGATGAACCAGCAGGGCAAACGTATTCATGTCAATGGCATTGTGCAAGGGGTCGGTTTCCGGCCCTTTGTGTTTGCCCTGGCGGAGCAGTATGGCCTGGTCGGTTGGGTGCGCAACACGTCGGCCGGGGTGGATATTGAGGTGGATGGCGCGCCGGAGGCGTTGGACGCTTTTGTGCAGGCCATCCGCACCGAAGCGCCGCCGCTGGCGCAAATTGATGAGGTAACGGCCGTATCCATCCCTCCCAACGGCTTCACCACTTTCGCGATCGTTCACTCTGAGGCTATCAGCGGCGCGTTCCAACCTATCTCGCCCGACGTGAGCATTTGCGACGACTGTTTGCGCGAGCTGTTCGACCCGGCCGACCGTCGTTATCGCTACCCGTTCATCAACTGCACCAACTGCGGACCCCGTTTTACGATTATTCAAGACATCCCGTATGATCGGCCGTTGACTACAATGTCACCTTTTATGATGTGCCCCGACTGCCGCCGCGAGTACGAAAACCCCCGCGACCGCCGTTTTCACGCGCAGCCGGTGGCCTGCCCCGTTTGCGGGCCACAGGTGTGGCTGGAGTCGGGAGTGCGGAACGCGGAACGCGGAATGGCAGAATATTCCGCACTCGGCACTCCCCATTCCGCACTGGTGATGGCGCAGCGGCTGCTGGCGGAAGGTAAAATCCTGGCGATTAAAGGGTTGGGCGGCTTTCATCTGGCGTGTGATGCGTTGAACGAGACGGCCGTATCCACCCTCCGCGCCCGCAAACTGCGCCGCGACAAACCCTTCGCCCTGATGATGCCCGATTTGGCGACCATTGAACAACACTGCTTTGCCAGCCAGGCCGAACGCGACCTGCTGCTTTCCCGTGCCCGTCCCATCGTCCTGCTGCGCCGCCGCCCCGATTCGCCCATCAGCCGCGCCTGTGCTCCCGGTCAGGAACATTTGGGGGTGATGCTGCCGTATACGCCGCTGCATTACCTGCTCTGCCACCACTCCGCACTCCGCACTCCGCACTCCACAATCCTGGTCATGACCAGCGGCAACGTCAGCGAGGAACCCATCGCCTATCGCAACGACGAGGCCCGCGAGCGGTTGGCCGGCCTGGCCGACGCTTTCCTGATGCACAACCGCGACATTCATGTGCGCTGCGACGACTCCGTGATGCGGATTGTAGATTGCGGCTTGCGGATTGCGGAATCCCCTCCGCAATCCGCAAGCGGCAATCCGCAATTGCTCCCACTTCGCCGTTCACGGGGGTATACCCCCTTCCCCGTCCGGCTGCCCTGGCCGGCGCCGCCGATTTTGGCGGCCGGGGCAGAATTAAAGAACACGTTTTGTATCACCAACGGCCGTTACGCCTTTCTCAGCCACCACATCGGCGACCTGGAAAATTATGAGACGCTGCAATCCTTTGAGGCAGGAATCGCCCATTTTGAGAGGCTGTTCCGCGTGCGGCCAGAAATCATCGCCTATGATATGCACCCCAATTATCTGGCGACGCGCTATGCGCTGGAGCGAGCGGCGCGGGACGGGCTGACGGCCGTTGCCGTGCAGCACCACCACGCCCACATCGCCGCCTGCCTGGCTGAAAACGGCCACCCCGGCGACCGGCCGGTGATTGGCGTCAGTTTCGACGGCACGGGCTATGGCGACGATGGCGCGATTTGGGGCGGCGAATTTCTGATAGCCGATTATGCGGGGTATGAACGGCCGTATCACCTGGTCTACACCCCACTGCCCGGCGGCGACAAAGCCGTCCAAGAACCATGGCGTCTCGCCCTGGCCTGGCTGCGCCATTGCGGATTGGGGATCGCGGATGGCGAATTCCTCTTCCAATCCGCAATCCCCAATCCGCAATCCGCAATCGCCCCCGTTGTCTGGCAGCAAATGGAGAAGGGCGTCAACGCCCCGCCCACTTCCAGTATGGGCCGCCTGTTCGACGCCGTGGCCGCCCTTATTGGCGTGCGCCACACCGTCAACTACGAAGCCCAGGCGGCCATCGAACTGGAAGCTCTGGTAGACCCCAGCGAAACCAGCGCGTACAAATTCACAATTCACAATTCACAATTCACAATTGATCCGGCTCCCCTCATCCACGCCATCCTCGCCGACCTGGGCCAGCACACGCCAGTTGGCAAGATTGCCGCCCGTTTCCATAATGGCGTCGCCCAAATGACGCTGGACGTGTGCCACAACCTGCGAACGCGCTACAATCTAAACGAAGTTGCCCTCAGTGGCGGCGTCTGGCAAAATGTAACCCTGCTGCAGAAAACAGTACCGCTTTTGCAGCAAGCCGATTTTACCGTTTTGCTGCACAGCCAGGTCCCGCCGAATGATGGTGGGCTGGCGTTGGGGCAAACGGCCGTAGCCGCTGCAAAACAGAGAACATAATATGCCCGAAATCGCCCGTTTTTTGGAATCGTCATTTGGCATGGTTCAATGAACCATGCCCAAAATTTGCAAACAAGATTTGTCGGTCAATCAGACGCTTGACCTGTATTTAGCGAGGAGCATACCATGTGTTTAGGTGTACCTGGGAAAATTGTAGAGATTTATGAAGCCGGCGGTTTGCCGATGGGCAAAGTGGATTTTGGCGGCGTCACCCGCGAGGCGTGTCTGGCCTATGTGCCCGAAGCCAAAATCGGTGAATACACCATCATCCACGTTGGCTTCGCCATCAGCCAGATCAGCGAAGAAGAGGCCATGGAAACACTCAAACTACTCAACGAAATCGCTGACATTGACGAAGAATTGGGACTAACGGCCGCTGAACAGCTCGACATAAGTGTTTAGAAACGGGCAGATCGCGCAGAGTTTCTCTGCGTCTCTGCGTTGAGAAGGTCCTATGAAGTATATGGATGAATTCCGCGATGCGGAGTTGGTGAAGAAGACGGTGGCCGAAATTCGGCGGGTGGTTACTCGGCCGTGGACCATCATGGAAATCTGTGGTGGGCAAACCCACGCCATTATGCACTTTGGCATAGACCAACTGCTGCCGCCAGAAATTGAACTGGTACATGGCCCTGGCTGCCCGGTGTGTGTGACGCCCCTGGAGCAAATTGACAAAGGGCTGGAAATCGCCAGCCGCCCGGACGTGATCTTCACTTCCTTTGGCGATATGCTGCGCGTGCCCGGCTCGGTGAAAGATTTGTTTGCCGTGCGCGCCGCCGGTGGCGACGTGCGCGTCGTCTATTCGCCGTTGGACGCTGTGAAAATCGCCCGGCAAAACCCGGACAAACAGGTGGTGTTTTTTGCCATCGGCTTTGAAACGACAGCCCCAGCCAATGCCATGAGCGTGGTGCAGGCGCAGATGTTGGGTGTGACCAACTTCACCGTTTTGGTGTCCCATGTGCGCGTGCCACCGGCCATGCACGCCATCCTCGGCTCGCCGCGCAACCGGGTGCAAGCCTTTTTGGCCGCCGGCCACGTGAACGCGGTGATGGGCTACTGGGAATACCCACCCATCGCTGCCCAATACCAGACGCCGATGGTTATCACCGGCTTTGAGCCGCTGGACATTTTGCAGGGTATTTTATTAACGGTGCGCCAGTTGGAAGAGGGGCGCTGTGAGGTGGAAAATGGCTACGGCCGTGCTGTCACCTACGACGGCAATAAACCGGCTCAGGCGGTCATCAACCGGGTTTTCGTGGAACAGGACCGCAAATGGCGCGGGATTGGCGTCATCCCCAACAGCGGCTGGGGCCTGCGGCCGGAATTTGCCGAATTTAACGCCGAAACCCGCTTCGACGTGGCCGCCATTCACCCCGAAGAATCGCCGTTGTGCATTTCTGGCCTGATTTTGCAAGGCCTGAAAAAACCGAACGAATGCCCGGCGTTTGGCAAGGAATGCACACCGGAACGGCCGTTAGGCGCCACCATGGTCTCCGGTGAAGGGGCCTGTGCGGCCTATTATCGCTATCGAAAACAATGATGAATTATGTAAGGAAAGAGACTCTCTCCTTCACAATTCACAATTCATAATTCCCCATGCTAGATCACTTTGGCCTACTGGCCCCCTTTTACGAACGATTTATCCCGCCGCCAAACCCGGAGCGGTGGGTACGGCTGCTGAACTTGCCGGTGGTTGGCCGCTTGCTGGATGCCGGTGGCGGTACGGGGCGGGTGTCTGGGCAATTACGGCCGTTTGTCCACCACCTTGTCATCGCTGACGAATCGTACAAGATGCTGGCTGAAGCGCAGGCCAAATCGGTCTGCTGCCCGGTGATCAGCGGCGTGGAAACGCTGCCGTTTGCTGCGGGCAGCTTCGACCGGGTGATGGTCGTAGATGCCCTCCATCACTTCGCCAGCCAGCGCGCGGCCATCGCCGACCTGGCGCGCATCCTAAAACCGGGCGGGCGGTTGGTCATCGAAGAGCCAGATTTGCACAAACTCAGCGTGAAATTTGTGGCTGTCGCTGAAAAGGTGGCCCTGATGCGCAGCAAATTTTATTACCCGGAGCAAATCGCCGCGATGGCTGTGGCGTTGGGGTTGGTGGTGACGGTGGAGCGAGACGGCCGTTTTGCCGCCTGGATCATTGCCGATAAACCAGCCGATACGCAGGCGGAAGTTCGTTAAAAAACCGTAGCTAACCTACCACCGCGAGTGAAAACTCGTAGTGCGATTTGGAAAATCGCGTATCGAACTAGAAGTTCGATTTACATGGGAGAGAATACAATGGCTCGACATAAACTCAATGATGAAGAACTGGCGACTGCCTTGCGAGATTTACCCGGCTGGACAGTGCAGGATGGCAAACTGCACAAGGAATTTAAGTTCGCCTCTTTTGCGGCAACTATGGGCTGGATGATGGCGGTGGCGATTGCTGCCGACAAAATGGACCACCATCCTGAATGGAGCAACGTCTATAACCGCGTCCGTGTAGACCTGGTGACCCATGATCTAGACAATGCAATTAGTAATCTGGATGTGGCCCTGGCCGGCAAGATGGAAGCAGCGGCCTAAACAAGGCACAAAAAAAGCGCTCCATCAGGAACGCTTTCAATAGCGGGGACAGGATTCGAACCTGCGACCTCCGGGTTATGAGCCCGACGAGCTGCCTCTGCTCTACCCCGCATCAACGAATGGCGATTATAACAAGACGCCATCAATTGTCAATAGAAATTGACATAAAACAGCGATAAGGATCAACATGCCGAGATTGACAAAGATTTATACCCGTAACGGGGACGATGGGATGACGATGCTCGCCGGCGGGCAGCGAGTGCCTAAAGAATCGCTGCGTATTGAGGCGTATGGCACGGTGGACGAGTTAAATTCGCTTATCGGCGTAGCTCTGACGCATGGCCTGAGTGAACGCCTGACGACGGCGTTGTTAGCCGTGCAAAATGAACTGTTTCACCTGGGTTCAGACCTGGCGTATTTGGAGGCAGACAAGGCGAAATTTGCCATTCCCCAAATTGAAGCGCGGCACGTAGAAAGGTTGGAAGAGATGATTGATGAGATAACGGCCGTTACCGGCCCGCTGCAAAACTTCATCCTCCCTGGCGGCAGCGGCGGGGCGGCGCAGCTGCACGTGGCCCGTACCGTCTGCCGCCGCGCCGAGCGGCTGGTTATTGCCCTATCTCGCGCAGAAGCGGTGGGCGAACAAGTCATCCCCTATCTCAATCGCCTTTCCGACGCCTTATTTGTCATGGCCCGCTATGAGAACCACCAAAAAGGTGTCGCCGAGCCATTGTGGGATTCACGGGCCTGAAAGTGGATGCTTGTTTAGAACTTTTTGGATACACTTTTCCCGTATCATGCTGAGGTATGGTTCAGACTTAGCAAAATGTCCTTTATAAATTCTTACACGGAGAGACACGGGGAAGGCGCAGAGGTACACGGAGAAGATATTTTTCTGCTCCAAAATCTCCATGACTTCTCCGTGAACCTCCGTGTAACTTCTGAAAAGAATTTTTATTTTCTGGGTGTGCGCGAATTTAATCGGAGAAATCTATGTTTACCAATTTGCTCATTGTAACCCTGCTAATTATTGGTTCGTGGTTGGCGGCGACAGCCTATTATTTATATACCTCCCGGCAGCAAGCTGACCTGGAAAAAGAGATAGGGGACTTGCAGAGGACGCTGGACAAACTCAATCGGAAGGGGAATAGGTAGGTTTCAGTAACCAGTGTTCAGTAACCAGTGACCAGTAACCAGTGTTCAGTACTTATTGGCAACTTGTCAGGGGTAGGACGCACTGAACACTGAACACTGAATCAAAGGAGCGATCTATGCGGAGAGTGACAGCGATTTTGCTATTAGCTGTTGTGGGTGTGGGGGCGCTGGCGGCTTGCAGCATAGGTGGCGGCGGTGGAGCTGCTCCATGCAACGAAGGCGGTGCGCTGTTTGCCGATGACTTTGGCGGCAGCCAAAATTGTGGCTGGGCGCTGTACAACCGGGGTGGGGCGGTGGTAGAAATAGTCGAGGGAGCTTTGCGTATCAGCACCAGCCAGCCGGGCGAGGTGCGCTGGACCAACCCGGGTCGTAGTTTCGATGACGTTATCATCACCACCCAGGCCCGCCAGGTAAGCGGCCCCAACAACAACGCCTACGGCGTTATTTGTCGCTATCAAAATGAGCAGAACTTCTACGTCTTTTTAGTTGGCGGCGATGGGTATTATGCTGTTGGCAAATACACCAGCGATTCGCCAACGGTGACCTACCTGACGGAAAATGGCGAATATCAGTTCTCCGAGGCCATCAACCAGGGATTGGCGACCAATCAGATTCGGGCCAGTTGTGTGGGCAACGAGTTGAGTCTGGCGGTCAATGGCATTCCCCTCGTCACGGTGACCGACCCGACCTTTGTCATTGGCGACGTCGGGTTGGCGGTGAGTACGTTTGAACCGGGCACGGCCGTTGTTGAGTTCAGTGATTTTCGTGTGGTTGCCCCCTAGTGAAGTTATGGCTACAAAACGTCTGGTTAGCGGGTGGTGGGTGCTTCTGTTTTTAGTGGCGCTGGTGGCTTGTGGCGGTGATGCAGCTTCTAGCAGATCGATTCCAGGTGGCGGCGACGCCCTGTTTTGGGATACTTTTGGTCCAGACGTGCCTGGCCCCTGGTTGTTAGAAGGGGATGATGTGGGGCAAACGGCCGTCATCAACCAACAACTCGTCATCACCATCAACCAACCCAACACCCTCCAATTTTCCACCCTACAAGACCAGTCTTTCACCGATTTCAGCCTGGAAGTAGATACCCGCCAGCTTGCCGGCAGCCCGGAAAGCAGCTTTGGCCTGCTGGCGCGAATGCAAAACAACGACCAATTCTACCGCTTCGACATCACCGGCAGCGGCCTGTTCATGATCATGCGCCGCAATGGCGACGGAACCTGGACCCAATTCAAACAAGATTGGACGGCTTCCGAAGCCATCAACCAGGGTTTGAACGGAGTCAATCGTCTTAAACTGGTGGCGCAGGGGTCCAGAATTTCGTTTTACGCCAACGACATCCTCTTGCAGCAGATTGACGACGTGATCTTCCCCACCGGAGCCATCGCCCTCAACGCCGGTACATTTGGGCAGCCTGGCCTGCAAGTGGCCTTCGACAACGTGGTGGTGCGGCCCGCGCCATGAATCGGCAGCAGATAGAAGCGGCTCTGGCTGTGGCGGTGAGCGATGCCGCGCCGTTAAGTGGTGGCTGCATCGGCGAAGTGTATCGCCTGAGTCTGGCCGATGGGCGGCAGGTGGTGGCCAAGGTAGACGCCCGGCCTGATTCCCAATTGGCCGTAGAAGGGGAGATGCTGCGTTATCTGGCGGCCCACACTGCTTTGCCGGTTCCGGCTGTTTTACACCAGGAAAATGGGCTGCTGATCATGGAGTTTTTGCTGGGAGACAGCCATTTTTCGGCGCGGGCGCAAGAACACGCGGCTGAATTGTTGGCCGCGCTGCATCAGGTGACGGCGCCGGCTTATGGCTTCGCCCGGCCGACGTTAATTGGCGGCCTGCATCAGCCGAACCCGTGGACGACGTCCTGGGTGGATTTTTTCCGTGAGCAGCGTTTGCTGTATATGGGCGTGGCAGGTGTTGGCGCTGGGCGGCTGCCGGCGGCGCTGTTTCAGCGGCTGGCCGATTTTTGTGAGCAGTTGGAGCGGTGGCTGGGGGAGCCGGAACGGCCGTCGCTGATTCATGGCGATGTCTGGACCACCAATGTCCTGGCGGTGGGCGACCGGATTAGTGGTTTTGTAGACCCGGCCATCTACTATGCCGACCCGGAAATCGAGCTGGCTTTTACGACGTTGTTTGGCACATTTTCACGGCCGTTTTTTGCCCGCTACCAGGAAATTCGCCCAATTGCCGCCGGCTTTTTCACCGAGCGCCGCGACATTTATAACCTGTATCCCCTGTTGGTTCACGTGTGTTTGTTTGGTGGGAGTTATGTTCATTCGGTGGATCAGACCTTACGCCGTTTTGGCTTCTAGTACCTGTAAACCAAAGTCCGTATACCGTATTCTGTATTCCGACTTCGGTTACGGCCGTTACTCTGGATGCGCCGCCCCGATGATTGTATGACGCAGCGATTGATGGAGCAGTATCAGGTCGGCGATCTGGTAGAAATAACCTTTGGTAATGGCGTCTGGCAAACGGCCGTTGTGCGGCAGCCGCAGCATCCAGGATTATGGGTACAAACAGCCGACGGCCGTCTTTGGTACGTCACCAATACAAAACGCATACGCAAAGCCAAAATATCCTGAAGTAACCTATGCACGAAGACGTTGTTCGCAAACTACTGGCCTTAAACCAAAATTTTTACAATGAATTGGCCGAACCTTTTGCCGAAAGCCGGGTCAAGCCGCAGCCTGGGTTCTTCCAACTGCTGTTGGAACTGCCCCAACCATGTGATTATTTGTTGGATGTGGGCTGCGGCGACGGCCGTTTGGGTCGGTTTCTCCAGGCGCGGCGGGCTGTTAAATGGTACACTGGCGTAGATTTTAGCGCCGAACTGCTGGCCAAAGCGGAAGCGGCCACCATGGGCGATTTCCACCAGCGCGACCTCAGCCAGCCAGAGTCCTTGTATGGCCTGGGGCAGTATGAAGCCATCGCCTGCCTGGCGGTTCTCCAGCACATTCCCGGTTTACAACACCGGCAGACCCTGATGCAAGAAATGGCGCGGGCGCTGACGCCAGACGGCCGTATCTTCATTTCCACCTGGCAGTTTGTCGGCAATGAACGGCAGCAGCGCAAAATTGTAGATTGGGCGACGGTGGGCCTGCACGAGCAAGACGTAGACCCCAACGACTATCTGCTCACCTGGCAGCGCGAAGATTTTGGCCTGCGCTACGTCCGGCTGATTGACGAACAAGAGATAGCCAACCTGGCCGCCACCGCCGGTTTGCAAGTAGTCGGGCAGTTTCGGGCAGACGGCCGTGAAGGCAACCTGAGCCTCTACACCATTTTGGAATTTGCCCAATAACGGCCGTAATCAGTAATCAGTAATCAGTGACCAGTTTTCAGTCGGTGTTACCTCTGGAAGACACGCACTGAACACTGGATACCAGTAAACCTCTCATGGTCTTCCCAAAAGTGGTTGATTCCTACACCTTGTCTCCCGGTCTCCTTGTCTCCTGGTCTCGTATCTTGCCACTAACTCATTGCCAATGTTACAATCTTTTTTGGAGGAAGACGTATGACATTAAAAGATAAACTCCGTACAGACATGGCTGCGGCCATGAAACAGGCCGATACCGAAACCCGCGATGTGCTGCGGATGCTGCTGGCGGCCATCAAACAGATAGAAGTAGATGAGCAAACCACTCTGGATGACGCCGGTGTGATCAGTGTGCTGACCAGGCAGGCCAAACAACGCCGCGAGAGCATCGCCGATTATGAACTGGCGGGGCGGACGGAACAGGCGGCTCAAGAACTAGCGGAACTGCGCATCATCGAAGCCTACCTGCCACAAATGATGGATCGGGCAGCGGTCAGGGCCATTGCCGCCCAGGTTATTGCCGACCTGGGCGTGACCGATGCCAAAGGCATGGGCCAGGTAATGGGCAAATTGATGCCACAACTAAAAGGCCAGGCAGACGGCCGTATCGTCAATGAAGTCGTCCGTGAGCTGCTTGCGGCTTAGGCCATACAATCATCAACCCCATGCAATCAACCGTAGATTTTTGGCAGCGCGGGCAGCAAGCCTTTCGGAGATCCATCCTCTGGGTATATGTGTTGGTTGTTGCCCTGCTCCTGACACTGATCCTTTCCGCCAACCTGTTCCAAACTTCCAAAGTAACGGTGACCCTCGGCGAGCCGACCACAGCCGAAATAATCGCCCCTTTCACCCATACCTTTCCCAGCGGTGTTCTCACAGAACAGGCGCGCCAGGACGCCGCCAGAGCCGTGCCCGATCAATATACCTCCCTGGACCTAAACATTGGGCGCACTCAACTCAACCTGGTGCGGCAAACCTTTGGTTTCATAGACGCAATTCGCGCCGACAATCAGGCCAACCCGGCCCGCAAGACCCAATACTTGCAGGCCATTGAAACCGTTGTCATAGACGCCCAGGTTGCCGCCGACCTGTTGGCGTTGAACGACGCCGAATACGCCGTTGCCCAACAAGAAGTGCTGAACATCATAGACACAGTGATGCGGCAAGAAATCCGCGAGAGCCAACTGCGCGATGCCCAACGCGCCGCTCGTCTGCAAGCCAGTCTCAATTTGTCTCGCGCCCAAGAAAACGTCGTCACCAGTCTGGCCCCCTCTTTTATTGTGCCCAACGTCTTTTTGGACGAATCAGCCACACAAGTGCGTCGCAACGAAGCGATGACCAACGTTGAACCGATTGTCCGCACGGTGTATAAGGGGCAGGTGGTCCTTCAGGCTGGCGAAATTGTTGATCGGGCAGATGTGGAGTTACTGACGGAACTGGGTTTGCTTCAGGCGCAAACCGATTGGCGCTCGATCATCAGCATTTTTCTGGCATCATTATTGGCGATGGTGTTAATCTCGCTGTTTTGGCAGCAATTTGAGCCGCTGATCCGGCAGAATCTGCGCTATCTGATGGCTCTGGCAGCCTGCTCTGGCTGTTTGCCCTCATCGCCAAAGTGCTGCCGGCTGGACCGATTTATATCATGTACTGGTATCCGCTGGCGGCCATGGCCATGCTGTTGACGGTGATCTTTGATACGTATCTGGCGCTGGTGGTAACAACCGTAATGGCTGGACTGATTGGCGTCAGTGTGACCAATTCCCTGGAGCTGACCATTTATTACGCTGCCGGTGGGATGTTGGCGGCGCTGACCCTGCGCGACGCTCAGCGCATCAATACTTTTTTTCGGGCAGGCGTCATGGCGTCTGTCGGCTACATCACGGTGATCGTTATATTTCGCCTGAACCAGGATTTAGCCGCTTTTGAGCTGTTGCAGTTATTGTTATACGGTCTGGCGAATGGGGTTTTGTCGGCCGCGCTGACACTCGTCGGCTTTTATTTTCTGGGTAGTTTGTTCAGGGTGACAACCACCCTGCAATTGCAGGATCTATCGCGCCTGGACCACCCCCTGCTGCAAGAGCTTCTGCGCCGGGCGCCGGGAACATACCACCACAGCATCATGGTCGCCAACCTGGCCGAACAAGCGGCCGACCGGGTGAAGGCGCAGAGTACGTTGGTGCGGGTGGGCGCCTTTTATCACGACATCGGCAAGATGAATAATCCCTTTTATTTCACCGAAAATCAGGAGGGCCACAACCCCCATGACAGCCTGGACCCTTACACGAGCGCGGAAATTATCGCCAGCCATGTGACTGATGGCCTGGAGCTGGCCCGCCGTTACAAACTGCCAGATCGCATCCGCGATTTTATTGCCGAGCATCATGGCCGTCGTCTGGTGAAAGGCTTTTATCTGAAGGCGCTGGAACAGGCTGGCGGCGATGTCAATGGGGTAGAAGAAGCCCGGTTTCGCTATCCGGGGCCGCGCCCGCAGTCCAGGGAATCGGGCATTGTGATGTTGGCCGATGCCATTGAGGCCATATCTAGCGCTTTGCGACCCAACACGGAGAAGGCCATTGAGAAGATCGTCACCAGCATCATCCAGGAAGATTTGCGCGAGGGCCAGTTGAATAACTCCGGCCTGACCCTGGGGGATATTCAGATGATCCGCGAGTCGTTCATTGAAACCTTAAAGGGGCGTTTTCATCTGCGGGTGCGGTATCCGGGCAACGAAGAGATGGAAGAGGATGTTGCGGCCGATAAACCGGCGCAGCTTGCGGAGCCACAGCTTACCGGGGCGCTGCCGCTGCCGCACAAGAGCGGCGATTTGGTTCGTAGACAGGAATAGTCAGGAGGATGGGTATGGCGTCTTTTGTGATTGATGTGTTGGTGGAGGTGGCGCCGGGGGATGCGCCGGATGGGGTGGTGGCGATGTTGGAAACGGCCGTTCTGACCACCCTGGCCCACGAGCAGCTCTCCCCACCGCTGGAATTGTCTATTCTGTTAACCGACGACGCGCAAATCCAACAGATGAACCGGGATTTTCGCGGCGTAGACAAACCCACCGATGTGCTAAGTTTCCCGGCCGGCGACGCTTTGCCAGGCATGGAAGAGGCCGATCCCTACCTGGGCGACATCGCCATTTCTGTGCCCTATGCCACCCGGCAGGCGGCCCAGGCCGGCCACGATCTGGCCGGGGAGTTGCAGCTCTTGGCGGTTCATGGCCTGCTGCATCTGCTGGGCTACGACCATGACGACGCGGAAGAAAAAGAAGCGATGTGGGGGGCACAAACGGCCGTGCTTGCCTACCTCAACCTGCAACACGTCACCCCACCGAGGCTTAACCTAGATGGCAGACCTGAGCCAAAATGAACTATACAGCCGGGTCCGGAGTTTTCATTATGCCTTCGCCGGATGGTGGCACGTCCTCCGCACCCAGCACAACGCCTGGATCCATGCCGTCGTCAGCGTGGCTGTGTTTGCCCTGAGCCTTTGGCTGCAAATTTCCCGGCAAGAGTGGGCCATTATCATCCTGACGGTAATGGCCGTCTGGATGGCCGAATTTATGAATACTGCCCTGGAAGCCCTGGTAGACCTGGCCTCGCCCGAATATCATCCATTAGCAAAGGTTGCCAAAGACGTGGCCGCCGCGCCGTACTGGTTGGCGCGGCTGGCGCTGTGCTGGTTGGTCTGCTCATCTTTGGCCCCCCTGTGGGCGCTGATTAGCCCCACTATTGGGCGATGCTTCGTGGCAGTGCCTCGTTCTATCCCATCCGCGTCAGTGGTCCTGTACCGGTACTCAGACGGTTCGACCATTTCTCTGCCTGGTCCACCAGCATATTCCAGGCAACGGTGAAAATCGGTTTGCGCTCATCGGGATTCACAAAAACACCCGCTTTTTTATCCTCTATCGCCTGCCGGTAAACCTCAATCATCTTCTTGGTGACGGCCAGGGTGTCAAAGGTATTGGCTTTGCTATGGCCCCGGCGCGCAGGCGGTCGGCCAGCGCTTCATCTTGCAGGAGGCGGTCCAGCCGGTCGGCCAGGGCCTGGCTGTTGTTCGGCGTCAGCAGCCCGTCTTTTCGTGCTCCACAATATCGGACGTGCCGCTGGCGTCTACGGCGACGACCGGCAGATTGGCGGCCATCGCTTCCATCGTTACCAACCCTTGTGTTTCGGTGATGGAGGCAAAAGAGAATAAATCGGCCGCTTTCAGATAGTTGGGCACTTCCTCAAAGGCCACTCGCCCGATGAAGTCCACCCGGTCGGCTATGTTCAGTTTGCGGGCCAGTTTCTCCAGAGCAGATTGGTCTGGTCCGTCGCCGATGAGGGCCAGACGCACGTTGGGGTGTCTGCCCATGGCAATGGCCAGGGCTTCGATGAGGGTGGCAAAGTTTTTTCTGAGCCAACCGGCCGATGGAAAGGATGACCACGATCTGTTCGTCGCGCCAACCCAGTTTTGCCGGATAGGACGGCCGTTGCCTCCTGGTAAGGGCGCAGGTCAATGCCCGTGGAATAACCGTGACCCTTTCCTCAATGCCATAGGTTTCTTCCAGCATCTGTTTGATGCTCGGGCTGGGGCAATAATATGCTGGCACTTTTGCATATAGTCGGCCAGCTGGCGCTCAATCAACTCCCGCACCATTTCCTCTGGCAGGCCCATGGATTGGGCGTATTCCTGGTAGCGTGTGGTGGGTAAACACCAGCGGAATGCCCAACTTTTCGGCTTTGTCACTGGCGGCGGTGCCCATAGGCAGGGGTGGTGGGCGTGGATGATGTCTAATTTCAGGATGGGCAGAACCCAATCGATGTACGGAGAAACGGGAATGGTCGCCGGGTAATTGCGAATGGGGATATTCAGCGCCGGATACCGGAAAACAAATGGCTCATCGTCCAGGTGACCAGGCGTATCTTGCCCAAACACAAAAACCGTGTGCCCCAGTTGTTCCTGCGCCTGCCGGAATGTACTGATGGAGCGCACCACACCGCTCATGACCGGAAAATAGGTGTTGGTAAAATGGGCGATATGTAATTTTTCTTTACGCATTCGATTCCTCGTGGCGAAAACTTTCTAACTCGTGATAAGCAAATACCAGCATACCGGCGTTCCAGGTGAGGGGGGCTTCGGAGGTATACCAGAAGGTGGAGAGATATTGTCCGTCACGGCCGTATACTTCATGCACCACGCCATCGCGGACGATCAGGCGGGCTATGCGCTGCAGAAGGGTTTCGGCTTCCGCCTGCCGCCCCATGCGGGCCAGAGCAACGACGTGCCAGGCCCCCAGCCACAGCCAGGCGGCGTGAGTGTGGTACTCCGGGATGCCGGCGAGGCGATTTTCAAAGGCGATGAGCTTTTCCGGGTATTCCTGGTGAGTGACTTTGGTGGGCGCCGGATCGGCCATGCCGAATTCGTTCATTTTGTCCAGGATGCTGTGCGCCTGTGCCGGCGTGGCCAGGTCCCAGACAATCGATCGCCAAGTTGCCGCTGCTGCTGAGCATGTCGTATTGCTCGCTGGTGACAAAATAGCCCAGGTCGGCGCGCCAAAACTGGCTTTGAATGGCCTGGTACACCTTCTGGGCGCGGTCTGTACAACATTTCATCTCTTCGGGAAAGTTGTGCTGTTCGGCGAAGGCGGACATTTCTTGGAGGGCTTTCCAGTAGAGTACGTTGGTGTACAACACGCGACCGGTGCGCCCGACGCTGTCGGCCCAATCGGTAAAAGCTGCCTGCTGTAAAAGCCCATCTTTGGGGTCCACGTGCGCATCCAGCCAGGTGAGTGCCCGACGCAAAGCGTTCCAATGTGTTTGCACAAATGCCGCGTCGCCAGTTTGGCGGGCATAGCGCAAAACGGCAATGACCAGCAGGCAGTTGCCGTCCAGGGAGATGGTGTTGTGGGAGGTGACGTATTTGGGGCGCAAGGGTTTGTAGATGGGCTGCTCGCGTTGGAAGAGTGAGTGAATGTAGCGGTCTACGACGCTGGTGGAGTGGATTTTTACCGGGAATTGGCCGGATGCCTGTTGAAAGTGCAAAAACAGTTCCAGACATTCCCGGACGACCTGATATTCGGCAATGGACAGCAGGCCATAGCTGGCAAAGCCAAAATCGCGCGCCCACGGTTCGCGGAAGTTGCGCCGACCGGCGCACAGGACCAGCTTTTGTTCGCCGTTGGCCAGGTGGCGGGTTTCGATGCCACCGCGCAGGTTGTTGACGGCGATTTCGTAACCGTGTGTCTCTATTTCCTGGTCGGTGATGACGTTGATGAGCAGGTAGGGGGTTTGCAAGAGGGGCTGGCGTAACAGGCGGCGGGCATAACGCTGTACGCGCCAAAAGGCGTAGACGAATAAACTGGTTATACCAACCAACAAAGCGCTAAGTAAACTGGTTTGTTTACGGGAGGCGGGTTTAGCGGGGTGGTGGTTGTTTTCGGGTTGCCACAGGGGATTGGCTGTTGGGGGAGGAGGGTGGCCGTCTCACCTGGCCGGTTCTCGTGGGAATATCGCGCAGGAGGCGTTGGTTGCACCCCGCCGCGAGAGTATGGGGTTAGTAATGCCCCAGTCCAGGTTCAGGTCGGGGTCGTTCCAGGCTACGCCGTTTTCGTCACGGCCGTTATCGTAATAATTGTCCACAATGTAGGTCAGGGTGGCGTCGCTGAGGGCGACAAAGCCGTGGGCTACGCCGATGGGGATAAAAAGGCCCATCTCATTGAGTTCCCCCATTTCGATAGTTTGGGTATGCAGGTAGGTGGGCGAAGACGGCCGTAAATCCACCAATCCGGCCCGCACCATCCCTTTGGCCACATACCAATAATCAACCTGGTGGTGATGATAATGCAGCCCGCGCAGCACCCCGGCCTTTGAGTCTGAACGATTCATCTGCAAAATATCCCAATTGCGCTGCGGAAACCAATCTTTGCGAAACGTCTCCGTAAAACGGCCGCGTTCATCGGCAAAAGCGTGCAGTCTGGCGGTAAATACTCCCCGAATATGCGTTAGTTCTTCAATGCGATCCATGCGTTGTCTCCGTTGTCCTGTTTTGGCGCGCTCAGTGGCGTAAAAAGTTGCTTACGAAAAACCATAGATTTGCCGGCCGTTCTGCCAGCCGGCGCATAAAGTAAGGATACCAGGCTGTGCCATAAGGCACATAGACTCTAACCTGGTACCCATCGGCCACCAACTTCTCTTGCAGCTCGCGGCGCACGCCATAAAGCATCTGGAATTCAAACTCGCGGGGACCAATGTTGTGCGCCTGGGCGTAGGCCAGCGCCGCCTGAATCATCTTTTCATCGTGGGTGGCAATGCCCAGGTGGACGCCGCGCTGCCGCGCCTCTGGACTAAGCATCATCTCCATCAGTTTGACATAATTGGCGTCAGTGTCGGCCTTGTCTACAAAGGCCACGTCAGATGGTTCGGCATAAGCGCCTTTGCATAGGCGCACCCAGGCCCCGGCGTCAATCAGGCTGGCCACATCGGCTTGGCTGCGATACAGGTAAGCCTGGATGACAATGCCCACCCGCTGCCCAAAGCCGAGTTCGTCGCGCAGACGGCCGTATACCGCCAACGTCGCATCCGTCACCGCGCTTTCTTCCATGTCTATGCGGACTTTGTTGTTATGGCTTTCTGCCCGTTCCAACAGGCGGCGCACGTTATCCAAAGCCAGGTCTTCGTCTACCCGCAGGCCAAGCTGCGTCAGCTTTACCGAGACGTTGCCGTTAATGCCGTTGGCGGCGATGGCGTCTAGCATCGCCATTATCTCATCACGGGCAGCGCGGGCTTCATCGGCCGTGTTGACGCTTTCGCCCAGAAAGTCCAGCGTAACGCTCAACCCTTTGTCGTTCAATGTTCGCGCCGCTTCCATTGCCGCCGCAATGTTTTCGCCGGCGACAAAGCGCCCGGCCACACTGCGCGCCAGACTCATTTGGGTTACAACCCGGCGCGCCCAGGCTGCCTTCGCCAGATACAACAGCAGCAAATGCAGCCAGCGCTCGCTGAATTGGTAGATCAGCAGGACCAATAAGACCAATAACAGGAAAAACGGGAGCAGTGGGGAGGGGGAACGGTTATTTGATGTAGACATACGACATTTTTGGGTGACGATTAACCTCTTGGGAAAAGTTGGTCAGTTGGATCGTTTGCTCAACTACCATCCAACTAACCAACCAACAAACCTGTTTTTGCCCATTTTACCTGAAATTTAGCGAACCAACAGGGAATAGCCGCCATCTACGACAATGGTCTGGCGGCAGATCATGCGGGCGGCCGGGCTGCACAAAAACTAACCACTTCGCCGTACAACCGGACCATGCTTCCTGGTCGCCGACGTTGGCCCTGACTACCAGGGTCTGCCGGCCGAGGGCGCGAATGGCGGCGACCGTTTCCTTGGCCGGTTCCCGATGGCGAAAAAAGTTGACGACAACGTGAGCGCCGCGCCCGGAACCTGTGACCAGGGGGATTTTATTGGCGAATAACATAGCCACCTCCTGATTGGCATAGCTAAATTGTAGCCTGGACTGTTTGACGGCGGTAAAGAAAACGGCCGTTCAGTTGGCATTTGTTACTCCTTCCATTATGATTTAGTGACAGTATTCAGTATTCAGTATTCAGTATTCAGTATTCGGTATTCAGTGGGAGGCCGTTAAGTTTGGGCAACCCCCAATACTGGTTGTTGACTACTGAACATGGTTGCTGTATAGCGGTCATCACAACATAGGTGTGGTTCATCGTTCATCATTCTCTTCATGGATAGACAACAAGAAATTTTACGCGCCATCGCTTTTACCAGTCATTACCTGTCCGACGTGCGGAACCTGGACGGCCGACTTCCGGCCGTGCTGGCTAACCTGGCGCGGGCTGTGGGGGTGCGGCGCGCCTACATTTATGACAACCTGGAAGAGGCAGACGGCCGTATCCTATCTTCACACCGTCTGGGTTGGTCCGCTTACCGGCAGTATATGCTGCAAAATGACCCCAACCTGAGCCACCTGAGTTTCCGCGACATGGGCTATGACCGCTGGACGCGCCTCTTTCAGACCGGGCAGGCGGCCTATGGCAGCATTACCCAATTTCCGGCGGCCGAAATCCCCTTCCTTGCCGCGCAGGGCATTCACTCTATTGCCGCCATTCCCATTCTTAATGGCGATCAGCTGTGGGGGTTTATTGGCTTCGATGATTATGAACGCGAACGGCCGTGGACATCGGGCGAAATCCAGGCCCTCACCTACGTCGGGCGGGCGATGGGCACAGCCTATGAAAACGCCCGCCTGTTTCGCGCCGAAGCCCAACGCCGCCGCGAAGCCGAGATTCTCAACGAGGTCAGCAGTTATCTCACCCACTCGCTTGATCTGGAAGAAGCGCTGGACCGAACATTAGACACATTGCTGCGGCATTTGGGCGGCGCGCTCACCATTTCCTTGACCTTGCTAGACAAACCGCAGCAAGCGCTGCTCGTCGTCGCCCAAAAGACAAACTGCCCACAGCCACACAGTTTCTATGAAATGGTCGGTCAGCAGATAGACCTGACCGAGTTGCAGGCGTCGCGGTGGGTCATTGAAAAGAAACGGCCGTACACCATTGCCAATCTAACCGGACAAGAAGCCGCGTCCCCCAAAATGCGCCAGGCCGTGGACGATGGGTTGCGCGCCGTCCTCTATTTGCCCCTCCTGGTCCGTTCACAGCCAATTGGCGTTTTACATATAGACGTTCACACCACCCCCCGTATCTTCTCGCCCGAAGAAATCACCTTGTGCCAGGGCATCGCCAACCTCATGGCCGCCGCCCTGGAACGCAGCGAACTGCTAAAGTTAGAACGACAACAGCTCTACCTGGCCCGGACGCTGCAACAAGTGGGCGCATTACTAACCACCCAACTCAGCCTGGAAGACGTGTACCAAAAAGTATTTGATTTACTCGCCCAGGTCATCCATTACGACAGCGTTTCCATCCAGCTTTTCGACGAAGAACAAGACAAACTATACATGGTCGCCGGCATTGGCTTTCCCAACGAGACCATTGTCAGAGAATTCATCTACTCCATTGCTGAACATTGCCTGAGCAAATTCCCCGATGAGCAGTATGTGGTGATGATACCAGATACACAACTGGATTCGCGCTGGGTCACCACCCCGGAGCTAAACTACACCCGCTCCTGGGTCGGCGCGCTGCTGCGCGTGAAAGGACACAGCATTGGCATCCTGAATGTGGATAGCAAACAAGCTAACGCCTTTGATGAGCAAGCCACCGCCACCATCGCCGCTTTTGCCAATCAGGCCGCCATTGCCATTGAAAATGCCCGCCTGTATGAAAACGCTCGCCAACAGGCAGACGAATTAGCCATCTTACATGAAGTTACCGTTTCCACCTCAGCCACCGTAGATATTGACGAGCTGTTCGCCCAGACGACGCACCTGTTGGTCTCGCGCATTTACCACGACAGCTTCGGATTTATTCTGGTTGATGAGGCGGCTGAACTAGCTTCGCCTCATCCATCTTATTTTGGCATAAGCGAAGAACTGCTGCATAAACCCATCCCGCTGGCACACAGCATCACCGGGCTGGTTGTACAAACCGGCACGGCTGTTGTTATTCCCGATGTGCGGCAGGAACCACGCTACTGGAAGTTCCACGAGCGATATCGTTCCTCCATCATGGTCCCACTGAAGGTAGACGCGCAGGTTGTTGGGGTTATCGTGGCCGAAAGCGCCAGAGTGAATGACTTTACCGAAGATGATATGCGCTTTCTCATAACCCTCGCCGGGCTGGTTGGCGTGGCCATGGTCCGTACCCGGTTGTATAAGCGGCTGCAAGAACAATCCGACAGGTTGGCGCAGCAAGTAACGCTGCGCACGGTGGAATTGCAATCGGAAAAAGAACGCACCGAGACGATCTTGGAGAGCGCCGGGGAGAGCATCCTTGTCACCGATCTGCAAGCCAGAATTGTGTACGCCAACCGGGCGGCCGAAGTGCAAAGCGGTTATTCGCGGGCAGAGATGTTGGGGACTACACCCCGTCTGCTGGAAAGCGGGCTGACTCCCCAAGCCACCTATGTAGATATGTGGAGACCATTTTGCAGGGCAAGCAATGGTCTGGCGAACTGGTGAATCGCCGTAAAGATGGTTCGCTTTATGACGTATCTGTGACTATTTCACCGCTGATGAATCTCCAGCGGGAAATTGTTAGCTTTGTTAGTGTCCAGGCAGATATAACGCGCCTGAAAGAATTGGACCGGCTAAAAACAAAATTTGTAACCAACGTGTCTCATGAACTAAGGACGCCGCTGACCAACATCAAAACTTATCTCAAGCTGTTGGAGAAGGGGCGCAGCGAAAACGCCAACCGGTACTACAAGGTGTTGTATCACGAAACGGATCGGTTGACGCAGTTGATTCAGGATTTGCTGGATTTGTCTCGTCTGGAGACAGAAACGCCGCCCAGGAATTTCGCCGGCGTTGATTTGGATCCCGTTTGTGCAGGAATATTTTGATATTTTCGCCGCCAAAGCGGAGATGCGCCAGATTGCTGTGCACAAGGATGTGCCTTTGGACCTGCCATTTGCTCAGGTAGAAGAAAGGCATCTCGGTCAACTGCTGACCAATCTATTGGGCAATGCGATTGCCTATACGCCGGCGGGCGGCCACATCTGGCTCAAAGCTGGCGCCGACTTCTCCGGCGCTGCCCGGTTTGATCTGGTTTCAGGTTTCAGATACCGGCTTGGGCATTCCTGAAGAAGACATCCCCTTTTTGTTTGACCGTTTTTTTCGCGGCGAGGTTGTGGTGAGCCAGGCTATTCCGGGCACTGGCCTGGGTTTGGCCATTTGTCAGGAGATTGTGAGGCGCTATAATGGCCGTATCGACGTGACCAGCGTTGCCAAGCAAGGGGCCAACTTTCACTGTCTGTCTGCCGATGGTCCGCCAGGACGCCTCACGCAGCGCACCCTTTATGGGAATCCGATTAGATCACCCTTTTTTTGCCCGAAGCGCCTGCGAAGTGGCCGTGGCGCTTGTTGGGTAAACCCTTGGTGCGCTTGGACGACGGCCGTCGCCTCAGCGGCCGTATCGTGGAAACGGAAGCGTACTGCGCCGGTGAGCAGCCCGACCTGGCCTGCCATGGCGACCGGGCCAATAACGGCCGTCCTACCCCGCGCACGGCCGTTATGTTTGGCCCGGCTGGTTTTGCTTACGTTTACTTCACCTATGGCATGCACTGGATGTTCAACGTCGTTACCGGACAAGAAGGACAGGCCAACGCCGTGCTTATTCGCGCGTTGCAGCCGGTAGAAGGGGTGGAGGTGATGGCTGGCGCAAAACCGCAACGGCCGTGCCCAGGCCCAATGGACCAATGGCCCAGCCCGCCTGTCCCAGGCTCTGGGCATCGACAAATCGCTAAACGGCGCGAACCTTTATCAGCCCCAAGGGGTTATCTGGATAGAAGACGCGCCCCCTGTCCCGTCTGGGCAGATCGCCGCCGGCCCGCGCATCGGCCTGGGCAAAACGCCGGAACCCTGGTTCTCCATGCCCTGGCGCTACTGGCTCAAAGACAATCCATTTGTGTCTCGTTAACCAAAAGAATTAACCTTTACTTGAGGCTGGGGCCTGAGACTCAGGCAATTGGAATCCGCAATTTTCGGGAGACTTCGGAAAATTCACCCCCCGAATCCCTAATCCGCCTCGCCTGCCAACGGGATCCTAGCTCCCAGTCCCTGGAGAAACCTGCATGAAACTACTTGAAGGCAAAAAAGCGCTCATCTTTGGCATTGCCAACCAGCGGTCCATCGCCTGGGGTATTGCCAAGGCTTTGCACGAACATGGCGCGGAAATTGGCTTTAGCTATGGCATTCCCCAATTGGAGAAACGGGTACGGCCGTTGGCCGACGAGCTAGGCGTCACCTTTGTGGAAATGTGTGACGTGTCGTCGGATGAGGAGATTACGGCCGTCTTCGCCAAAGCCGCCGCCCATTTTGGGCAGATCGACATCCTCGTCCACGCCATTGGTTACGCCCTGAAAGAAGACCTGGAAGGGCGCTTTGTCAGCACCAGCCGCGAAGGCTTTCGCATCGCCCTGGACATCAGCGCCTACAGCCTGGTGGCCCTGGCCCGCGAAGCCGTGCCCCTCATGCCCAATGGCGGCGTTATTCTTACCCTCACCTATTACGGCGCGGAGAAAGTCATCCCCCACTACAACGTGATGGGCGTGGCGAAAGCCGCCCTGGAAGCCAGCACCCGCTACCTGGCCGCCGACCTGGGACCACAAGGGATTCGCGTCAACGCCATTTCCGCCGGTCCCATCAAAACGCTGGCGGCGGCCGGCATTGCCGGTTTCCGCAAGATGCTCGGCTATGTCGAAGAACGCGCCCCCTTGCGGCGTAACATAGACCAGGACGAAGTGGGCAAAACCGCCCTGTGGCTGTGCAGCGATCTCAGCAGCGGCGTGACCGGCGAAGTGGTGTACGTAGACGCTGGTTATCACATCCTGGGCATGCCCGAACCGCCGGAAAACTGGGAATAACGGCCGTCTGGCCCGGCCCTTAATCAACTTTCTGCTGCGATAGGGCTAACATGCGCCCCATTAGGTACTTTTGGTTCTTGTTTGACAATCTGTTTTGATTGGCTATACTCAAAATCAGTTAAAAACAACATATTACACTCTTATCAGGAGCAGTGGAGGGAACGGCCCGTAGAAACTGCAGCAACCCCCGGCAGGGAAGGTGCTAATTCCGACAGCGAGAAGCTGGCAGATAAGAGGTGAGCCTGAAATAAAGCAAGCCTCTTACCGCCAGTTAAGAGGCTTTTTTGTTTTCAAGCATGGGTGTGGCGCACGACAAAAATGCGGCGCGCCCGGAGAGAATCACTCACAAACTTGGAGGTTTTAGAGATGACAACAACATTTATGACAGCGCCCAGTTTATTGTTTACCTCGGAGTCCGTAACCGAAGGCCACCCCGATAAAATGTGCGACCAGATCAGCGATGCGGTATTAGACGCAATTATGGAGCAGGACCCGAATGCCCGTGTGGCTTGTGAAACGGCCGTCAAAACCGGCTTCGTCCTCTTGTTGGGCGAAATCACCACCACCGCCTTCGTCAATTTCGACGAACTGGTCCGTAAAGTTATCGTCGACATCGGCTTCGACGACAGCAGCAAAGGGTTCGACGGTAACACCTGCGGCATCATGGCGGCCATCGCCAGCCAAAGCCCAGACATCGCTCAGGGGGTGGACCGCGCCCTGGAATATCGTCACAATGGCGACAGCGAAGCCGAAATCAACGCCATAGGCGCCGGCGACCAGGGCATGATGTTTGGCTATGCCTGCAACGAAACCGCAGAATTAATGCCCCTGCCCATCCACCTGGCCCACGCCCTCACCCGCCGCCTGTCTGAAGTGCGGCGCAACGGCGCGCTGCCCTGGGTGCGCCCCGATGGCAAATCGCAAGTAACGATTGAATACAGCTATGGCCAACCTAAGCGCGTCCACACCGTCCTGGTCAGCACGCAGCACGCCCCGGAGGTTGACGCCGAAACCCTACGCCAGGGCATCATTGAACATGTCATTATGCCCGTGCTGCCGGCCGAACTGGTGGATGACAATCTGCTCATTTATGTCAACCCAACCGGCCGTTTTGTCGTCGGCGGACCCATGGGCGACGCCGGTCTGACCGGCCGTAAAATCATCGTAGACACCTATGGCGGCATGGGGCGGCACGGCGGCGGCGCGTTCAGCGGCAAAGATTGCACCAAAGTAGACCGCAGCGCCGCTTATGCCGCCCGTTGGGTCGCCAAAAACATCGTCGCCGCCGGCCTGGCCGAGCGCTGCGAAGTGCAGGTCGCATACGCCATCGGCGTCGCCAAACCGCTCAGCGTGAATGTAGAAACTTTTGGGACCGGCAAACTATCCGCCGATCAACTGGTCCAAATCATCAACGAGCATTTTGACCTGCGGCCGGGAGCCATCATTCGTGATCTGAACCTGCGCCGCCCCATTTACCGGGCGACGGCCGCTTACGGACACTTTGGCCGCACAGATATTGACCTGCCCTGGGAAGCCACCGACAAGGTCGAACTGCTGCGCCAGGCTGCCCTGCGTTTTGAACCGGCGCTGGCCTAAGTGACCATCTAGAAATTACATGGCCCAGATTGGACCAATCTCCAAGATTAGTCCAATCTAAAAAACAGGAAGTTATTCTTAGACGATTACTAAGTGCAGACAGACCCTGAGGGTTTCAGAAAACCCTCAGGGTCTAACACGGTCATGACGATGACAAAACCCCGCCTGATTGTTTTTGTTTCTGGGTCGGGCACGAACTTGCAGGCCTTAATTGACGCTGTGGCACGGGATGAGTTAACGGCCGAAATCGTCCTCGTCGTCGCCAACCGGCGGCAGGCGTATGGGCTGGAACGGGCGGCGCGGGCCGGTATTCCGACCCGCTACTTCACGCTAAAACCGTACCACGACGCCGCTAAAAGCCGGGCAGACTATGATTCTGACCTGGCCGAACTGGTGGCCGCTTACGTCCCAGACCTGATCGTGCTGGCCGGTTGGATGCACGTCCTCAGCCCCGCTTTTCTAAACCATTTCCCCAACCGGGTGATTAATTTGCATCCGGCGCTGCCGGGCCAGTTTATCGGCACGGGGGCAATAGAGCGGGCGTTTGCCGCTTTTCAGGCGGGGGAAGCTGAACACAGCGGCTGTATGGTGCACTATGTGATTCCTGAAGTGGATGCCGGACCGGTGTTGGACACGGCCGTTGTCCCACTCTACCCCGGCGACAGCCTCGACGACTTCGCCGCCCGGATGCACGCCGCCGAACATCAATTGATTGTGCAAGCGACGCGGCTGGCGTTGAACAGGCGGTAAGTTGGCTGCCTGGTAAACAAACCAGTCATCCAACCGGACCAACCATTCCAGACAGGCTCAAAACTTCAAGCCAAAGGGCATCAGATAAAGTGGACGGCCGTCTAACACCGGCAGCGTCTCGCCCAACAACAGACGGCCAAGCTGAAGCAGGCTTTCGTCGGGCGTGGATGGGGGTTCCTGACGCTCAAAGGGGTGTGGTAAGACGTAACGGCCGTCTCGCGGGTACAGGTTCGCCACCGGGATGGTCGTTTTGTCATCCACGGTCCATCCGGCCAGTTCCGCCGTTTTGTGGATGGCGTCCACAAAATCGCCAAAGCTGTCCACCAGTTGATGCGCCTGCGCCTGCCGCCCGGTCCACACCCGCCCTTCACAAATGGGGTCCAGATCGTTAATGGGCAGATGACGGCCGTTAGCCACCACCTGCTTAAACTGCTCATAATTGTTGACTATGCCCGCCCAAAAAATCGCCCGTTCCTCGTCGGTCATCGGCGCTGTTTCCTGGTAAAGCCCGGCGTGCGCTCCCCGCTGCAAACTTGCCTGATGAACGTTGAGCTTTTCGTATAATCCTTTAGTGCTGACCCGGCCGCTGATCACGCCGATGGAGCCGGTGATGCTGCCGCTCTGGCACATGATATGCCGGGCATAGGCGCTGACGTAATAACCGCCGGAGGCGGCAACGTTGCCCATGTAGGCCAATACCGGCTTTTTCTGGCTCAGGCGCTCGATTTGCCGGCCGATGAGGTCGGAGGCCAGGGCGGAGCCGCCGCCGGAATCCACATGGAAGATCAGCGCGGCCATGTTGTCCATCTCTTCCGCCTGGCGGATAAGGCGTACCAGGGTGGCCTCGCCGGCCGCCGCGCCGCCGAGGAAAGGAATAGGCAGATCAATCGGCGGCTGGCGGCTGGACCCCATCACAATCGAACCTTCCAGGCTGATGACGCCGATGAACTGCTTGCGGCGGCGGCGCGCTTTTTCCAGCAGTTGGCCCCGGGCTTCGGACCAGACGGCCAATTTGGCTGTCGGGCGGGATATGTCCGCTTCTGGTTGGCTGGCGGCGGTGGGGGGCACGGCCGTTTCCCCTTCATCTGCCGGTTTTGTGTCTGCCAGCCAATAGGCCAGTTCATCCTCGTAGGCGATGGCGTCAATCAGCCCTTCGGCCAGGGCTTCTTCGGCCAACAACGGGGCGCGGTCTATCAGCGCCTGCATGGCCGCCTGGGTCAGGTGACGGCCGTCGGCCATATCGGCCGTCAGCAAATCATACCGGTCGTCCAGGAGCCGGTTGAGCTGCTCGGCCTCCTCTGGCGTCATGCCAGACTCGCCAAAGGTGTTGAGGGCTGTTTTATAGGGCGAGATTTGCACCACATCCATCTGGACGCCCAGCCGCGCCAGGGCGTCTTTCAGGTACACCGTTTCCAGCCGCACGCCCAACACCTCAAACTGCACGCCCGGCGGGACCACAATTTTATCGGCGGCGCTGGCGGCGTAATAGTGGGGCAGGTCCAGATACGGGGTGTAGACGATGACCTCTTTGCCGGCCTGACGCAGGCGGCTGATGGCGCGGCGCAGGTTTTGCAGCGTGCCCAGCCCGGCGCCAAAGCCCTGGAACACCAGGACGACCCCTTTGACGTTGTTGGCGTCGGCGATGGCCCGGAAACGGCCGTTTAGCACTTCCATGCTCAACGGCGGCGCGGGCAGGGGAAGCTGCCGCTCGATAAAGCCGCGCGGTGGATCGGTCCGTTCGGGCAGTGGACCGCCCAGGGGCAGCACCACATAATCCAGAGTGGCGTGGCGCATCTGCCGCAGCCAGTTGCGCAAGGTGGCCCCAGCTCCATGCCAAATGTCGCCCATCTCCACCTGCACCTGGCGCAGTTCTTGTTTGAGTTCGCTGAAAAAATCGGGTTGTTTGATCTGTTCTGTCATTGGCCTGCCTGGTAAAAGCAGACCTGGCAGGTTTTCTAGAACCTGTCAGGTCTGATTGGTTTGGCCTTATGATAGCCGATGCGTTATAATGCGGCTACATTAACAAGCCCGCCGCGGCGGGACTATATACAGACACAGGGAGCTGGGGTAAGCCCGGCTGAGAGGATGACCACGTTCGTCATTGACCTGCGAACCTGATCCGGGTAATGCCGGCGTAGGAAGATCGTCAACTATTGCCATCATTTGAAGCCACCCGCGAGGGTGGCTTTTTGTTTTGCAGCCTGCTTGCCAAAGGATGACGAGATGACCATTTTTATTTTTGCCAACGGGGATATGGCACGGACGGAATGGATACGGCTGTTGCTGCCTCAGGCCTCGTTCATCATCGCCGCCGATGGCGGGGCGCGGTATTTGTTTGCCCTGCAAACGCCGCCGGATGTGGTGATTGGCGACATGGATTCTGTGTCGCCGGAGGTATTGGCCTGGCTGCATACCACCCCCGCCCGGCTGATCACCCATCCGACAGCCAAAGACGAGACGGACCTGGAGTTGGCTTTGCTGCACGCGCTGCCCCATCAGGCGCCTATCTGGATTTTTGGCGCGTTGGGCGGCCGTTTGGACCAGACGTTGGCGAATATCTTGCTGCTGGCCCACCCGGCTTTGCGCGGGCAGACGGTGCGTCTGGTGAATGAGTATGAACATGCGTGGCTGGTGGAACGGGAAACGGCCGTACACGGCCGTGCCGGTGATCTCGTCTCGCTGATTCCCCTGGATGGCGATGTAACGGTGCGGGCGACGACAGGGCTGGCCTGGCCGCTGCGCGACGAACTGTTGGCCTTTGGCCCGGCGCGCGGCGTGAGCAACGTGATGACCGAGGATGTGGCGGGAGTTGTCCTGGCTGCCGGGCGGCTGTTGTGTGTGCATACCCGGCAAAGCTGGCAGCGTTGAAAGAAAACTAGAGCGGGAGTTAGAGGCTGTAATCAGTATTCAGTAATCAGTATTCAGTGACCCGTTTTTAGTCAGTGTTATCTCTGGAAGATACGCACTGAATACCGAACACTGAACACTGAACACCGAACACCGGCTCTAAATCAGAGGAGATAACGATGCGTACATTTTACTTTGTGTTTCTTGTATTGGCTTTGGTAGGCTGTGGCGGCGGTGGCGGGACAACGGCCGTGCCTGCCGCCGCGCCGCGTATCCTGACCGTGATGACCCACGATAGTTTTGCCGCCAGCGAAGAGGTATTGGCTGCTTTTGAAGCGGCCAACAACGCGCAAGTTGTTTTGCTGCCGTCTGGCGACACCGGCGCGGCGCTGAATCAGGCCATTCTGGCAAAAAGCAACCCGCTGGCCGATGTCTTTTTTGGCGTGGACAACGCCTTCATGGGCCGGGCGCTGGCTGCCGACATTTTCCAGCCCTACGCTTCCCCGGCGCTGACGGTCGTGCCCGATGCTTTTGAATTGGATGCCACGCATCGCCTGCTGCCGGTTGATTACGGCGATGTGTGCCTCAATTACGACATCGCCTGGTTTGCCGAACGGGACCTGCCCCTGCCCCAATCTCTGGCCGACCTGACCGACCCGCTGTACAAGGGGTTGTTGGTGGCGCAAAACCCGGCCACATCCAGCCCTGGTTTGTCGTTTTTGCTGGCAACCATCGGCGTGTTTGGCGTGGCAGGCGAGTACACCTATCTAGATTATTGGGCTGATCTGCGAACCAATGAGGTATTAATTACCAGTGGTTGGGAAGATGCGTATTATGGGCAGTTTACGGTGGCTGGCGGTGGCGAACGGCCGTTGGTTGTTTCTTACGCCAGCAGCCCACCGGCTGAGGTTATTTTTGCCGATCCGCCCCTGGATACGGCCCCCAGCGCCAGTTTGGTGGGCGATGGCATGTGTTTCCGGCAAATTGAATTTGTGGGCGTGCTGCGGGGAACGGCCGTGCCCGATTTGGCTCAGGCATTTGTAGATTTTATGCTCGGCCAGACCTTCCAGGAGGACATCCCGCTGAACATGTTTGTCTTCCCGGTGCATGAAAGCGCTGCCCTGCCGCCAGAATTTGTGACCTGGGCGCAAATTCCCGCCGCCCCGGTCACGGTAAACCCGGCGGACATAGACGCCCACCGCGACGAATGGCTGGAAGCGTGGACACAAGTTGTGCTGCGCTGACGCCCGACGCATAAAGCCACCATGAAGCCCGATTTGTTTGTGTTGGATATGCTTGCTAAAATGCTAGGGGGGGCGCGCGAGGTATTTCTGACACTCAGATTGGAGGCTGCATGGCAATTACGAAAGCGCCTGTACAGGGGCAGACTGCTGAACCGGTCGTTACAAACCTATCGGCAAACATAGCGTCGCCGCCAACGACACTGCGTGATAAGCTGCGCATCGTGGTGGTATTGTTTAAGCTGCGCATTGTGATGCTGCTGCTGATGGCCGCTACGGGCGGCGCGTTTATGGCCGCTGAAGGCTGGCCGGGGGTCGGCGTGTTGGCGCTGATCTGGCTGGTTGGGGGCATGGCTGCCGCCGGCTCGTCATCGCTGAACCAATACCTGGAGCGGCACAAAGACGATAAGATGGGGCGGACGATGAAGAAACGGCCGTTGGTCAACGGTGAAATTCCCAATCCGCAGTGGGTTCCCTGGGTGGGTGCGCTGTTGATTATTGTGCCAGTGGTGGCTGTATTCCCGTTCAACAGGCCCTTGTCCTTATTCCTGGCTCTGGGCGCGGTCATCTACGTCTTCATCTACACTATCTGGCTCAAACCCCGTACTTTGTTGAATATTGTCATTGGGGGTGCGGCCGGCAGCGCGGCCGTACTCAGCGGCAGCGCCGCCGCCGGGTATTGGAACAGCCCTGGCGCGCTTATCCTGGCCTTGCTCTTGTTCCTCTGGACGCCCTTTCACTTCTGGAGTCTGGCCATCCTCTACCGCGACGACTACGAACGCGCCGATGTGCCCATGCTGCCCGTACACACCACCCCACGTCAGGCCGCCTGGTGGGTCATGTCCCATACCGCGCCCACCGCGCTGTTTGGTCTGGCGCTCGTCCTTTTCCCCTACCTGGGTTGGGCCTATTTTTTGCCCATGCTCATCGCCACCGCCGACCTGTTTGGGCGCAACATCAGACTCATCCACACTCCCAGCAAAGAAAATGCCCGCGGCCTATTCATTTCCTCCAATCTTTATCTATCAGTCTTACTGTTGGCGATTATCGTCAGTTCCATGCTGCCGGGAGCGTTGTAGACATTTCCGGCATGGTTTATTCCAGGCGATATGTGCTTTACAAATTTGGCAAGAAAGCGCGTCATGCTGAGGTCCCCCGAAGCATCCCCCTCCTCTCTGCTGGGAGCGGGATGCTTCGCTCCGAAGACTCCGCTCAGCATGACAATTCAGCGTAAATTTGTAAAGAAGATGTTTCGCTTGATGAACCATGCCACATTTCCGTAAAGATTCAGTACGCCGCAAATAGTTGTGGCTGCATTGACTGTCTCAGGCAATCTATGGTTCACTGTATTGCATGTTGAGAAGCTGTGACGCGAGCTATGAATAAATTATATGTTGAGCAAAATGATCTAGGCTATTGGATCTCTGGTTCTCGTGTTTCGCTGGAATCTGTACTCTTTGCTTTCTTAGATGGATTATCGCCTGAAACGATTGCTGCTGAATGCTTTCCGGTACTTTCCCTCGAGCAAGTGTATGGGGCAATCACTTATTATTTAAGTAATCGCCCGGACATTAACAGCTATTTGCGCCAGGTAGAAGCTGAATCTAAAGCCTTTAAGCAGACGGTAAGTGACCCGGCTTTTGCGCGTAAGCTGGCAAAAGCCCGGCGGCAAATGCAGTTGGCTTCGACATGAAAATCCGGTCGATCGAAAGACAATGCCCAGACACTTTGGTCAATTCATTTTGATGGAAAACAGCCCCGGTATCCTTATTGTTTCGCAAAAATTGCCGGTTGCTCAAGTAGCGGAAGAGTTGTTTCTTATCTGGTTCGCAAGCGAACCAGTGGAATGGATAAATCGCATTCGTTCTCTACCCTTTTAACCCAACCGGTTGTCATGGATGGTGAGGAAGTCGAGTGCTTGATATGCTCATGGTGCTGTTGTATACCAAAGAGGGGTGTGGCTTGTGTGAGGCGGTGAAGACCGAATTGGCGCGGTTAACGGCCGTCTACCCCCATCGTCTCCAGGAAATTGACATCACCCAGGACGCCGATTTGTTTGCCCGTTACCGCTTTGCCATTCCCGTGGTCAAAATTGGCACGGTCACGCTCAAAGCACCGATCACCACCGTTCACCTTATCCATGCCCTGCAAACGGCCGTTTGCCAGTAAACGGCCCCTCTCCCTTGTCCCCTTTTTTGAACACTTACTAAGAATCCGCTCCTGTTTGTGATTTTTATCACGGGTGTTGTTACACTACCTGGCAGCAAACAATATCATATAAATCCTGGCCTGAAGAAGTGACTTCATGAGTGTGAACAACAATCCATTTTCCCCTAATGGGACGCCCCCCATTATTGATGTGCGCAACGTCATTAAACGCTTCCCCGTAGGCGATACGCAGATCACCGTGTTAAAAGGCGTCAGCGTCAGCGTGCAGCCGGGCGAATTTGTTTGCATCGTCGGGCCATCCGGCAACGGCAAATCCACCCTACTGAACATGATCACCGGCATAGACCATCCTACCGAGGGAGAAGTGATTGTCACCGGGCAGCCGGTGCATACCCTGAGCGAAAACCAACTGGCCGCCTGGCGTGGCGAACATATGGGCATTATCTTCCAATTTTTCCAACTTTTACCGGCGCTCAACATACTGCAAAACGTCGTCCTGCCGATGGATTTCATAAAAAAACTGCCGCCCAAACAGCGGCGCGAACGAGCGATGCACCTGCTGGACACCGTCGGGCTGGCCGATCAGGCTCGTAAACTGCCATCACAGGTCTCCGGCGGGCAGCAGCAGCGGGCGGCCATCGCCCGCGCCCTGGCCAACGACCCACCCCTGCTGGTGGCCGACGAGCCAACCGGCAACCTGGATACACAAACATCTGAAGATGTATTCCAACTCTTTACCACCCTGGTAGACCAGGGCAAAACAATGGTCATGGTCACCCACAGCCGCAGTCTGGCAGCCCGCCTGCCGCGCACCATCGAGATCCGTGACGGCCTGATCTTCAGCGACAAAGTGCAGCAGCAGTTGGTAGTTGTTAGTGGCTAGTGGATAGTGAAGAACGCTTTCACTCCCAACTCCCAACTAACAACTCCAAACTAACAACTATCCACTCTTATGAGCGTTATCTGGTACAAAGTCTGGGCCGACATTTGGCAGCACAAAGCGCGCACTTTGCTGGCGGTGTTGAGCATCGCCGCCGGTGTGTTTGCCATTGGCACGATTTTTGGCCTGGTGGATCAGTTGTTGTCTAGTATGGACAGTTCGCACCAGTCAGTCGCGCCGTCGCATATCAATCTGGTACTGCGTGGGGCGATTGACCGGGAGACGGCGCAAGCGCTGACCAGGATTGAGGGCGTGGCAGGCGTTGAGGTCTTAAACATTACATCGGTGCGTTATAAGACAGAGGAAAACGGCCGTTGGCAAGGCGCCACCGTCGTCATGCGCGACAATTACGAAGACCAGCTCTACGACTGGCTCGTCCTTAAAGATGGCATGTGGCCGCAGGGAGCCACTATCGGCGTCGAACGCATTTCCAGCGACTATTATGGCCTGGACATCGGCGACACGGTTATTTTTGAAGTGGATGGTACCGACCGCGCCCTGCCCATCACCGGCAAAATCCGCCACCCCTTTGTGCCCCCGCCCGATTTTGGCGGCAACGCCTATTTCTTTGTAGACGCCGATGGGCTGGCCCGTTTTGGCATTCCCCAAGGGCAGTTCACCCAACTGCTGGTCCAGGTAGAGCCGTACAGCAAAGAGTACGCCCGTGACCGGGCGGCGGCCATCAAGGATCGGCTGGCGCGGCAGGGCATTGGCATCGCCATCAGCATTTATCAGGACCCCGATGAACATTGGGGGCGCGCCTTCTTGTTGGGTATCACCGTCGTTTTGCGCGTGCTGGCCGTTATTTCGCTGTTGATCAGCGTGATCATTGTCGCCAATTCGATGACAGCCATCATCACCCAGCAAACAGACCAGATTGGCGTGATTAAGGCTATTGGTGGCCAGTCGCACATCATTGTGCAGGTGTTTATGGCCGGGGTGCTGATTTATGGCTTCCTGGCTTTGCTGGTGGCCCTGCCGACCGGTGTGATCGCCGCCTACCAGGGTAGTAAATGGTTCCTGGCCTTGTTTAACATTGATTACGACACCTTCCAGTTTTCCACGCGGGCTGTCTTTTTCCAGGTGTTGGCGGCGCTGCTGGCCCCGGTTTTGGCCGCTTTATGGCCGGTGTTGAGCGGCGCGGCTATCACCGTGCGCGAAGCCATCGCCTCTTATGGCATTGGCGGCGATTTTGGCAGCAGCCGGTTGGACCAGGCGGTGGAAGCGTTGGGCGAGCGCTTTTTGCCGTCGCCATATGCCATTGCTCTGGGCAATATGTTCCGTCGCAAAGGGCGGCTTGTCCTGACACAGTTGGTCCTCATCCTGGCCGGGACCACCTTTCTGATGGTGATGACGCTGGCAAACTCGATGTCTTACACGTTGGAAAATGAGCTGAGTCGGCGTCAGTACGACTTACGCATTTTTTTCCAGGGGTTGCAGCGGTCTGATCAGGTGGAGAGTATTGTCGCCGGTGTGCCGGGTGTGGCCGGGTCGGAAGCGTGGTTTACGGTGACGGGAACGGTTTTGCGGCAAGGGGAGCGGGTGCAGGACACGGCCGGATTGGGGGCAGAGGTCTATGCCATTCCATCTGGCAGCACGATGTATGAACCTTATATTGTCAACGGCCGTTGGCTTTCCGCTGATGATAACGGCCGTGTTGTGGTGATCAGTCAGGATACGGCCGAGTTTAACAACCTGAATGTTGGCGATGTCATCACCATTGATTTCGGCAACCTGGGACAGGCTGATTGGGAAGTCATCGGAACCCATCAGGCGCTCACTTCTGACCCCATCGCCACCGACCCGATGTATGCCCCGGCGGCTGCGGTGATAGATGTGACGAAAAAAATAAACCGCGCCAACCAGATCGTCATCCGCACCACCAATCAGAACCCCGATTTCACGGCCAACATGATGGCTGCCCTGAATGACCGCTTCAAAACACGGGGCATTGAAACCAGCGCCTTTTTCAGCCGCACCAAAGCCGAAGACTCTACGGCCGCTTATAATCAGTTCAATATCGTCAATAACATGTTGTTTGGCCTGGCTTTGGTGATGGGCATCGTTGGGGGCATTGGTCTGATGGGGTCGCTGTGGATTAGCGTGGTCGAGCGCACGCGGGAGATTGGCGTGCTGCGTTCTATCGGCGCGCAGTCGCCGACCATCATGACGATGTTCATCATGGAAGGGGTGCTGCAAGGGGTGATGAGTTGGTTGATGGCTGTGCCGTTGGCCCTGGTGGTTGCCCGCCCAATGTCCAATTTGCTCGGTCAGACCATTTTGAAAGTGGACCTGGATTTTGCCTTTAGCACCGTTGGCGTGGCTATCTGGTTGGTCGCCATTTTGTCCATCGCTTTTCTGGCTTCGCTGGTCCCGGCCCATGCTGCCACCCGCATCAGCGTGCGCGAAAGTTTGGCGTATGCGTGATTGACGATTGGTCCTGAGCTTGCCGAAGGATTGGCGATTTGTTGATTTGCTATTCGTTTTTTCGGCATGGTTCATTCCAGGGGATATGTGCTTTACAAATTTGGCAGGAAAGCGCGTCATGCTGAGGTCCCCCGAAGCATCCCCCTCCTCTGCTGGGAGCGGGATGCTTCGCTCCGAAGACTCCGCTCAGCATGACAATTCAGCGTAAATTTGTAAAGAAGATGTTTCGCTTGATGAACCATGCCGTTTTTTCTTTGCCGCTGCCAGAGGACGGCCACAACCAGCGCCGCAGCCGCGGTGAGGGCGGCCGTTTTTCTCCATCCCCCCTTTTTTGCCACCACCGGCGGTACGGTGGGAATCTCTGCCAGACTCCAGGCAGCGTCAGGCGCTGCGGTGTCGCCGGGGTGGAACGGCCGTAACCGGAACGCATAGCGATACTCACGCCCTTTCAGTAGGCGGTACTCCTGGTGGGGCAGGCAGCCGGAGGGCACATCGCCGCCGACGCCAGCCTGTTTGTAATCTACGCATACCGTCACGTTCTTGCGGCGCGGCAGGTGGTGGATGCGTTCGGCGGCGGCCAGATCGTCCTGGGTATACGGCCGGGCGCTAAAATTCAGCAGCGTACCCCCGGCATCGGCGATAAGCAGGCCATGCCCGGCAGCGTCGGTCAATGTGGCCCATCGCACGTCGCTGCGGTTGCCGTTTTCTTGCGGTCGGGCGTAATTGTGGGGCATGTCCTCAACCAGCAGGGTGTAGCGGCCCACCGCCGCGCCAGACTGCCGGTCCCACATGCTTTCGTGTGGGCCGCGCCCAAACCACGTCACGCGGTCCAATGCGCCGTCCACGTCCAACATCATGCCGAAGCGCACCATGTCTCGCGCCGGGGTGAAACGGCCATCTACCACCACATCGCCGCTGCCAAAGATGGTGTAGGTAACGGTGAAGGGTGAACGGCCGTGTTTGATGCGCCAGGCCACCTTCACCCGCACCACTGCCGGGGCTGGCTGGCTAACTTGGAAAGATTGGACAAATCTTGGAGATTTGTCCAATCTGCGCCAGGGCTGACGGCCGTAGCCCAGATAACGCGCCGGCGGGAACAAAACCAACGCGGCGATGTCGTTGTCAATCGGGGCGCGCCACAGGTTGGGGACCAGCGGCGCGGCCAACAATTCCCGGCCGTCGGCGACAAAGCTGTCTAACGCGCCGCTCTGCGGATTGAAGGTAACGGCGAGATTTTGCCCACGAATCTGGAGCGCGGGCGTCCCGCCCGCAGAAAGCGCAGGCGTCTCGCCTGCGGTCCCAAGATGAAGCGGTGGCATGGTGGATGGGTCAACCCAACGCGGCGCGGCGGCCTGGACGGGCAGGGCGAACTGCTCCCAGGCGACCACGTGCCCAACTTCGGCCCAGGGCGCGGCGGCGGCCAGGACAAACTCGACCAGCAGGTGGTATTCGCGGCCCGGTTTGCCGTTGGGCAGGGTGTAGGGGAGGTGGAGGGGAACGGCCGTGCCCGGCGCACATTCCGGCGGCGCCACTTCCCCCGCCTGGACCACCACGCCATCTTCCATGACCTGCCAGCCAATTTGCAGCCCAGATAAGTCGGCAAAAATGTTTTTGTTGACCAGGCGCACCTGCCCGGCGGCCAAATTCACTGCGTGCAGGGCGATGGGTTGGTACACCTTTTTCACTTCCCAGGCGGCAGGGTGGGGCGTGCGGTCGGCGAAGAAGATGCCGTTGCAGCCGAACATAAGGAAGTTGTACTCGTCGCCCAAATCGCCGCCGAGATGCCAGAGGGGACGGCCGTTCTCGTCGTGGCGCAAAATGGCCTGGTCGGCGAAGTCCCAGATGAAACCGCCGATGCACTGCGGGTAACGCTCGAACAGGTCCATGTACTTTTGCAGGCTGCCGACGCTGTTGCCCATGGCGTGGGCGTATTCGCAGAGAACCAACGGCTTGTCGGTGGTGTTAGGGCCGCCGACGGTTTGCCATTGCAGCGGCGCGGTGCGCGTTTGGTAACTGCCGCCCTGGGCGATAGCTTCCCACTGCGGCGGCGTGGCATACATCGCCGAAAAAATGTCCATGTATTCGCCGGTGTAGTCTTGTTCATAATGGACGGGACGGCCGTCCAATTCATGCACGCGCTCGGTCAGGCGGCGGAATTTGTCGTCGCTGCTGGATTCGTTGCCCAGCGACCAGATGATGACGCTGGGGTGATTTTTGTCGCGGGCGATCAGGCGCTCGACGCGGTCTTGCATGGCGGGCAGCCATTGCATGTCGCCGCGCATGGCGTCGCGGTAGCCGTGGGTTTCGATGTTGGCCTCGTCCATGACGTAGAGGCCCAGCTCGTCGCACAGGTCGTAGAAGCGCTCGTCGTCGGGGTAGTGGGAAGTGCGCACGGCGTTGATGTTGAAGCGCTTCATCGGTGCAGGTCTTCGCGCAGGCGTTCCAGGGTCATGGTGTGGCCGGTGGCGGGGTCGAAATCGTGGCGGTTGACGCCTTTGAGGAGGATGGCACGGCCGTTGACCCACAACTGCCTGTCCCGAATTTCCACCTGCCGGAAGCCGACGCGCGTGTGGCGCACTTCGACAATCTGCCCGGCTTCGTCTTGGAGGGTGAGCAGCAGGTGGTAGAGATGGGGCGTTTCGGCGGTCCAGTGGCGGGGTTGGGATACGGCCGTTTGCAGCCGGACTGAGTTTTCGCTGGTCACGGCGGCTCTCTCCCCAACCCTCTCCCAGTGGGAGAGGGAGCCGGTTCCCTCTCCCACTGGGAGAGGGTTAGGGTGGGGGCTGGTGTTTTCTTGCAAAAGCTCTAACTGGATGGTAAACGGCCGTTCATCCCCACCCCACCGCGCCAGTTCTACCTGCACGCGCAAGGTGGCGTCGCGGAAATCGGCGTCAAATTCGGTGGCGACGGTGAAATCGCGAATGTGGGTGGGCGGATGGGCCAGCAGCTTCACGCTGCGGAAGATGCCGGAGAGGAACCACATGTCCTGGTTTTCCAGGTAGGAGCCATCCGACCAGCGGTAGACCAGCACGGCCAGCAGGTTTTCGCCGGGCTGCACGTAGGGGGTGATGCGAAATTCGGCCGGCGACATGCTGTCCTGGCTGTAGCCGACCTGCTGCCCGTTGACCCACACCAGGCAGGCGGAGCTGACGCCGCCAAAGTGCAAGATGATTTCGCGCCCGGCCCAATTTTCGGGCACGGTGAAGGTGCGTCGGAAGGAGCCGACGGGGTTGTTGTCCGGATCAATGTTGGGCATGTGGTCTTGGCGCAGGCTTTTGGGCATGTGGGCCGGGGCGTAGATGGGCGCGCCGTAGCCCTGCAGCTCCCAGTTGGAGGGCACGGGGATGGCGTCCCAGGCGCTGTCGTCGAAGGATGGGAGGTGGAAGGTAGACGGCCGTTCCGCCGGTTTGGGCGCAAAGTGAAAAGCCCATTTGCCATCCAGGGAGAGTTCGTAAGGCGTGGTTCCGCGCAGGGCGGATTCGGCGTTGAGATAGCTGGACGAGTGCAGCGGCCGGGTTCTTTGTTCAGACCGAAGATGCGAGCGTTTTGGTAGAGGTGTTGGTTGTTCATAAAAATATCCAAGATTGAAGATTGAAGATTAGTGATGGATTCCATCTTTTATCTTCAATCTTTCGTCGTTAGTCAGGAGGGGGAAACGGCCGTTCCTTCCCCCACTTCACCATTCACCGTTCACAATCTACACTTCAACACGGCCGTTTCTCCCCCATACTAACCTGTTGTATAATCCTCATCAGGCGAAATTGGTCAGGCAGCAGGTCATGTATGGAAACGTGAAAGTATGGAACAAATTATTATTCAGGTCAAAGACAAAGAAAAGGCGCAGTTATTGTCCGAACTACTGCGGTCGCTGGATTTTGTGAGTTTGGTAACAACCGATTTCCAGGAAAATGATTCCGGTAAAACAGAAGCGGATTTTTTTGCCCTGGCCGGTATTTGGCAAGGCCGAAACATTGATTTAGATACCATCCGTCAACAGGCCTGGCCCAAATAAACGTTATGATCCTGTGCGACACCAACATCCTCATCGAATTTTATAAAAACAATGCGCAGATTACGGCCGTTTTGCGCGCCATTGGTCCTGAAAATCTGGCTATTAGTGCTGTCACCGCCGCAGAACTGTACTATGGGGCGCTGAACCAACAAGAATTGCGCCAGATTAAAGCGCATCTCGGCTTACTAAACACCTACCACATAACCTTGCCAATCTCCAACAGGTTCCTGACGCTGATGGAAGCATATGTCCTCAGCCATAAATTGAGCCTGCCAGATGCACTCATTGCGGCAACAGCTTTGGACCATGACGTAGAACTGTACACTCTGAACCGCAAGGATTTCCGCTACATTCCTGAGTTAAAGCTCTTTTCGCCTACTAATCAGGCATAACGGCCGTTTCCTCCCACACCATGCTATTTATATTTAGAAACGGCCGTATCCCTCCCTCACCACCAACTATCCCCACCCTATTCAAGCTCAACCAGCCGCTCCTGGATGAGGTCAACCATTTCTTCCCAATCTTCAACGGTGACTTGCTTGCCATCAATGCCCATAAAAAAAAGAATAACGTAACGGCCGTGTTGGATTTGCACCTGACAAAGCAAGCGTTCGCCACTAGCAACGCTCGACCCACGATTACACGTTCCTATCCCTGTATCCATCTTCAATTCATCTTCTAGCGGAAGAAACTGCCAAATGATCCCGGCTAACTCTCCACGTTGTTTCATCTCTTCAAACGCTTTGGCAGCGATTTGTTCATCTGAATAAATATAAACGTCCTGACCGGCGCGAAAATCAGCCGGCGGAGGAAACTTACCCTCTCGGCGAGGCAGGAAGCTTAAATAAATACCAGAAAAACTCTCCATCGGGACACTTGGGCTTAGATTTACGGTCCGTGAATATTCCCAGTATCCCGAAGACCAGCCCAATTCCTCAGGCTGCACCCAGAACGTATCGGGCACGCTGTTCGGGTCGGCTTCAATAAATTTATCCGGCGTCGGTGGTATCCGGCCTTGCGTACAAGCCGCCAGGACAGCCATCAACAAGAATACGGCAAGCGCCTGCCCGGTTCTGACCATTCAATTCCTCCTGGGGTTGCTTTGGTGGGCTATGGTGTGTTTGTGGGGGTGGAAACGGCCGTTCCACCCCCACTTCACACTTCACACTTCACAATTCACCATTCACAATTCCTACTTCGCCTTCCGCCCCTGCAATTCCACCAGCAGCGCCTCAAACTTTGCCTCCGTCAGCGGGTAAAAGTACATGGCAATCATCGCCAGCACCGCAAAGCCCGCCGGAACCAGACTCACCATCGCCAGCAGGCCCGTTAGCGTTTCCGGCGATTGCGCCGCATTCGGCTGGTAGCCCACCCAGGCCAGCATGTAGCCCGCCAGCGCCCCGCCCAGCCCGTTGGCCGTCTTCTTGACAAACGTAAAGCCCGCCTGAATCGCCCCCTCCGAGCGCGTGCCCGTCTGCCATTCGGCGTACTCGTTGGTGTCGGCCACCATCGAATCAATCAGCGCCGCGCCGGGCGAACCGGCCACCGCCATGCCCGCTGCCAGGGCAATCAGCAGCGGCAAACTGGTCGGTTTGAGGATAAAGAACAGCACGCCAATCACAATCGTCAGGGCGAAGCCGACCATGTAGGTGTTGCGTTTGCCCAGCCGCCCGGCCATATACGGCATCCCAATCGCCGCCAGCAAAATCGCCGGGCCGGTCGCCAACTGCACCGGGCCAAACAGATCGGCGCTGCCCACAAAGTAGGTATAAAAAATAACGTTGGCGCTGGTGACGACAAAGTTGCCGATGCTGAACAGCACCGTCGAAAGCATCAAGATCATAAACGGCTTGTTTTGGATGAGGATAGGGTACAACTGGCGCAAGGTGTAGCTCTGGTCGGGGTCGGCGGCCACGCGCTCCTTCGCCATCACGGCGCTCACCGCCACGCCAATCAGGGCGATGAGGCCATAGACCAGCCCCACGGCGCGGTAGCCCTGCTGAGGCGTCGGGAACATGCCCACGAGGGGCACCGTACCCACCACCGCCAGCCCCGTGCCGATAATCAGGCCGATGGCGACCAGGCTGTTGAGCTTGTTGCGCTCGTGGGTGTTCTGGGTCATCGTCACCATCAACGAAGAATAAGGGATGTCTACCAGGTCGAAGGTGATGCCGAACACGAGATAGGTGACGTAGGCGTAAAGTAGCTTGCCGCTGTAGGAAAGCTCTGGTCCCAGGAACAGGGCGGCAAAGTTCAGCCCGGCCAGGATGCCACCCAGCAGCAGCCAGGGTCGGAAGCGGCCCCAGCGCGTCGGCTTGAGGTGGTCGAGGATGTAGCCGACGATGGGGTCATTCACGGCATCCAGCAGGCGGGCGATGAGGAACAGGGTGCCTACGGCCGTTGGCGTCAGCCCAAACACGTCGGTGTAAAAAACCAGCAAAAAGGTGCCAATGCCCCAAAACAATATGTTCTTGCCCACAGAACCCAGGGTAAACGCAAACTTTTCACCCTTGCCAATGGGCACGAGAGCAGCAGGGGGCGGGGAAACGGTGGATGTGGTCATGGAATCTCCTGAATTGTGAATTGTGAATGGTGAATTGTGAACGGTGAAGTTGGGCGGCAAGCACTATCCGTTCATTGTTAACTGTTAACTGTTCATTGTTAAATGGAGGGTGTTGCTGTATCCCGATGGCGCATACGGCTCCGCGGGTAGGCCCTGGGTCATGAGGTGGTAGCCGGTAAGACGGGCAATTTCGCGCTGGCGGTAGTCGGCGATGGTGTAGGTGGCGGTGGGGTTGAGGCCGCGCAGGGGGGTTGACGGCCGTCGCTGCCCCAGCAGGTGGTTTTGCACAGCGACAGAATAGACAGCTTCACGGCCGTTGCCCAGCACATACAAAATCACCGACGCGCCCCGTTCCTCTAACCGCTCCAGCCGGTACAGGTCGCCCGCCTGCACCACGTGGCGGATGCGCTTGTAGAAGGCGATGTAAGTGGCGTACTCCTTCAGTTCGGCGTCGCTGAGGTCGTTGAGATTGGAGCCGATGCCCAACACGCCACGCATCGCCACGTCGAAGCGCGTAGACAGCGGCAGCACGCGCCCCGTTTGGTGATTCTTCTCGTGCGTCACCCACGCTTCCATCGCCCGCGCCGGGTAGGCCAGGCTGTACCCCTCCTGAATGCGCAGCCGGTCGAGCGCGTCGGTGTTGTCGCTGGTCCAGACCTGATCCACGCGCGCCAGGACGCCCAAATCTATCCGCCCGCCGCCGCCGGAGCAGCTTTGCAGAGACAGGCGTGGGTATTTTTGGCGCAGCCGATCCATCAGCCCATACACCCCGGCGACGTGGCCGCGCCAGATGGCTTTCCCGACCACGGAGCCGGGTTCGGTGGCGCTGCGGTTCATGTCCCACTTGATGAAATCTATCTCGTGGGTGGCGAGCATCGTATCGAGCAGGTCGAAAACGTGGGCGACGACTTCGGCACGGCCGTAATCCAGAATGAGTTGGTTGCGGGCTTCCGTGCGCGGCCGGCCGGGGAAGTGCAGCACCCAATCGGGATGCGCCCGGTAGAGGTCGGAATCAGGGTTGACCATTTCCGGCTCGAACCAAAGGCCAAACTGCATCCCCAGGGCGTGAACTTCGGCGATGAGCGGCTGGAGGCCGCCGGGGAATACGTCCGGGCTGACGGCCCAATCGCCCAATCCGACCCGGTCGTTGCGCCGCCCACCAAACCAGCCATCATCCACCACAAACAGTTCCACGCCGATGGCCGCCGCCTTCCGCGCCAGCGCCACCTGCCCCTCGTGGCTGAGGGCGAAGTAGGTGGCCTCCCAACTGTTGTAGAGGACAGGGCGCGGCGGGCTGGGCGGCAGCACACAATCGCGGGCGAAGGCGTGCAGGCGGCGGCTGGCCCCGCCCCACCCCTCGCCGCTGACGCCGCACACAAAGGCGGGCGAAGTATGGCGCTCGCCCGGCTGGAGAATCAGTTCAAAATCGAACGGGTTGTAGCCGCCAAAGACGCGCACGTCGCCGCTGTGCTGCTGCTCGAAGGCCAGTTGCCATGCGCCGCTGTAGGCCAGCGCGCCAAAGTAGACTACGCCGCTCTCTTCGCCGGCCGCGCCGGGGCGGTTGGCGAGGAAGAAGGGGTTGAAGCTGTGGCCGGTCTGCACGCTGCGGTGGCCGATGCTGAACCGGCCGACGGGCAGCACGTGGCGCTGCGGCGTAAATTCGGCCGCCCACGCGCCATGAGTGGTAGTGAGTTCGGTCGTGCCGGGTGGCAGGTGGAGGGCAGCAAAGTAGGCTTGTTCGATATGGATAACGGCCGTTGCCCCTTCATTCACCACCTCCCACCACCGCTCAATCACATCATACTCCGGCCACAACCGGTAACAAAGCGTAAGGGCAAAAGGGAAGATGGGATCATGGAGAAACAGTTTTAAGATTTCGGATTTCGGATTTCGGATTTCGGAGGGCTGAGTTGGCAATTGACCATTGACCATTGACCATTGACCATTCTCCCCGATTTCATGTCCGGTGTAGCGCAGGCGCACATCGCGGATGGGCAAGCGTTCGCCGGGGAAGCTGACTTTGAGGGCAACTTCGGGGATGGAGAAGTCGCCGTAGGTGGGCAGTTCATCGCGCTGGCTTTGGAAGTCGAAGGAGCTGTGGCTGGGCGGAGTATGGGGGAAACGGCCGTTGTCCAGCACACTCTCATCGGTTAGTTGGCGGAGTCCCCAGGCCAGGTGGGTGGCACGGCCGTTGTCGGCGATGTGCAGGGTGTAATGGCTGGTGCGGCCGAGAAGGGTGAAGGTTTGGGTGTCGCGGTTGTGGTGAATCATGGTCGCCTCGTTGAAGGATTGATGACAAAGGGAAAAAGGGACATAAGGGACAAAGGTAAGACGGGGGAATTGTAGTGTGGGTGTGGGTGGGCGGCAAGGAGATGGAAGACAAACTGGCAGGCTGACAGGGTGACAGGATGCGGGGAATTTGGGGACCATTGGTGTTTCTGTGGTGAATAGGGGGTAAGATTAGGGGTATGCAGCGACAAACAGATCGGCGGTTATTATGGCGCGCTTTTGCTTATTTACGGCCGTACACCCGCAAAACCCTCGGCGTTTACGCCACCATGCTCATCATCAATGTCATCATCATCCTGGTCCCGCAACTGATTCGCGGGGCGATTGACCAGGGCATTTATGGTGGCGATTTGCCACGGCTGGGCCAGGCTGTTTTGCTGCTGTTGGCCCTGACGCTGGTCAAAGGCGTCTTTGTTTATTACCAGGGCAAATGGACCGAAGAAGCGTCGCAGGGCGTGGCCTATGATTTACGCAACGACATCCTGACCAAACTGGACCGTCTGCCCTTTGCCTACCACGACAAAACCGAAGCCGGGCAGATTCTCTCGCGGGCCATGCAGGACGTGGAGCGCATTCGTTTTCTCACCGGGCGGGCGGTGCTGCGATTGGTGGAAGGGGGCACGCTGCTGCTGTTAACGGCCGTTACCCTCCTCTGGATGAACGCCACCTTAGCCACCCTCATCATCCTGACGATACCCCTGCTGCTGCACCGCGCCTATCGCTTTGGCCGCCGCTTTCGTCCGCTCTCGCTGGAGATTCAGGAGCAGTTGGGCGTGCTGACTACCCAGCTAGAGCAAAACCTGCGCGGCGCGCGCATCGTCAAAGCCTTTGCCCAGGAGGCCAACGAATCGCGCCGCTTCCAGGCCGAAAACGAAAAATGGTTCAACCTCTCGGCCGAATCCACCCGCCTGGAGGCGCTGAACGTGCCGATGCTGGACATGATCGCCAACTTCGGCACGGTGATTATCTTCTGGTACGGCGGCTGGCTGGTGGTGCAGGGGCAGATGACGTTGGGCGAACTGGTGGCCTTCACCACCTACCTGGCGCTGCTGATTCGCCCCATCAACCTCATTGGCCGCATCATCCCCATTTTGGCGATTGCCGCCTCGGCCGCCGAGCGTATCTTTGCCATTCTCGACGCGCCCGCGGAAGTAACCGACCGGCCGGATGCGGTGGATGCGCCCCGGTTCAACGGCCGTATCACCTTCGACGACGTTTCTTTTGTCTACGCCAGCGCCAAAAAAGTGCTGCGCCACATCAGCTTCAGCGCCGAGCCGGGGCAGGTTGTGGCCTTGATGGGGGCCACCGGCTCCGGCAAGTCCACCCTCATCAACCTGATCGCCCGCTTCTACGACCCCACCGGCGGGCAGATTTACGCCGACGGGCAGGATGTGCGCCAGTTCACCCTGGCCTCGCTGCGCGGCCAGATTGGCCTGGTGATGCAAGACACTATCCTCTTCTCCGGCACTATCCGCGACAACATCACCTTTGGCCGGCCGGATGCCAGCGAGGTAGAGATGATTCAGGCGGCTAAAGACGCGCAGGCCCACGATTTTATCGCCGCCATGCCGGAAGGGTACGACACGCCGGTTGGCGAACGGGGCGTCACGCTGTCTGGCGGGCAGAAGCAGCGCCTGGCCATCGCCCGCGCCCTGCTGACCGACCCGCGCATCCTCATCCTGGATGACGCTACGGCCAGCGTGGACAGCAACACAGAGCGGCTTATTCAGGCGGCGCTGGACCGGCTGATGGAGAACCGCACGACGTTTGTCATCGCCCACCGGCTGAGCACGGTGCGCCGCGCCGATTTGATTTTGGTGCTGGAACAGGGACGTATTGCCGCCCGCGGCACGCACGAGGAGCTGCTGGTCAGCTCGCCGCTGTACCGGCAGGTGTTTGCCTTACAGGTAGAGCCGGAGGCGATTGGACCAATCTCCAAGATGGGTCCAATCTAAAAAGGCCGTGGCTGAGGGGCTGATTGGCGAAAAAAGCAAGCCCTCGGTGGCAGCCGAGGGGTCGGTTTGAGGCTATTTTGAACGACTGAGACGAGAGACTCCCAGTCTCTGGTTTCCAGTCTCCCAAAGGGATTTTGTTATGAGCTTTAGCTTTAGCCCCGGCATGGGGCCGCGAGGGGCAATCAATCAGTTTGGCGCGGAAGGCAAAGACGGCCGTTTCTTCAACAAAAGCGTCGTCAGCGGCATGTTGGTGTTCATACGGCCGTATGGCCGCAAACTGGCTTTGGGTGCGCTGCTCATGCTTGGCGCCACCGGCTTCACCCTGCTGGCCCCGTACCTGATCAAACTCGCCATTGACGAGCATATTGCCGTGGGCGACGCCAGCGGCTTGATGCGGCTGGCCTTTTTCCTGGCGTTGTGTTACGTGGGGTTATACGCCACCAGCGCCGGCCAGCAATATATTTTGGGGCGTGTGTCGCAGCGGGTGCTGGCCGACGTGCGCCAGGAGTTGTTCGACCACCTGCAAGCCTTGTCACTCAGCTACCACGACCGCACCATCGTCGGCGTCACCGTATCGCGGGTGATCAACGACGTGGCCGTCATCAACGACCTGCTGACCCAGGGCATCATCTCGCTGTTGGGTGATTTGCTCATTCTGGCGGGCATCATCATCATTATGCTGACGATGAGTCCGCAGTTGGCGCTGTACACCTTTGCCGTGCTGCCGTTGATGGCCCTGGCGACTGTCTGGTTTTCTTACCGGGCCAAAGGCGCGTTCCGCCAGACGCGGCGCAGCGTGGCGGCGCTGGTGGGCAACCTGGCGGAAAACATCAACGGGATGCGCGTGATCCAGGCATTTGCCCAGGAAACGGCCGTCGAAACCCGCTTCAACGACGTCAACCGCAGCAACCGCGACGCCAACGTCAATGCCATGCGTCTCTCCTTCATCTTCCTGCCGACGATTGAGTTTTTGAGCATGTTGTCTACGGCCGTTGTCCTCTACTTCGGTGGGCGGGCGGTGGCCGGGGAGGCGGTGACGTTGGGGGTGATGGTCGCCTTTCTGGCCTACGTGACGCGCTTCTTCCAGCCCATCCAGGAACTGAGCCGCCTGTACACCACCATGCAGTCGGCGATGGCCGGCGGCGAACAGGTGCTGCGCCTGCTCAACACCACGCCAGATGTGCTAGACCGGCCCGGCGTGGCCGAGATGCCGCCGATCCACGGCGCGGTGACGCTGGAAAACGTCTCGTTCCGCTACCGCGACGACGCGCCGGAAGTGCTGCACGATGTATCGCTGACGATTGAACCGGGGCAAGCGGTGGCCCTGGTCGGCCCGACGGGCGCGGGCAAAACGACCATCGCCAACCTGATCGCCCGCTTTTATGAAGCCAGCGACGGCCGTGTGTTGATTGATGGGATTGACGTGCGCGACGTGACACAGGTTTCTTTGCGCCGTCAGTTTGGGCTGGTTCCGCAGGACCCGTTCCTGTTCGCCGGGAGCATTGCCGATAATATCCGTTACGGCCGTGCCGCCGCCAGCGATGAAGATGTGGTCGCCGCCGCCCAACTGGCCAACGCCGATGGCTTTATCCGCAGTCTGCCAGATGGCTACGAGACGCTCATTTTAGAAGGGGCGGTGAATGTGTCGGTAGGGCAGCGGCAGTTGTTGTGCATTGCTCGCGCTGCGCTGGTGGACCCGCGCATCCTTATTTTGGACGAGGCGACGGCCAGCATAGACACGGTGACGGAGGCGCTGATTCAGGCGGCGCTGGAGCGGTTGATGGCCGGGCGCACGGCCGTTGTCATCGCCCACCGGCTGAGTACCATTCGGCAGGCGGACCTGATTTGTGTGGTGGATGGGGGGCGGATTGTGGCGAACGGCCGTCATGACCAGCTTCTGGCCCAGGGCGGCCTTTACCGCGAACTTTACCAGCGCCAGTTCATGGCCGAAGACGCGCCGGAGGAAATGGGACTTCGCTCGCTTCAGCTTCCGGGAGGGTGAACGGTTAAGACAAAACAACGCCGCAAGCATTGTTCCACCTGGTCAGGCGCCGCTAACCGGCCGTTTTGTCTGTTACTTGTATCTTCTCAATATCTTGGGGTAATCGGTAGCAAAGAGGTAAAAGCCGGGTTTACCCGGCTTTGTTTTATAGACCGGCGCTTTAGCGCTGGTCGTCGCCGGTGGTCCGCTGCGCCTGGAGCTAAAGCCCCAGGCTAAAAAACGACGCCCTGTAAACGGGGCTAAAGACGACCGTGGCGGCAGCGACAAACCTCTCGTAGGCTCCCCCGATTTATTGAGATGTTACTGTTGCTTTCTCAAACTGAGCGATAGAGGATGATGTCAATTCTGGCAGTACCAATAGGGGATGTGACTACTACAGACTTATGGATTGGTGAACTACATCTCTGTTTTGCTCTCTGGCAGCGTGAAGTAAAATAAACTCCCCTGGCCCAGTTCGCTCTCCACGCCGGCCTGCCCGCCTAACTTCTCTACAATTCGGTGGACAATAGACAGCCCCAGGCCATGGCCGGCGGCGTTTTGTCTGTCTAGTCGTTCAAATGGGGTGAACAAGCGAGCCTGCTGCACGGCCGTTAACCCCGGCCCATTGTCACGCACCTCAAAGCGCACAAACCCCTCCGTCTGGCGCGTCGCGCTCAATATAATCGTCGGCGACTGACCGCCATACTTCAGCGCATTGCTCAAATAGTTTACCCAAATCTCTTCCACCCAGGGCGCGTACCCCAACGCCAGCGGCCAGCCGTCCATGTCCTCTATCTTGATGCGCGCCCCCTTCGCCGCAATCACGTCGGTCAGGCGATACAATGTCTCGTGTACCAGATTGCTCATTGCCAGCGGCTCGGCCACCACGTCTTGTTGGCGCACGCTGGCTAACAGCAGCAGCGATTCGATGATATTGTTCGCCTTGCGCCCATTGTTTGCCAGGGTTTGCAGCGCATGGTGGATTTCAGCAGACGATAAACTGCTGTAGCTCTCCAACAACAATTCGCTAAAGCCGATGATCAGGCCGATGGGGTTTTTCAGGTCGTGGGCCACCATATGGGCGTAAGCATCCAATTCTTCGTTGCGTTCAGACAGCGCCGTGTTGGATTCACGCAGCCACGCTTCGGCCTGTTTACGTTCAGTCAGTTCTGTTTGCGCCGCCGCATACAGCCGGGCATTTTCCAGCGCCAGCGCCGACAGTTGGGCCAGCAGGCTGCCCGTCTGGATTTGTTCATCGTCGAAGGCGTAGCCGACCACATCGCGGCTGACAGCCAATACGCCCAGGCAATGCGATCCGCTTAATATCGGAAAATCGGCAACGGCGTGAATGTCATTGCGCGCATAGGGGGCGCGGCGGTATTGCCAGGTGGCATAATCGTCTAATACCACCGGTTGCCGGGTATGTACCGCCTGCCAGGACAATTTGGCCTCATTTTCTGTAACCCGTTCGCCGACCAGAAAAGGCAGGTTGGCTGTACAGGCATGGACGACTAACTCGTCCTCTCCAGCAGCATCAGTTCGGCGTAAGGCGCGTCCAGCAGTTCGACCGCCCGCAGCACGACCGTTTGCAGCAAGTCGGCGACGGTGCGGCGTTTGAGAATGTCCAGGGTGATGGTATGCAGCGCGTTCAGGGTGTCGTTGCGGCGGTGCAACTGTGTTTCCATTTGCTTGCGGTGGGTGATGTCTTCTTTGATGGCGATAAAGTGGCTGATCTGCCCGTCGGCCTCGCTGATGGGGGAGATAACGGCCGATTCCCAATAAAGACGGCCGTCTTTGTGCTTATTCAAAAACTCGCCGGACCATACTTGCCCGGCCAGAATGGCCTGCCACAACGCTGCATAGGTTTCTGGCGGCGTCTGACCAGATTGCAGAATTCTGGGGTTATGACCGCGCACTTCTGCAAAGCTGTAACCAGTCACTTCGACAAACTTTGGATTCACATAGATGATGCTGCCGGTTACGTCGGCCATCACAATAGATACCGGGCTATCTTCCACGGCGCGAGATAACAGGCGGATTTGCGCTTCTGTTTGGCGTTGGGTGGTCACATCCCGAAATACGGTGACAACGCCGCTGATGCCTGCCGCGTCGTTGACAAACTGGGCGCTGGCTTCCAGGAAGATGTAACGGCCGTCGGCATGGCGCGAGCGAAACGTCATCAAACTAGCGGTGCGACCCTCTTGCAAGGCCGTGTGCAGCCTTGCCAACAGCAGTTGGGCGTCATCTGGGTGCATCAGGTCAAAACCAGACCGACCCACCAGTTCCTCCGGTTTATACCCCAACCAACGCTGGCTGGACGGGCTGGCGTACTGCACAGTGCCATCCAAGGCCACCAGGAAGAGCATCTCCTGAACATTGTTAGTAATGGCCTGCAGGAAGCTCTCCCGTTCACGCAAAGTCGCTTCCACCTGGCGGCGCAAAACCAATTCCTGGTTGGCGTTGTTGAGCGCTTGTTGGATGCTGTGGAGGGCATAATTGGTTAACGTCCCGGCCGTGACCAAAAACACCGTATAGCTAATCCATTGGGTGACGCCCACTGTCAGGTCAGGCGTCGGCAGCAGCCCTGCGTTTTGCGCCCCGATTAAGCCTAGAATAGCCAGGGAACCGGATGCAACGGTTGCCGCCATGCCCCACTGCCCAAACAGAATGCCGCCCATAGCGACCAACAAAAGGTAAGCCGAAGCTGTGGGCGTGCGAATGGTCCCCAGAGTGACATTGATGATTGTCAGGTAAACGAAGAAGATACCAAGCGTGACAATGCCGATCAGTTTGCCGTTGTTTCGGTTTAGCCAGAATCGCAGGCCCAAAAGCAAGACAACCCCAGCCATGTTCAACCCATAAATGGTTGTTGGCACATTGCGCCCTACCAGATTGCCCAGCGTTACCAGAACCAAACCTACCAGGCAGACGTTAAGGATGGTGTTTAATAGCCTGACGCGGATGGTTTCTGCCATGTCGTCAGCGAAAACAGGGGCAGAGAAGAAGCGCCAGATGGCGTGCATCCAAGACATGGGGGAACTCCTGTAATCGTAACGAGAGATAGAGTGTAGAGTAAAAACTAGCAGCGGTATTCAGTGTTCAGTGGTTGTTTTCCAGAGGTTACGCCGACTGAACACTGGTTACTGAATACTGATCGCGTCTATCAGGCTCTATCTCTATCTTTGCGCCTGCGGTTGGTGGTAGAGCGTCTGCTGCTGGATGTAGTCGAGGACGGGTGTGGGGACCAGGTAACGCAGGGAATGGTTTTGTCTGGCCCATTGGCGCACGGCCGTCGCCGAAATGTCCACCGTCGGGCCAACCAGCATATCGGTGGCGGCGCGCAGGCCGGGTACGGCCGTTTCCAATGCCGCCCAGTCTACCACGACACCCGGCCGCGCCAGCGCTGCCAACCGGCAGTGGGCGATAATTTGCCCCGGCGCAAACCACGTTGGAAAATCGCGTAATGAATCGCTGCCCAACAGCAGCCATAGTTCGGCCTCTGGTTGGGCGGCGTGAATCAGGGGCAGCAGAGTGGCGGTGGTGTGGGGTGGCGGGCGATAACTGTCGGTTGTGTCCAGGTAAAAGGCGGGGTGGTCGGCAATGGCCAGTTGCGTCATGGATAGGCGATGGGTGACGGCCGTTACCCCATTGCCTGGTTTGTGCGGCGGTTCGCCCACAGGCAAAAAAAGCACCTGGTCCAGGTGCAGTTGGTTTCGGGCCGATTCCGCCAGCCACAAATGGCCCAAATGAGGCGGGTCGAACGTCCCGCCCAGTAAGCCAACCCTTATTCCGCCCACTCCAACGCATCATCGCCGATATACACCGTATCGCCGATCTGAACCCCGGCTTTTTCTAAAGCCGCGCTAATCCCCATACTCTCCAAAATCTGCTGAAACCGCAGCAGCGTTGCCTCAAACTCAAAATAGGTCATGGCCGCGATACGCTCAATTTTGCGGCCGCGCACCCGCCAACCGTCACTTTCGCGCTCGATGGTGAACACGTCTTCATCTTCCGTCGCCCGGATCACCACTTCTTCGCTGCTGATGCCCTGTACTTCTGGCGCTTCGTCTACCATCTTCTTTATTTTGTACAGCATCGCCGGCACGCCCTGGCCGGTTGCCGCCGAGATAGAGCAAAAGCCATAGCCTGCCTTGCGCACTTCTTCTTCAATGAGCGGCTCCCAGGCGATGGCGTCGGGCAAATCCATTTTGTTCAGCACCACAAGCTGCGGCCGTTCATCCAATCCCAGCCCTAAATTGGTGTCGTACAACGCCAATTCCTGGTTGATCATCGCCCAATCGGTCAGCGGCTCTTTGGCTGCGCCATCCAACAGATGGATGAGGACCCGCGTGCGTTCAATATGGCGCAAAAACTCGTGTCCCAGCCCGGCGCCGCCGGCCGCGCCTTCGATCAGGCCAGGGATGTCGGCCACTACCAGCGTCTGATACTCGTCCAAATAGACAACGCCCAGGCTGGGCTGCAAGGTGGTGAACGGGTAATTGGCAATTTTGGGCTGCGCCGCCGACACGGCCGCCAATAAGGTAGATTTGCCGGCGTTGGGTACGCCGACAATGCCCACATCGGCGATGAGCTTTAGTTCCAGCAGCAGCCAGGCTTCTTCGCCCGGCTCGCCGCGTTCCGCCAGCAGCGGCGCTTGATGCACGCTGCTGGTAAAGTGGACATTGCCGCGTCCGCCGCGCCCGCCGGCCAGCACCACCACTTCCTGTCCGGCTGCGGTCAGGTCGGCTACCAGGTCGCCGCTGTTGGCGGCGCGGATCATTGTGCCGGGTGGCACGGGCAGACGCAGCGTCGGGCCACCGGCCCCACTCTTACGCGCTTTGCCACCGTTACGGCCGTTATCCGCCCGAAAATGTACATTCCGGTGAAATTTCACCAGACTGTTCACATGCGGGTCCACATAAAACACGATGCTGCCGCCGTGTCCCCCATCACCGCCATCCGGCCCACCGCGCGGCACATTTGCCTCGCGGCGGAAACTGATCATGCCATCGCCGCCATCACCACTTTTTACGTAAATTTTTGCTTCATCAAAAAACATAAACGAATCTCAATACTCAGCTAACAACTAACAACTAACAACTAACAACTCTCACTCATCCAACAGCTTCTTTAACACCGCCAGACGTGGGTCAATTTCCTCTTCGTCGCAGCCGCAGTCGCCTTCATTCAAGTTGTGGCCGCAGGTCTGGCACAGCCCCAGGCAGTCGGGCTTGCAGATGGGCTGAATGGGCACTTCCAGCAGGCTCAACTCCCGAATCAGCGGCCCCAGGTCCACATAGCCATCTTCGCCAATAAACAATTCACCGGCTGGCGCTTCCCAGGGTGGGTAATACAGCAGTTCACCCAGGCCGACGGTCAGCGACACATAGGCGTCATTCAGGCAACGCACACAGGCAACGGCCGTTACCGTTTGCAATGTCCCCGCCAGGTACACCCCTTCCGACGTGCGTGTCACTTCCAACGTGCCTTGCAAGGGAGCTAACGTCACGTCTTCAATATCAATGGTTGGATAGTTCAGTTCAATCGTGCGGCTGGTGCCTAATCTGGCCTCAATGAGGAAGCCGAAATTGAAGCGCAGTCGCGAAGGATGTTGTTTGTCCATCACAACCTCCTTTGCGGTAGAATTAGGCTGGAGTATAGCATAGGATGATCCACAGCGCATATTGGCTGAGGAGACTTCATGAGTGGCTGCACTCACCACCACGAATGAAAACCCTGGGAGCGCAGGCGTCTCGCCTGCCAGAGCGGACGGGACGTCCGCGCTCCCATTTTCAGAGGAGAAACCGATGACCCATACATTACTTGTCGCCACCCACAACAAAGGCAAAGTGGCCGAATACGCCGAGATGTTGGCCGACCTGGATGTCGCCTGGCTGAGCCTGGACGACGCCGGTATAACCGACGACGTGGACGAGACTGGCGACACCTTCCAGGCCAACGCCGAACTCAAGGCGCTGGCCTATGCCCGCCAGAGCGGACTGCTAACGCTGGCCGACGATTCCGGCCTGGAAGTAGACGCCCTGGGTGGGCAGCCCGGCGTTTACACCGCCCGCTACGGCGGCCCGGGCCTGAATCACGCCGACCGTTACCACCTGCTGCTGCACAACCTGCAAGACACACCCCCGGCCGAACGCGCTGCTCGCTTTCGCTGTGTCATTGCGTTGGCCGGGCCAGAAGGGATGATCGGCACGGCCGTTGGCGTGTGTGAAGGTCAAATTGCCAACCAACCGGCCGGCAGCGGCGGCTTTGGCTACGACCCTGTCTTTTTCCTGCCAGAGTGCGGCCTCACCATGGCCCAACTCCCCTCAGCCATCAAACACCAGATCAGCCACCGCGGACAGGCCCTCCAGGCTATCGCTCCGCTGCTGCGGCGAACGGTGGAGGAGGTTCAGTAATCAGTATCCAGACATCACATCTTGACCGGATAGCTGCCACTTACTGGACTATCCGACAGAGCAGCCCTTTCAGGTAGGCTGATTCGGGAAAAGAGAGCAAGACCGGATGGTCTGGGGCCTGGGCCAGTGGTTGTAGAATTTGTACGTCGCGGCCGGCGTCTATGGCGGCGCTGAAGAGGATTTTTTGGAATAGATCGGCGCTGATCAGGCCGGAGCAGGAGAAGGTTGCCAGCAAGCCGCCGGGGCGCAGCAGGCGCAGCGCCAACCAATTCAGGTCTTTGTAGCCGCGGGCGGCGCGTTCTACGTCGCGTTGGCTGTGGGCGAATTTAGGTGGATCGAGAATGACAACGTCGAACTGACGGCCGTTATCCCGAAAATCGCGCAGTATCATAAACGCATCACCCAGCAGGTATTCGTCAGACGGCCGTTCCCCACCCGCCAGCAGCACATTCTTTTCCGCCAACTCCAACACGCCCACCGAACTGTCAATATTGGTGATGGGACCCGCGCCATTGGCTGCGGCATAGACGGCAAAACCGCCAGTATAGGCAAAGACATTGAGGATTTCTTTACCGGCCACATGGCGCGGCGCGCCGACAATGGCGCGGTTGGTACGTTGGTCCAGGTAGAAGCCGGTTTTGTGCCCACCCGATAAATCTACGACAAAAGTATGGCCGTTTTCTTGAATGTGTAAGGGGTTGGGCGGCATTTCGCCCCAGAGCAGGCCAGACGTTTCGGGTAGGCCCTCTTTGGCGCGCACACTGCCGTCGGAGCGTTCCAGGATGCCGGTCGGTTGCAGTTCGGCTGCCAGCAGACCCGCTAACTGCGTTTTGCGCCGGTCAATGCCCAAAGTCAGGCATTGCATCACCAGGTAATCGCCGTATCTATCCACGATGAGGCCAGGCAGAGCGTCGGCTTCGGCGTTGATGAGGCGGTAGGCGGTGGTTTTGTCCAGGTCCAGCGCCTGCCGACAGGCCACCGCCCGGCGAATGCGGCGCAGCCAAAAGTCGTCGTTGATCGCTTCGTCGGGGTCCCAGGTGAGGATGCGGGCGTGGATTTGCGAACGAGGATTGGCGTAGGCGGTGGCCAGGAAACGGCCGTCTTTGCCCAAAATAGTCACCAAATCGCCGGGTTGGGAACGGCCGTCGCTGTGGTGGATGGCGCCTGAAAATATCCAGGGATGCCGGTTCAGTACCGGTTTTTCGCGGCCCGGTTTCAGGGTAATGATGCCAGAGGTTAGTTCGTTATTCATGCGTTGGAGTGTAACATGGCGCTGCGGGCGCGGCAATTTGCCGCGGCAAATCACCATCGTAAAAAGAGTTGGCTCTTGACTGTTGTGACGCACTGCGTTATATTTTCGGATAACACATTCACCGGATACACAATCCAGGGGCAGAGTATTGTCCCTTTGTATGATTTAATTGGAGAGGTAAAATGTCAATCAAAAGCACAATCGGATCGGTATGCAGCCGGGTAAAAAGCGTCACACGGCAGACCATGTTATTGGGTGTTGGGATTACGGCCGTTGTCATCGAAAACGTCCGCGACAATGCAGTCCCCTATTCGGAGAAATTGGTAGAACGCGGCCAACAGACCGCCCAAACCATCAACGAAGCCTACGACCAGCGCCGCAGCGCCATTCGCGACCGGGCGCGGTCCAACGGTCACGTGAAAGAAGCAGCAAAGTAACGTTTGGATAGAGGTGGGTATGGATCAATTCCGCTGGCGTTCTATCTACCGGGTGATGTTAACCGTTGGGCTGGTTGTATTTTGCCTGACACTCTTACTCACTTGCTACCCCGCACCCCCCAATACCCACCGATCATCCGCCCAAACCTTACCCAATACACCCACCGGCACAAATGATCTCTTTTTGCCTGTGCTGACCAAAACAGGCGCATTACCGCCCAACATCGCCGGCTGCGACGTATTCCCGGCCGACAACATTTGGAATACCCCCGTCAACAGCCTGCCTGTTCATCCCAATTCGGCCGCTTACATCAATCGCATTGGGGCCAGCCGGGGTTTGCACGCCGACTTTGGTTCTGGCGTTTGGCCGCCCGGTTCCAACAGCCCCATTGGCATTCCATACATAAATGTGTCTGGCAGCCAACCCTTTGTGCCCATAGATTTCTTCTGGTGGCCGGAAGAAAGTGACCCTGGGCCTTACCCCATTCCGCCAGACGCGCCCATTGAGGGCGGTCCCGATGCCGATGGCGACCGGCACGTATTGGTGTTGGACCGGGACAACTGCATCTTGTACGAGCTGTACTATGCTTTTCCTGAGGCAAACGGGAGTTGGTCGGCGGCCAACGGCGCCCGGTACGATTTGAACAGCCACAGCCTCCGCCCCGATGGCTGGACTTCGGCGGATGCGGCCGGGCTGCCCATTCTGCCGGGGCTGGTGCGTTATGATGAGGTAGCGGCCGGCGAAATTCGCCATGCTATTCGCTTCACCGCGCCACAGACACAGGCTGCCCACGTCTGGCCTGCCCGCCACCACGCCTCTAGCCTGACCGGAACCGACTATCCTCCCATGGGGCTGCGCCTGCGCCTGCGCGCCGACTACGACATCACCGGCTTTCCGCCGCCGATACAGGTCATTTTGCAGGCGTTCAAGACCTATGGCCTCATCCTGGCCGATAATGGTTCCGCCTGGTACATCTCCGGCGTGCCCGACGGCCGTTGGGACAACGATATGCTGCACACGATGGACGTCATCCGGGGCAGTGATTTCGAGGTGGTTGATGTGTCGCCTTTGCTTATTGACCCCAATTCAGGCCAGGCAGCCCAACCCTAAACTAAGTAATCGTCTAAGAATAACTTCCTGTTTTTTAGATTGGACCAATCTTGGAGATTGGTCCAATCTGGACCATGTAATTTTTAGACGATTACTAAGTCGTGTTCGTCTGTGCGGCGTCAAACGTGACGCCGCGCACACGAACGATAATGGACAACGGACAACGCCTCCCCCCCCTCTAACCCGTATTCTTCAACCCGGCAGCGATGCCGTTGATGGTCAGAAAAATTGCGTGCAAGATTTCTTGTGCTTTTGGGCTGTCCTGCTCAGACAAAAAACGCAGGCGGCGCAGCAGCGCCACCTGGATGAAGTTCAGCGGGTCCACATACGGGTTGCGGCGGCGGATGGTGCGCTGCAAAGTAGGGTATTGTCCAGCAGCTCTCGCCTGATCGGTCACCAGCAGGATCATGCGGCTGGTTTCGTGGTAGGCGCTTTCGATTCGGGAGAAGATGGGTTCGCGCACGGCCGTATTCTCCACCAGTCCTGCATACAGCCGGGCGATGCCCATGTCTGCCTTTGCCAGAGACATCTGGGTGTTGTCCAGGCTGTGGCGGAAGAAAGGCCATTCCGCATACATTTCTTGCAGCAGCGGGATGGCCGGAAACGCGGCCAGCGCCGCGCCCACGCCGTACCAACCCGGCAGCCCATGGCGGCACTGCATCCAGCTAAAGCCCCAGGGTATGGCCCGCAGGCCATCCAGCGTGGCCTTGCCCGCCCGGCGCGACGGCCGTGAACCAATGCGCATCTGGCTGATTTCGTTGATGGGCGTGGCCTGCTGCCAGTAATCCAGCAAAGCGGGCGTCTCGTAGATCAGTTCCCGGTAGGTGCGGTAGGCGACGGCCGTTAACTCTTCCATCGCCGCGCGCCACGTCTCTTTGGCGGCCGACTGGGCCTGGTGATAGGGCGGCGTGCTGGCTAACAGCACGGCGTGGACCATTTGCTCCAGGTGGCGGCGGGCGATGGCCGGGTGGCCGTAATTTTCGTCAATCACTTCCCCCTGCTCGGTGATGCGGATACGGCCGTTCACCGACCCCGGTGGTTGGGCCAGAATCGCTTTGTTGGCCGGGCCGCCGCCGCGGGCGATCGTCCCGCCGCGCCCATGAAACAGGGTCATCACCATCTGATGGGCGCGGCAGGCGGCCGCCAGGGCTTCCTGCGCCTGGTACAGCTCCCAATTGGCCGCCAGGTAGCCCGCGTCCTTGTTGCTGTCCGAATAGCCGATCATGATGGTTTGCTGCCGCTTCAGGCGGGCCAGGTGCAAGGCGTAGGCGGGGTGGCTGAACAGAGCGGCCATCACCGCCGGGGCGGCGCGCAAATCGGCGCGCGTCTCAAACAGCGGCGCGAAGGCCAGCCCTTCGCTGGCGGCGTCGCTGCCCAGGCAAAGGCCATGCCAGCGGGCCAGCAGCAGCGGGGCCAAAATGTCCTCCGGCCCATGCGTCATGCTGACGATGTAGGGACCAATCAATTCCGGGCCATAAAAGCTGACGGCGCGCTGCAAAATCTGGAACAACGCCACGGTTTCGCCAGCCAGCGGCGACAAATCAGCCAGGCCGCTCAGATCGGGGACGGGGGCGGCCAGCAGGTGGCTGAGAGCGGCGGCGCGTTCTGCCCCGGTCATCTGGCCGAAGCCAGTAAGCAGGTTGAGTTTGCCCAGGATTTCATCGAGAACGGCCGTGTTCGCTTCGCTGTACTGCCGAATATCCAGCCGGGCGGCGTGCAGGCCAAACACCTGCGTCTGGTAACGCATCCGCGCCAGGTCGGCGTTGGCTAAATCAGCCAGGCCGCTGGCCCGCAGCGACGCATCCATCAGGTCTAACGGCTGCTGCAAATCGGCGATGGTGCGCAGACGGACTGGCGGGTTAGCCCGCCCCAACAGGCGGCCCACCATGTCCCCGCGTGACGATTCGGCCAGGTCGGCCTTGATGACCGCCGACCAGAGGCGATACGGTTCGTGGGGATAGCGCGTTTGCAGAAAGGCGACGTGTTGGGAGCGGTCGCGGGCGGCGGCCAGCGCCGCCTTCAGTTCCGGGCTGATGCGCGCCAGTTGGTCAGACAGACTCAGGGAGCGGTCCAGGTGGCGCGCGGTGGCGCGGTGGCGTTCTACGGCCAGGCCGCGATGCAGGCGCAGCGTTTCGGCCGTCACGTCGGCCGTCACGTTGGGGTTGCCGTCGCGGTCGCCGCCAATCCAGGAGCCAAAGGTGAGAAAGCGTTCCGGCCAGGCCAGTGACGGATAATGGGCGGCCAACGCCGCGGCCATAGCGGCGTATACGTCTGGCAAAACGTCCCAGAGAGTGATGTCGAAGTAGTACAGGCCGGTGCGCACTTCGTCGGTGACGGTGGGCTTGGTTGTGCGGCTGTGGTCGGTCAGCCACAGGGCGGTGATTTCGGCGGTGATTTGCGCCTCCATCTCGCGGCGTTCGGCCGGCAGCAGGTCGCGCTCTTGCAGTTCGGTCAGGGCGTCGGACAGGCGACGCAGTTTGGCGATGACGGTGCGGCGCTTAGCCTGGGTGGGGTGGGCGGTGAAAACCAGTTCGATGTGCAGGCGTTGCAGCAGTTGGCCCATCTCGAACTCATCCACACCCATCTGGCGCAGGGCGGCAACGGCCGTTGCGATAGATTCGGCCAGTGGCTGGGGATGGGCGGCGCGCTCGCGTTGGCGCAGCACACTAACGCGGTGCTGCTCTTCGGCCAGGTTGATCAGGTCGAAGTAGATGGCAAAACTGCGGGCGATCAGTTCGGCTTCCTGCAAATTGAGGCGGCTGACGATTTCTTCCAGACGGTGGTCTATGGCCGGGTCGGCGTCGGCGCGGCGGGCTTTGGTCAGGGCGCGGATGCGCTCTTCCAACTCGAAGACCTCGATGCCGGCGTGGCGGCGGATCACCTTGCCCAGGATGTCGCCGAGTAAGTGGATATTTTGGCTGAGAACGTTTTGTGGATTTTCGCGCGTCATAGAATTCAACAAAAAGGCACGCGCTCCAAACGGCCTGAGTGCGTGCCTTCTCCCAACTATCAACTAACAACTATCCACTAACGGTTACGGCCGTATTTCTCATGGCTAGACACCCAGTCTGAGGAAGCGATGGCCGAAGCCAGCGAGATCTCCCCGGCCAACACCGCCCCGGCCACAATTTCAGCAAATTTATTGACCTTGCCCTTGCCGACGCAGCCCAACAACTCCAGGCATTCACGCTGGGTCGCCAGCCCTACGCCGCCGCCGTAAGTCGCCACAATCAAGGAAGGAATGGTGATGGACATGTACAAATCACCCTCTTTGGTCAGTTCGGCGTACAGGATGCCGGCCGACGATTCCGACACATTGGCGACATCTTGCCCGGTGGCGATGAAAATGGCGGTGATGGCGTTGGCCGAGTGCAAGCCGTTGTTGTTGGCCCCGGACAAAATCGCCCCAACGTTGGCCACACCGTAGTGATAGTAAAGGCTTTCCGGCTCGACGCGCATATAGTTCACCAGGACGTCCCGTTTGACTGTGCATTCGGCCGTCACCCGCTTGCCGCGGGTGCGCATAATGTTGATTTGCGACGCTTTTTTGTCGGTGGCGAAGTTGGATTCCAGGAAAAAATGGGTGATGGCACTGGGGTCCGGGTATTGGTCTAAAATCCAACTGGAGGCGGCGAAGGTGGCGCGCCCGACCATGTTCTGCCCGGCGGCGTCGCCGGTGGTGTAGTTGAAGCGCAAATAGACAAAACGGCTGGCCAGATACGTATCGATGTCGCGCAGTTTGGCCACGCTGGATGTGGCTTCGGCCTGTTCCCGTATTTCGGCGATGTGTTCCTGGACCCATTTGGAAAAATCGCGCGCCTGACGAGCGTCTGCAAAGGAAAACACTGGGGCGCGCTGCATGGCGTCGCCGACGACGGAGCAGGTGACGCCGCCGCTGAGGTTGAGGACTTTGATGCCGCGATTATAGGAGGCGACCAGCGTGCCTTCGGTGGTTGCCAGGGGGATGAGGAATTCGCCGTGGGCGTGTTCGCCGTGAACGGTCAGGGGACCGGCAAAACCAATGGGAACCTGGGCCACGCCGGTGAAATGCTCGACGTTGCCGGCGGAGATGTGGGGGTCGAAGGAGTAGTGGCGGATGTGGTCTAGCCTGGCGCCGGTGAATTCTTCAACGAACTTTTGCCGTTCGGCGATGATTTCTGGACTGTAATCGTCGGTTTTGTCGCGGGGGATGCGGGTGAGGTGTTCGGTGCTGCCGGTGATGGAGTCTTCGACTTTGAGTTTGAGTTCACCAAAGGGGATGGCCTCGAAGCCAATTTCTAGCTTGTGTTTGCCTTCGGGCAGGGGGGCGGCCTGGGTGCGGATGGCGAGGATGGCGCGGAGGGGGAATTGGAGGGGGGAAACGGCCGTTATCTCATCCACCGTCAGCGTGGCGCCATCTTCCAAAATAATCGTCACCTCGTCTAGCGGGATGGCCTGTCCATCAAACTTGATGCTGTTTAGGCCCGTCAGCGTGGCGTCGCTCAGCCGATTTTTCACCGAAAACTGCACGCCGCCGTTCACGTTTTTCAGGCTGCCAAAGGTGTAAAGCTGCTTGAGGATAAGACTGGGAATTTTTATTGCCATTTGCGGTTGCCTCCAGGTATGGGTAGATTATCCTTGCCTTGTTGGTAAGTTGTGCCCGTATGCGATTCAAGTTGGCTCATTGTTGGACGAGCGCATTTTACTCTGTTTAGGGGAAAGTGGACAACCTGATTTTCTCAGGCGCGATGTGCGTTGAGCCTGGTATAGCTTTCCATAAGTCCGTATCCCGTTATCCGATGGCATTTTCTAGAGTTAGCACCCTATGGATTAGCGATAACGGATTACCGCTTACGGGTATTAGTTCAAGATGTGCCGGGCGATCACCAATCGTTGGATTTCGCTGGTCCCTTCGCCGATGGTCATCAGGCGGGTGTCGCGGTAGATGCGCTCTACCTCAAATTCGCGGCTGTAGCCGTAGCCGCCATGCACCTGGATGGCGTTGCGGCACACGCGCTCGCTGACTTCAGTGGCGAATAGTTTAGCCATGGCCGCTTCCTGAGTATACGGCCGTCCCTCCCCCTTCAGCCACGCCGCCCAATACACCATCAAACGCGCCGCCTGGATTTCTGTAACCGCGTCGGCCAGCATCCATTGGATGGCCTGATGGTGGGCAATCGGCTGGCCGAAGGTCTCCCGTTCGTGGGCGTATGTGACGGCCGCTTCATAGGCTGCCTGGGCCAACCCCACCGCCAGTGCGCCGATGCTTACCCGGCCACTATCCAGCGTGGCTAACGTCTGTTGCAGGCCGCGCCCTTCGGCGCCCAGCACATTTTCCAGGGGTACGCGTACCTCTTGGAAGGCGACAGCGTGGGTGGGCGAGCCTTTCAGCCCCATCTTCTTTTCCGCCGGGGCGATGGTGAGGCCGGGCGTGTCTGTGGGGACCAGGATATGGCTGAGGCTGCGGCTGCCACCGGCCGGGTCGGTGCGGCACAGCACCACCATCAGATCGGCGATAGAGGCATTGGTCAACCACATTTTGCTGCCGTCAATAATCCACGAGTCGCCTTCTTTGACGGCCGTTGTCCGCACCCCACCTTGCAAATCCGACCCCGCCCCTGGTTCAGTCAGCGACAGGCAGGCCAGTTTGCCCTGGCCGGTCGCCAGGGTAGGCAGCCATTTTTGCTTTTGCGTTTCTGTGCCATAGCGCACAATCGGTCCCAGAGCCAATCCGTTATGGGCCGAGACGGCCAGGGCGGTGGAGCCACAGCCCCAGGCCATTTCCTCGATGGCGATGGCTGCGCTGATGGCATCTACGGCCGCGCCGCCGTATTCTTCCGGCACTTCCAGCCCTAACAGGCCAAGCGGCCCCATTTTGCGCACGGCCGTCCAGTTAAATTCGCCCGTCTCGTCGGTGTGGCGCGCCAATGGCTTCACTTCTTTGGCGACAAATTCGTGGACCACGTGACGAAACGCGCGCTGCTCCTCACTCAGTTGGAAATTCATGGTTGTACTTCTCCTGTTAACGATGAAAGATGGTGACTATTCACCATGGGGCACGGAGATTGAACCTGTAAATCCTCCAGGCCACCGTGGTGCAATCTCTGAAAGGTTTTTTAAGACAAACCGGCGCTGGCCAGGGTTAGCAGCAGCAGTTGGCTCAGGCCGTCGGCAAGGTGGGTGGGGTCTATAAATTCATCCAGGCGGTGGGCGTTGCCCGATTCGGTGAGGCCGATGCAAACGGCCGTTATGCCCTGAGCCAGGGGCACGTTGGCGTCTGTGCTGCCCATCATAAAGGTGACGGTCTGGCAGCCCACGTAGCGGAGGGCGGCGACGGCCGTTTGCACCAGCGCCGTGTCGCGCCGAATTTGGCCCGCCGGGCGGCTGCCAATAGGCGTCATCGTCACCTGAATGCCGGCCTCGCGCCACTGCTGGTTGCTCTGTTGGACGATGTGGGCGACGCTGTCTTCAAGCTGTTGTAAGGCGGCCGGCGATTCGGAGCGCAAATCCAGCAGCAGCGCCGCCGCCTGGGCGATGGTGTTCACGCTGGTTCCACCTTCGATGATGCCCACGTTGTAGGTGGTGCGCGGGGGGTCTGGCACGGGCAGCTTGTCTATCGCCACGATCAGGTGGCCCAATACATGGATGGCGCTGGCGGCGCCAAAACTGCCCCAGGAATGACCGCCAGGCCCGCTCACGCTGAGGCGGTAGCGGCGCACGCCAATGGCCTGGTGGGAAATCTGCCCAAAGAGTCCCCCTTCGACGACGATGTAGCTGGCCGAGCGGCCAAAGCGCTCCACTACGGCGCGCATCCCCCGCAAATCGCCCATCCCTTCTTCGCAGACGTTGGCGACGAGCCAGACGTCGCGCTCCAGTTGGAACTGTTGGGCGATGAGCGCCTGGGCCAGCAGCAGCAGCCCGGCCACGCCGGTTGCGTTGTCGCCAATGCCAGGGCCGGAGAGGAAACGGCCGTTTTCGCGCAGTGTCAGGTCTGTTTCGGGTGGGAAAACGGTATCCAGGTGGGCGGAGATGATGAGGGGGTTGTGGGGATGTTGGCCGGGGAAACGGCCGTACACATTATGCAGTTCATCCTGTTCTATGTCGCGCAGGCCCAAAGCCGCCATTCGGTTGGCGACAAAAGCCGCCCGCTGCGCCTCAGCAAACGTTGGCGCGGGAATTTGCTGGATGGTTTTGATGAGGTTGATGTTTTCCGCCAGGTTGGCGCGGAAACTGGACATTGCCCCCTGGACCCGCGCATCCAGGGCAAGTTGTTCAATTTGTTTCATGGAAATTTAACTGGACCTGAGTATGGCAGCCATTCATGGCCGTATTTTGGGATTACGTTAAAGCGCGAATGAGCAAAATCCCGACGGTGGATACAATGACCCCCAGATGTAAGAAGAGGTTGCTGTCTACCAGCCAACCACTGCCGGAACCAGGAAAAATTTGCAGCAGCAGGTTTAATAGGACCAAAGCGATGCCAATCATGGGCAGCAGTCCGGGGCGGGTGGCAAAAAAATCGTTTAGTTTATCAACAAGTTCGTTCATCCAGGTGCTCCTTCAATTCAGCAGATAAGGCTGGAAGTAAGGGATAAGGCGGGTGGGGAGACGGCCGTATACCTCCACGCCATCGCCGGCATGGTTTTCGCTGTCTACCTGACCACGTTCGTACAACAGCGAAAGCAAATCGCCGCGCGCATAGGGCAGACGCAGGTGCAGCGGCTGCATCAGGTTGACCATGACAGCTTCGACGGCCGTTAACAACGCTTCCATCCCCAGCCCTGTCTGCGCCGATACCACCACCGCCGGCCCATCAATATCCAGTTCCCGCATCGGGTCCCGGCCCGGTGGCAGCAAATCCGCCTTGTTCAGCGCTGTCACCAGGGGTAGGTGGTCCACTTCTAATTCTGCCAGCGTATCTTCCACGGCGTCAATCTGGGCGATGGCGTTGGGGTGCGTCGCATCCACCACGTGCAGCAGCAAATCCGCCTCGGCAATCTCTTCCAACGTCGCCCGGAACGCCGCCACAATCTCCGTCGGCAGCTTTTGGATAAAACCCACCGTATCGGTAAACAGCACCTCGCGACCCCCCGGCATCTTCACCTTGCGCGTCGTCGGGTCCAACGTGGCAAACAACATATCGGCCGACAACACCCCCGCGTCGCTGAGCCAGTTTAGCAGCGTAGATTTACCGGCATTGGTATACCCCACAATGGCGACCACTTGCAGTTCCGTCTGCTGCCGTTTGGCCCGGTGGCGCTCCCGATGGGCGCGCACATCTTCCAATTCCCGCTTAATAAAACTGATGCGGTGCCCAATTTCTCGCCGGTCGGTCTCTAGCTGCGTTTCGCCAGGCCCGCGCACACCCACGCCACCGGTGGAACCACCGGCGCGCCCACCCGCCTGCCGCGCCAGATGGGTCCACAGCCGCGTCAGGCGCGGCACGCGGTATTCAAGCTGCGCCAGTTCCACTTGCAGCTTGCCTTCGCGGGTGTGGGCGTGCAGGGCAAAAATGTCCAGAATCAACGCCGTGCGGTCAATGATCTTGATGTCGTCGCCAAAAATCTTCTCCAGCTCCCGCTGGTGGCGCGGCGACAATTCATCGTCGAAAATGATAACGTCCGCCTTTAGCTCTTCCACCAGCGCCTTGATTTCTTCGATTTTGCCCGGCCCGATGTAGGTGGACACATTGGGTTTGTCTACGCTCTGGGATGTGCGCCCCAGCACGTCAATCCCGGCCGTGTCGGCCAGACGCGCCAATTCTTCCAGGCTGTCTTCCACCGGAATGAGCGACCGCGCGCCCTTCAGTTCCACGCCGACCAAAAAGGCGCGTTCGCGTGGGGGTGTTGTGGCAAATGTCTGTGTCTTGGTAGAAATAAGATCCTCCTTCAAACATAGGACGCCAGCATCTTGCTGGCAAACGACCGGCGAAATGCCTGCCTTCCCAGGTCAGCCAAGTTCTGGCTGGTGTCGCCAGATGGGCAGTTCGATGTGAAAGGTAGAGCCAGGGAATGTTTCTTCATTGCAGCCGGCGCTTTCGGCCCAGATACGGCCGCCGTGCGCCTCTACAATGCCTCTAGCAATGGGCAGCCCTAACCCTGGGCCGCCGCCCTTGAACTTGGTTTTGCTGGACGAGTGCAGGCTGGCATCCATGGTGCTGGTGAATTTGTCGAAAATCATCTCCAGGTTTTCTGGGTTGATGCCAATGCCCTCATCTTTGATCTGTACATCCACGTAGCCAGCGATGTGTTCGTTGGCTTCCGCCTGACGTGTTAACACGCTGGACACCGTGACTTTGCCGCCGTCGGGTGTAAATTTCAACGCATTGAACAAGACCTTGTTAAAGGCATTGGTTAATTTCTCCTGGTCGCCGTAAATGCGCACTTCTTCGCCGAGGGGCATGATCACCAGGTCAATTTGCCGGGCGAAGTAATGTTTGTCCAGGCTGTCGGCGACCATCAAAATGACGCGCTCCAGGTAAAACTGGGTGATGTTCAGTTCTACCGATTGCAGATCAATCAGCGATACGTCAATCATGTCGTTGATGATCTCGTACATGCGGCGGAAGCCGTTGTTGAGGCCGTCCACGTACAGGCGCAGGCGCGAATCGGGTTCGGTTTCCACGCGCAGCATGTTGGCGTACCCTTCCAGCAGGGTGAGGGGCGTTTTTAGCTCGTGGGCGGCGACGGCGATGAAATTGGCTTTGCTTTTTTCAAAGTCTTCCATCTGGTGGCGCAGCCGTTGGGTGTGTTCCAGCAGTTCGGCGTGGTCTATGTCGCTGGCGAGTTGGGTGGCTTCGATAAGCGCATAGGTCAGGATGTCGTCTAACATGCGCCAGGCGGCCAGGGCGTCGCGGGTGGAGAAGCGTTTTTCCAGTCCTTTGCCGATCTCTTCCTTTAGTACTTGCAGCACTGTCAACCAATCGCTGGCGGCGCGGGCGTCGTAGCCGATGCTGGTGAGCGCCCAGAATTGGACGGATGAGAGCTGCACTTCACGGGTATGGCCGACGTTGTCGGCCAGCAGGTGGATGAACGTGATCAAGTCTTCAACATCGGGCAGCATGTTTGGCGCGCGGTAGAGCGTGGCGCTGGTGAGGGTGTTCACTTGCTGCTGCAACCATTGTTTTAGGTCATTGATCATGGTGGTGTTTTGTGATGGGTTAACTGTAATCTGTAATCCGTAATCCGTGTTCTGAGAGTGGATTAGGGGATATGGTTGACGGCCGTTAACCCCATTTCCGCTTTTTCCCGGTTATACGGCAGCCGGTTGGCTCGCGCCGCGCGGCGCAGGGCGGTGAGGGCGCGTTCGCTGTACCAGTGGTAGCGGTCGCTCTTGCCCATTGGTTGCTGCGGCGGCGGCAGCAGGCCAAAATTGGCCTTCATCGGCTGGAAATCCTTCGCTTCGGCGTGGGTGACATAGTGGCATAATGCGCCAAGCATGGTAGATGTGGGAAGGATAACGGGATGCTGCCCATTTAGCAAGCGAGCGGCGTTTAGCCCGGCCAGCAGCCCGGTCCCCACGTTGCCCACGTAGCCCTCCACGCCGGTGATCTGCCCGGCGAAAAAGAGGTCGGCGCGGCTGCGTAGTTGGAGGGTGGGCTGCAAAAGCTGCGGCGCATTGATGTAGGTGTTGCGGTGCATCATGCCGTAGCGCATAAATTCGGCGTTTTCCAGGCCGGGAATGAGGTGCAAAACGCGCTTTTGTTCACCCCAGCGCAGGTTGGTCTGGAAGCCAACGATGTTGTAAAGCGACCCGGCCAGATTGTCCTGGCGCAATTGCACCACGGCATACGGCCGTTTCCCCGTGCGTGGATCAATCAACCCCACCGGCCGCATGGGGCCAAACGCCAGCGCCTTTTCGCCGCGCCGGGCCATCGCCTCAATGGGCATACAGCCCTCGAAAAATTTGGCGTCTTCGCGCTCAAATTCCTTCAGCGTGATGGTTTCGGCGGCCAGCAGAGCGGCGGTAAACGTTTCGTATTCGGCGCGGGTCAGGGGGCAGTTCAGGTAATCGCCGTCCACCTGCTCGCCTTCATCGTAGCGCGATTGGCGGAAGGCGATCTCCAGGTTGATGCTTTCGTAATTGACAATGGGCGAGAGAGCGTCGTAAAAATAGAGGTGTTCCTGGCCGGACAGCGCGCCAATGGCCTGGGCCAATGGCGCGGCGGTGAGCGGGCCGCTGGCGATGATGGCTGGTTGGTCGGGCACGGCCGTTACCTCTTCATGCACCAGTTCGATGTTGGGGTGGTTGGCGATGCGGCTGGTGACCAGTTCAGCGAATTGGTCTCTATCTACAGCCAGGGATGAACCGGCGGGTACGGCCGTTTGCTCGGCGCACTCTAATACCATTGAACCGAGGCCGCGCAGTTCAGCCTTCAGCAGGCCCGGCGCTTTGTGAACCAGGTTGGAACCCAAAGAATTGCTGCACACCAATTCTGCCAGCCGGTCACTAACGTGGGCCGGGGTGGTTGTGTGCGGGCGCATCTCGAATAGGCGCACCTGTATGCCTTGTTCGGCCGCCTGCCAGGCGGCTTCTGTTCCGGCCAATCCGCCGCCAACCACAATAAGTTCTTTACGCATGGCCTAATTTTAGCACACCACCTCCTTCGGTGCGATGCACCTTAACCGGGCGCTGCATCCCAGAATAAGTTGACATATCCTTGAGCCATGCTACACTGAATGGCAAGATGGTCGAGCGATTGAGACGGGCTGGCCGGTCGTTCTGGGCTTTGCTCTTATTTCCCTGGCAGTTGATTGCGCGTCCGCTGGCGAAACCAGGTCGGTGGATTTTTAGATCTATGTTTCGCCCGGTATGGCTTCGTTTGCGTCCGCTTTTCCTCTGGTTTTGGCGTTTTTGGGGGCGTCTGGGGCTGGCTTTACGCAGCTTGCTCACCTGGATTATTTGGAAACCTATCTGGCTGCTGACTATGCCTTTTTGGCTGCCCCTCGGCTGGCTGCACGAAGGGCTGCGCGGCCGGGTATGGCCGCCAGTGAAGCGCTTTAGCGGCCGTTTAGGGTTGGCAATGCGCAACCTGCTGTTCTGGGTGGTGTGGCGGCCGCTGCTGTTTGTGGTGATACGGCCGTTTCGCTGGTTCATGCGCCGGGTGGTCTGGGCTTTCCTGGTCTGGTTGGCCGCCAAGACGCGCCGTCTGTGGTTGGCCGCCTGGCAAGCCACCGCGCCGCGCCGTCTGAAATGGCGGCGACGTTGGGCGTCGCGTTGGCTGGTGTACCGCGCCCGGCTTCGGGTATCGTTTCACCGGCCCAAACCACCGCAAACGGCCGTCATCGCCCCGCGCCAACCCCGGCATACCCCACCCAATGCCCACGTCGTCCGTTTTGTGACCGCTTTTGCCAGCATCGCCATTGTCCTCATCCTCAGTTTTGCCACCTGGCAGGGGCAGCAGCCAGACCGGGTATCGGCCGGTGATGGTCTGTTTTTGCCGCGTGTGGTCATTGCCACCCCCTCGCCCATGCCGGTCACGGCGACGCCAACGCCGCGCCCCACCATTGACGTGCGCCTGACCCCCTGGCCCACCCCGGATCCTATGCAAACGGGCGGCGCGCTGGCCTTTACCTGGCAGCGCCAGGGCAACAGCGATATTTACCTGCTGCCGGTCGGCCAAACAGAACCCATTCGCCTGACGCAGCACCCCGCCGAAGACCGTGACCCGGCCTGGAGTCCCAACGGCCGTCAACTGGCCTTCACCTCCCGCCGTGACGGAAACTGGGAAATTTACGTCTATGACCTGGACGACAACAACCTGCGGCGCATCACCAATCACCCTGGTTTTGACGGCGGCCCCAGTTGGTCGCCAGATGGCCAATGGCTGGTCTACGAGGCTTACCGCGCCGATAACCTGGATATCTACATCATCAAGGCCGACCTCAGCGAAGGCCCTTACCGGCTGACCGAAAACCCGGCCCCTGACTTTGCCCCGGTCTGGTCGCCGGGCGGGCGGCATGTGGCTTTCACCAGTTGGCGCAGTGGCAACAAAGACATCTTCATGATGTCGCTCAACGAAGTGACCGACGAGGCGGCCGTGAACCTGACAGCGTCGCCGGGCAGCGCTGAAGAGGGGCCGGTGTTTTCGCCAGACGGCCGTTTCCTGGCCTACCATGATCAAAGCGCCGGATTCCCCCTGTTGTATGCTGTGCCCTTAAACGAAAGCTATCGCGCCGCCGGCCAACCGGTCAGCCTGGGGCAGCAGGGGCGTCATCCGGCCTGGTCGCCCAACGGCGAATCGTTGGTTTACGTGTTTGACAAAGGCGCGCAGAGCTTTTTGTTGGCCGGCAGTCCGGCAGGGTGGAGCGCCGCGCCACAGGCGTTTGTGGCCGACGGCCGTTTAGATGACCCCGCCTGGACTTCTAATCCCATGACCCCGGCCCAGGCCGACAACGCCGCCCGCTTCGACAGCCAATATCCCGACAAACCGCTCTTCACCGAAGCCCTGGCCCCACCGGAAAGGAACGGGCCGCCGGTTGTCTTGTTTGAGATGCCTATCAACGCCCCATCGCCCTATCTCAGCGACCGCGTGGACCAATCTTTCCTGGCGCTGCGCCAACGTCTGGTGACTGAAACCGGATGGGATTACCTGGCCCGCCTGGACAACATGTTCGAGGCCATAGACGACAAATCTACCCCAGGCCAAAGCAGCCGCACCTGGAACAAAGCGGGGCGCGCCATAGACCTGGCCTACCGCGACGCGCTGACTTTTGAGCCGCAGGTGGAAGTGGTGCGCGAAGACGTGGGGTTGGAGACATATTGGCGCCTGTTTTTGCGGACGACGGCGCAGGATGGCAGCCAGGGGGAACCGCTGCGCGATCTGCCCTGGGATTTCCGCGCCCGTTTTGGCGATGAACCGCAGTATTATGACGCCGGTGGCGTCTTGAAGAACAACATTCCGACCGGTTATTACGTGGATTTCACCTATCTGGCGGCCGATTATGGCTGGACGCGCACTCCGGCCGCCGACAACTGGCGCACCTTTTTTCCCGGCATTGCTTTCTGGCACTACGAAAATCGGCAGAACCTCACCTGGGAGGCAGCCATGTTGGAAATTCATCCAGAAGCCTTGTTCCGCCAGACCTTCCCCGACCGCTAGGCCATGAGTTAGCCCATGACGCTGCCAGGAAAACTGAACCCAGAGGCGCAGGGGCGCAGAGCAAAGTGGTTTGTCCGGCCTGCGCTGCGCTGGTTTGTCTGGCTGGTGCTGGTGGGCGGATTGGCCGGCTGTCAGTCTGGCGAGGATGTGCCTGTGCCTACGGCCGTTCCCCTGGCTGTCGCCCCCAATGCGCCGGCGGGCAGCACGGCCGTGTCTGCGCCTTTGTTGCTGGATGAAGGGGTGGCGATAACGGCCGTTGCCCCCATCGATCCAGACGCCATGCTCGTCCCCACACCCGAAGGCAGCGGTCTGCGCCCCGACCAGGCCCGGCAAAACTTTGTGCGCGACGCCGGTCCTGCCGCGCGTGACGCCGCCGAGTGGCGGCCGCCGCTGATGCCCGCCCCCCTGGCCATCCACCCTGACGACCATTACTGGCTCACTCGCCCCATCCCCTCCGGCTATCGCAACTACGACCTGGAATGGTATCCCTTTGGCAATGACGTACAGGCGGCCAACATCCCGCCTTACCGCATTCACCACGGCCTGGACTTCCCTAACGAGACCGGCACACCGGTATTGGCCGCCAGCAGTGGAACCGTCGTTCATGCCGGCTCCTTTCCCAGCCCGAACAACGGCGTCAATTATTATGGCAACACCGTGATTATTTTGCATGATTGGCAGTGGCAGGGCAAGGACGTCTTTACGCTGTATGCCCACACCCTGGAACTGTTTGTGGCCGAGGGCGATACGGTGGATCAGGGGCAGGTCATCGCCGGGGTGGGTAGTTCTGGTGAAGTGACCGGGCCGCATCTGCATTTTGAGGTGCGCGTGGGCCAAAATAATTACGCGGCGACGCGCAACCCCATGCTCTGGCTGGTCCCTTACGAGGGTTGGGGAACCCTGGCCGGGCGGCTGGTGGACAAACGCGGCCGTCCCATTACTGGCGCGCAACTCATCTTGCAGCCACCGGGCAGCAGCGAAATTTTGCGCCAGCAAAGCACCTATGCCCTCACCGTTGCATCCGACGAGGTGTGGCGGGAAAATTTTGTGATTGGCGACTTGCCGGCCGGGGAATATGTGCTGCTGCTGACGGTGAATGACGTGACCTACCGCCGCGAAGTGACCATTCTGCCGGGCCGCACCACCTTCGAGATTGTCTCCACCGAATTTGAATATGACCCCACACCGACGCCGCTGCCGACACCCACGCCTCTGCCCACGCCGTTGGATAACGGCGACAGCAGCCCACCGCCGGAGGCCACGCCGACGGCCGTCCCAGGAGAAGGTTAATGCCCCATCCGTTGGACGCCCCAACTGACATGGCAGCGGCGGCGCTGCGTTCCGGGCAGTGGCCGCTGCTGGATTACCTGGCAGCGTTGGAAGCGCGGTTTGCCGAACGGGAACCAGAAGTGCTGGCGTTTGTGCCGGAAGACGGCCGTTTCGCCCGCCTGCGCCACCAGGCCCAACAATTACTCGCCGCCTACCCAGAACCGGCGACACGGCCGTCGCTCTTTGGCCTGCCGCTGGCGGTGAAAGATATTTTCCACGCCGCCGGGTTTGTCACGCAAGGTGGCTGCCAACTGCCGCCCCATCTGTTCCAGGGGGATGAAGCCACCAGCGTGCGCCGTTTGCGGGCGGCCGGGGCGCTCATCGTGGGGAAGAGCGTCACCACCGAGTTTGCCTATTTTGCCCCTGGCCCCACGCGCAATCCACATGATCCTGCCCACACGCCGGGCGGTTCTAGCAGCGGTTCGGCGGCGGCCGTGGGCGCGGGTCTCAGCCGGTTGGCGTTGGGCACGCAAACCATCGGCTCCATCACTCGGCCGGCCGCCTTTTGCGGCGTTGTTGGCTACAAACCCAGCTACGAGCGCATCTCGCGCGACGGGGTGATTCCTTTAGCGCCGTCATGTGACCACGTGGGCTTGTTTGCGCCGGATGTGGCCGGGGCGGCGCTGGCGGCGGCGGCGCTGGTGGATGGGTGGCGGGATACGGCCGCAGCCCATCCACCGGTCTTGGGCATCCCCGAAGGGCCTTATTTGGAACGCGCCTCGCTGGCCGGGCTGGCCCATTTTCGCGCCACCTGCCAGCGCTTGTTAAACGCCGGATTCCCCGTGAAATCCATCCCCGTTATGCCCGATTTTGCCGACATTTTCGCCCGGCACACCACCATCGTCGCCGCCGAAGCGGCGCAGGTCCATGCCGCCTGGTTTGGGCAGTATGCCCACCTCTACCACTCCAAGACGGCCGAATTAATCCGGCGCGGGCAGGCCATCCAACCGGATGAATTGGTGGCTGCCCTGGCTGCGCGGCCACAGTTCCGCGCCGATTTGCAGCGGGTGATGGATGAACAGGCGGTGGATGTGTGGCTGTCGCCGGCGGCCGTTGGCGCGGCGCCGGCCGGGCTGGACAGTACCGGCGACCCGGTGATGAATTTGCCCTGGACCTATGCCGGTCTGCCGACGTTGAGCCTGCCGGCCGGGGCGAACGCTGCCGGTCTGCCGCTGGGGCTGCAACTGGCCGGCCGTTGGCAGGCTGATGAGGCGCTGTTTGCCTGGGCGGTGCAAATCGAAAAGGTATTGGCTGGCTGAACGCCAACCGGCTTGTAACGCAGGCGTTGTGGGTTTATAATTTAGGCAGCAAGTTGTTACCTTTTATTAGGCAGTTGTCTTGTCATGTCGCGCGATCAATTCAGGGAAAGCTGAATCTGTTTTTCCTCCGGCTGGATTGATGGACTACCCTTAACAGATGATACAAATTGACGTTCCTGGCGATAAGGTCTACCAACTGGAGCATTTGGTTCTGGATTATAATGGCACGTTGGCTTGTGACGGCCGTCTGTTACCCGGCGTTGGTCAGCGTTTGGTGGCTTTAGCGAAGCACCTGAAGGTCCACGTGCTGACGGCCGATACCTTTGGTACTGCCGGCAATGAATTGGCCGGGATTCCCGGCCACCTGACGACGCTGCCGCCTGGCGATCAGGCGGCCGGCAAGCAGGCCGTTGTACAGGCATTGGGCGCAGACAGGGTGGTGGCGGTGGGCAACGGCCGTAACGATCAATTGATGCTGGTGACGGCCGTTTTGGGTATCGCCGTAGTCCAGGAAGAAGGCGCGGCGGCGGCCACCCTCATGGCCGCCGATGTGGTGGCGCCTTCCATTGCGGCGGCTTTGGATTTGCTGTTGTGGCCGCTGCGCCTGACAGCAACGCTGCGCGTTTAGCCGCCAGAAAACCGGGATTATTCACGTTTCCTTGACAGGTGAGAGAGAATCTTCTTGTAAACTAACGCATAGAACAGAGGGGTGTTGCCTGGCGCAGTCGCTGCATTCGCCAACGCCAGCACAAGTAGAAGCGCATGTCAGAAGAAAACGCAAATCTAAATACAGACGAACTGCGGGGCGAGCATCTTGCCGGCCTGGAAATTATCATCCCGGAGGTGAAATATCGCCCGATACCTTATGATCCGTCTACGCGGGAATTGGAGAGTCGGCCGATCTGGCGGATTCGTCTGGACCTGGCGACAGATCCGCAGCGCCGTTTAGGTTTCGACATCAATGGCGAAGTGGTGTTGGGCCGGGACTTGGATGAACCGAATGTCATAGACTTGAAAGCGTTTGACGCCGGGAGCATGGGCGTCTCGCGGCAGCATCTCTTTTTGCGGCCCACCGCCACCCATCTGTATGCCATTGACGTGGGCAGCACCAACGGGACCATGCGTAACGGCCGTTCCATTGGCGTTAAAACCCCCTACGCGCTGGCCGATGGCGACATATTGACGTTAGGCCAGCTCCGTCTCATTCTCCACATCATCGAACGGCCGCAATATTCTACCGGCTCGTTGGAGCGCAAAATTGACCTGGCCGATGCGATGACCGAAATCGCCAAGTCTATTACTTCCCAATTAGACCTGGACGAAGTGCTGAATCAGGTGGTCGAAGCGGCCATGACACTGACCTCGGCGGGGGACACCAGTATCTGGTTGGTGGATGAGACCAGCGGCGAACTGTTTTTGGAGGCGCAGCGCGGCATTGAAGATGAAGCCATTAAACGGCTGCGCCTGCCTATTGACAATGAATCGTTGGCCGGTAAGGTGATTCAGACAGGCCAGCCGCTGCGCGTTTGGCGACAGCCGGGTGAAGAACAGATTAAAGTAAAAACCAATTATCTGGTGGAGGCGCTGGCTTACGTGCCCATTACCCTGGGTGGGGTAACGTTTGGCGTGTTGGCCGCCACCCACCGCCAACCGGGCAAACGGTTCGATCGCCGTGATGAGCGCCTGCTGACGGCGATTGCCGATTTTGCGGCCATTGCCATCCAAAATGCGCGAGTATACCAGGCCACCGATGCGGCATTGGTCCGGCGCTACCAGGAATTGTCGGCGCTGAACGAGGTGGCGCGGGCGGTATCGGCTTCGCTGGACCTGGATAAAATTTACGAGGTTCTGATAGAGCAGGTGAACAAACATTGGCCGGTGCAGGCGGTGCTGCTGTGCCTGGTGGATGAATCGGGGCAGCATCTCAAACCGTTCCAGGGGCATATGGGCGGCAAAGACACCAGGCCATTTGCCATTCGTGATGGCATTATTGGCCGGGTAGCCCAGAGTGGTCAGGCGATTATGACCAATCAGCCTCAGACGCATCAGGCGTATCATCCAGCGGTGGACAGCGTGATGGGGCGTGCACCGGAGACAATGATCAGTGTGCCGCTGCGCGTGCAGGACCATGTGGTAGGTGTGCTGACATTGTTTAACAAGGCCCAGGGCCTGTTTACCAAAGATGATCTGAGCCGCCTGGAAACATTTGCCAATCCGATGGCGACGGCCGTTGGAAATGCCCGCCTCTTTAAAGAGTCAGAACGCCAGCGGGCGGCCATTCAGGCGACGGCGCAAACGCTGCCCCAACCCCTGCTGATCCTCGACGATTCCGGCAGCGTGCTGATCGCCAATGAAGCCGCCAATCGGCTGCTGCAAACCCACATGGCCCAGTTGTTTGAAGGCATCAGCCGGGGCGTGGGGCGGACAGATGAAATCAAGATTGGCGAACAGATTTTTTTGGCAACGGCCGAACACCTGCCAGATGTTGGCACCATCGCCGTGATGCAAGATATTACCTACGTCAAGCAGTTAGAAGCCGACCGTTCAGACTTTTTCCACATGCTCTCCCATGACCTGAAAAATCCATTGACGGCCATCACCGGCTGGAAGGCGCTGTTGGAGCGAACCGTGCAGTTGGATCAGCGATCAGAACGTTATCTGAACCAGATCGGCGTGGCCGTAGACCGCATGTTGGAGATGATCGCCCAATTGTTGGACCCGTTGACGCAGGAAGCCGCCATGCAATTGGTGCGCCAACCCTGTGATTTTACCGAGGTGGTTAGTCGGGTTCTGAAAGATATGTCGGGGGCGGCGCTGCACAAATCCATGACGCTGCGGCCGACCATTAGCGGCCAGCCTTATCCCATTTTGGCTGATGAAAACCGTTTGTATCACATGTTGCTGAACCTGGTGGAAAATGGCATTAAGTATTCGCCGCGTCATACAGAACTGGCCGTGCTGGTGAATTATTCTGACGAGGGTGTGCTGATTCGGGTGTTGGACGAGGGGCCTGGCATTCCTGAGGCTGACCTGCCGCATATTTTTGACAAGTATTATCGGGGGGCAGCGGCCAAGATGCAGCCGGGATCGGGTGTGGGGCTTTCGGCCGTGTGGGGCATTGCGCGGGCGCATAATGGGTCGGTGGCGGTGACGAACCGGCCGGAGGGTGGGGCGGAGTTTATGATTACGCTGCCGGCCGCCTTGCGGTATGGTGAGTAACTCCATGTCGTAGGGAAGAACCCTTTGTTGTTCCTGGACGCCACCACCTGCCTCAGTGAGAGCGCCGCTTGTCAGCACGGCCGTTCCGCTTTACAATCCGCTCACGATGAAGCAATCACAAGTAGATGTCGTTCAGTTACAAAAACGGGACCCGGCCGCATGGACGGCCCTGCTGCGGATGGACTTAGAGGATGAGGCGGTGGTGGTAACGGCCGTAACCGCCGAACCCATCCGCATCTCTCCCAAAGGCCATTATCAGCGCCACGTCAACCGCTACATCCTCACCCTCGAAGACTACCCCGACCCCATCACCTTCATCGGCAAACTCACCAACCGCGAAGAGACCATCTTTTTTCAGGAACTAAGCGACCACCTGCCAGACCTCACCCCGCGCTGCCTATTCGCCCACCTGGACCACGACCATGGTTGGCTGGTTCTGGAAGACGTGCCCAACGACTATCCCGCCGCTGCCTGGACGCCCACCGACGCGGAAGCCCTCGTTGAACAAATGGCCGGTCTGCACGCCTTCTTCTGGCAGCGTGAAGAAGATTTGCTGCGGCTGAAACTGCCCCACTTCATCGAAGGCAAAGAATACACCTGGGAAGAACTGCGGCGCAACCAGGCCGTTTACTTTGAACAAGGCCCGGCCGCCATTCTTTCACAGCACGCCATCCACAACGGCGGCCGTCTGGCCCCCACCCTGCTCTCCGCCGCCAATGGCCTGACGGTAATTCGCAGCCTGGGTGGCTGGCCTGGTATCTTGGGCGAAAGCCATATGGACGCCGTAGCCGACCTGTTAGACGACCCGGTTCCCATGCTACAGCCGCTCAAGCGGCTGCCATCCACCCTCTTTCATGGCAATCCCCACGCCCACCATTGGCATCTCTCCCTCATGGGTGATTACCGCCTGCTAGATTGGCACGATCTGCGCATTGGCCCCGGCCTGATAGATGTGGTCAGCTTCATGGAGCAGTTTGACCTGCTCTATGAGAATGACAACCGCTCGCAAATCATCATCCGGCCCGAGCGATACATCACCGACGAGACAATGATAGATAGTTATCTGCTCACCATGTCGGCGCGCCTGGGGGCAGAGTTCGATGCGCGGGCGATACGCCAGGCTTTACCTGCCGCCCATTGTTGGCACGTTCTTTCCAGTTGGCTGCCTCATTTCGCCAATTGGTTTTCCGACATGCCCAATAAATACACCTGGCAAAAAATCAACCACATGAGTGATGAGCAGTTGGCCGGAACTGTGTTCCACTCTATCATCCACTTTCGCCCCTATCTTTCCGGCGTCTTCAACCGCTTCTTACACGCCTATAAAACACTTTAGCCAACTATACGTATAGGTTTGGAGTGTAGAGTGTAGAAGACCCTGCTCAATTCTCTAACTCTATCTCTGGCGATCTCTACAGGAGTATATCGTTTGGCACTCATTGCTGATTCATTATTTTTTGGCATTATCGTTCTGTTGATGATTGTCGGCTTAATAGGGGTTATCGTGCCCATTTTGCCCGGCATCTTCATGATCTGGTTGGGGGTGGCCGTTTACGCCTGGCGTGATGGCTTTGCAACCCTCAGCATTGGCACGTTTGTGTTTATCTCCTGGTGGTGATCTTTGCCGGGTTGTCGGACATCTGGCTGCCTATATTTGGGGCGCGCAAAGTGGGGGCAGCCAAGCGCACCATCCTCACCGGGCTTCTGGGGGCCATCCTGGGGTCTTTTCTCATCCCGATCCCCATCTTTGGCACGATCATTGGCTACGCGCTGGGTGTGCTGTTGGGCGAATACCACAAACGGCGCGACTGGGAAGCCGCCTGGCGCGCCAGCAAAGGCGGGTTGGCCGGATGGGGTATCGCCACGGCCATTCAATTGGTTGCTGGCTTATTTATCATCATTATCTTTGCCTGGGCTGTGCTGGTTGGGTAGAGGGGTTGGTGGGGTTAGCTAGTTGGCGGTGTTGGCTGGTTAATTAGCCAACAAACCAATCCGCTAACGAGTAAACCTCCTTCACAAATCTATGAATACAGACTTGTTACAAACAATTGGGCTTTATCTGGCGGGCGCGATGGGCTGCGCCCTGATGCTGGCTTTGATGCTGCTGGTTTATGTGGGGCTGATGGTGCGGCGCATTGACGTGCCGCCCGACGCCGATTTTACGGAGACGCTGCGCCATACGCCCTTTGTGGTGGTGCTGCTAATTGACCTGTTGGATTTTGGGCTGGATTTTTTGTCGGCCCCGTTCGCCTGGATCATTTTGGACCGGCTGGGGCTGAAGGCGCTGCGGGGGTTTGCGGCCGTGGAAGGGCTGCTGCCCTTCACGCAGGTGATTCCGACGATGACGTTGTTTTGGTTGGGAGCGCGTTTTTTGCGCTAAGTGGGCCGTCGTGGGCAATGGATCAAACGTCAAACGTCCGACCTTCTTCGGACGTTTGACGTTTTCATTTCAATACGTGATGGGGTTGGCTAAAATCTCTATCAACAGGCGCACGCAGCTTTCCACGTCGTTGGCGTCTACGGTTTCGCTTTGTGAGTGGACGTAGCGGCAGGGGATGGAGATGCAGCCGGCCGCCACGCCACCGTTGGCAATTTGCATCGAGCGGGCGTCGGTGGTGCCGCCATCTAACACTTCTAGCTGGTAGGGGATGTTGGCCGCTTCGGCGCGTTGTTTCATCAGGCGTACCAGGCCGGCGTGGGCGATCATGCCGCTGTCTTTGACTTTGATAGCGGCGCCTTTGCCCAGGCTGATGGCCATGGGGCGGGCTTCGGGCATGTCGCCGGTCAGGGTAACGTCCAGGGCAATACCAACGTCGGGGTCCAGGTGATTGGCGGCGGTGGTGGCTCCGCGTATGCCCACCTCTTCTTGCACGGTGAACGCAAAGTGGACCTCGTGGGGTGTGCTGTGAAGGCGTTTCAGGGTCTCAATGGCGACAGCGCAGCCAATACGGTCGTCCATGGCTTTGGATGTGAGGCGGCTGCCCTGGGACTGGAACGGCCGTACAAACCCCGCCGCGTCCCCTACAGCCACCGGACAATCTTCCGGGCTGCTGGCGCCTACGTCAATGTAATGTTTGTTCAGCGGATGAATTTTGCCCCGGTCGTCAATGCGGTCGCTGCCAATGACGCCGATCACCCCGTTGGCAAACTGCACCCGGCTGCCCATCAGGTTGTGTGGCAGCACGCCGCCAATGTTGGTGAAGCGTAGAAAACCCTCTTTGGTGATGTGCGTCGCCATCACCCCAATCTCGTCCATGTGGGCGGCAATCATTACTTTCAGGCCGCTGCCATCCCCTTTTTTGGTGGCGATCAGGTTTCCCAGAGCGTCCACCCGGATTTCATCGGCATAGGCTTCGATTTCCGGCCGGATCAAATCGCGCAGCCCATCTTCAAATCCCGAAGGGCCATAGGCTTCTACCAGTTTTTTGATTAGTTCGTTCATTTGTTCCTCCAGAAGGATAGAGTGTAGAGATGGTGTGGTCTGCTGTTTTACTCCGCACTCAACTGCGTTGTATCAGGTTCGGCGTCAGGCTGCGTAAGGTGGCCTCGGCCAGTTTGACGACGTTGGCATAATCGTCCAGGTTGATCATCATGGTGGGGGTGTGGGCGTGGCGGCCAGGCACGGCGATGGTGGCCGCGGGAATGCCGGCGCGCGTTTTTTGAATGACGGCCGTATTGGTCCCGCCACCGCCCGGCTGCCGAATCTGGAAGGGGATGTTGTTGGCGGCGGCCGTGCGCGTGATGTGCGACACCAGGCGCGGGTCCTGAATGGTCACGCTGTCCATCACATAAATAGACGGTCCTTTGCCCAGCGCCACGTTGGGGCTGACATCGTTGTCATTGGGTAAATCGTAGGCCGGGGTGCATTCCAACACCAGGGCGGCGTCTGGGTTGACGCTGTAGGCAGCCACTTGCGCGCCGCGCAGCCCCACTTCTTCTTGCACAGAAAAGGAAGCGTACAGGTCGAAAGGATACGGCCGTGCCCGCAGCAGTTCCACCAATGCGGCGCAGCCGGCCCGATTATCGAATGCCTTACCAACGGCCGTGCGGCCCAACTCCTCATACTCTGTCACAAAGGCGGCATAATCGCCCACCTTCACCTTGCCGTTGGCCGCTTCTTTGTTTTTGGCGCCGATGTCAATGCGCATCGCGTCTATTTTTACCACACTGTGGTACTGGTCGGCTTTCAGCAGGTGGACTGGGCGCGCGCCGATGACGCCAATGACCTTGCCAGGCCCGATCTGCACCATTTTGCCCAACAATGTGCGGTCATTAAAGCCGCCTACCCCCTCAAACTTAAACGTGCCGTTGCTTTCCACGTCGGTGATCATCAACCCCACTTCGTCCATGTGGGCGTCCACCAGAATGCGCAGCGGCGATGCGCCCGTCCCTTTTTTCAGGGCCAGCAAGTTGCCCAGTGCGTCTACGTGCCACTCGTCCACATAGTCGGCGATGAGATCGCGGATGAGCCGCCGCACTTCTTTTTCATCATTGGCGACGCCGACAGCTTCGGTGAGATTTTTCAGCAGTTCGTTCACGATTTGTCTTCCTCCATCATGGCCGCCGTAATTTTGGGGATAAATTCGGTGTCGAGGCGGATGATGAATTCGCCCAACAGCCGACCGGTGCGCTCGACATCTTTTATGTCTACTGATTCGACAACGGTGTGCATGTAGCGCAGCGGAATACCTACCAGACCGGTAGGGATGCCGTCACGAGCAATTTGCAGGCCGAAGGCGTCTGTGCCGCTGTAACGGCTGTGGGTCCCGGTGTTGACGTTCATTTCCAGGCTTTCGGCGGCTTCTTGCAGCGCTTTGTAGATGCCGGGATGGACGTTGGGGCCAATGTCCAGGGTTGGCCCGCTGCCTAGTTCAAAGGTGTTCTCGTCGTTGGTGGCAGGGCCTTTGCCAAAGGTGACGTCTATGGCGATGGCCGCGTCTGGCCGCTGGCTGAAGGCGCTGGTGTAGGCGCCCAGCAGGCGGGTTTCCTCCTGGGCGGTAGCCACGGCGACTACGTCCCAATCGTGAGTACGGCCGTGCAAATACTCCAGGCAAATGGTGACGGCGGCCACCGAAGCGCGGTTGTCCAGCGCTTTGCCGCTGACTCGCTGGCCCAACAATTTGCGCAGCGGCTGGCGGAAACTGACATAATCGCCGATGGCGACGTTGGCGGCCACTTCGGCCAGCGGTAAACCCAGGTCTATGACCAGGTCTTCATAGCCGTAGGCTTTGTCGCTGCGGTCATCGGGCAGCAGGTGGGGGGGCAGGCAGCCAATGACGCCGGGCAGTTCTTTACGGCCGTGTACCGTCACCAACTGCGCATAGACCTGCCGCCGGTCTATGCCGCCGACGTTGGTGACGCGCAGAAAACCATTGCCGCCCTGCTCGACAACCTGGGTCACCATCAGGCCAATTTCGTCCATGTGGGCGGCTAACAGCAGACGGGGGCGGGGTTCGGGGGCACGGCCGTGTTTAATGGCTATCAGGCTGCCTACCCGGTCGGTGGTGACAGCGTCGGTGTATGGCTCCCATAACTCTTGCACGATGGGGGCGATTTGCGCCTCATAACCGGATGGCGCGTCGGTCTCGCATAAGGTTTTTAATAATTTGAACGTGTCCATGAATTCTCTCTAAGGTTAACTCTCTGGGGTTGACGTGACGGTTTCGGTAGGTGTTTCGCTGGGCGTTTCCGTCGGTGGGATAGGGGTGGATGTGGGCGTTTCCGGCGTTGGCGTCGTTGTTGCTGTTTCTGTGGGCGCAGCCGTAGCCGTTTCTGTCTGCGTGGCGGTGGGGCTGGCCGTCTCGGTAGCTGTGGGCGTAAGGGTTGGCGTGCCGGTGGCTGTGGCCGTTTCGGTGGCCGTCGGTGTGGCCGTGGTCGTGGGGGTGGTGGTGGCCGTCCCGGTTGGCAGCGCCGTGGGCGTGAGGAATTGGGTGGGTGTGGGCAGCAGCGTGGCGGTGGCCGTGCCGGGCGTGACGGTGGTCGGTGGGGTGAGGCTGGCAACGGCCGTTGCCGTGCTAAACAGTGTGCTGGTTGGGGTGGGCGATACAACCGCCGGCAATGTCGGCGGCAGGCTCTGAAGGCCACCTGGCGGGGCTAACGTTAGACCCGCAATCCCCAAACAGTAGAATGGCAATGTCAGTAAAGCGATCCCAGCCAGGATAATAATTGTACGACGACGCGAATCCATGCAGCTCTTTTGTTCACCGGAAATGAGAGGATGATAGTAGACAATTGCCTAATTGACAAATGAAAAAGGCGTCAAATGTCGCCGCAGCGCCACAGGGTTGCGCCCTGGGGCAGCGCATCAAGCATGAGATGTCCGTCGGCCACCACAGCCGCCTGCCCGGTAAAGTGTTCGATGAACGACGCGCCGTTGTCCAGGCCACCGTGGGCGATGGGCAGCCCGCCGGCCGGTCGTGGCCTCTGGCTGCGCTGGAGGATGATGAGGAAACGGCCGTTCACCCCCTCTCGCTGATACGCCAACAAATCATCCTCCACTGCCAAAATCTGGAAGCCGCCGTTTTGCAGCGCGGCCGATTCGCGCCGCAGCCGCATCAGCTCCTGGTAAAAAGCGCGCATCTCGTGGTCCCAGGCCGCCTCATCCCACACCATGCAGCCGCGTGAAGCCAATTCTGGCGTGTCGGCCATGCCGATTTCGTCGCCGTAATAGACGCAGGGCACGCCGGGGAAGGTGAACTGCGCCATTACCGCCAGCCGGTGCAGCGCCACATTGCCCTGTAACTGCGTGCGTAAGCGCGGCGTATCGTGGCTGTTGAGGACGTTGAACTGCTGTCGGGCGATTACCCAGGGAATGTGGGCCAGATAATGCTGCCAGGTAGCGGCCAACGCGGCCGTCGGCCAGGGCGTGGGCGAAGTGATAGATTCGGCCAGGCCATGCGCCCCTTGTTTGTAGTCGGTCAGCCAGGCCAGCAGAGGCGTTGCCAACCCGGTGTAGTTCATCACGCCGTCCCACTGGTCGCCTTGCAGCGTGGTGGTAGCGTCGAAGAAGTTTTCGCCCATCAAATAGGCATCTGGGCGGGTTTCTTTGACGGCGCGGCGGATGCCCTGTACCACTTCCTGGCCGATTTGCGTCTCGCCCTGCCGGCCGAGCATGTTGGCGACGTCTACGCGCCAGCCATCGGCGGCAAAGGGTGGGCGCAGCCAGCGGCGGAAAACGGCCGTCTCTCCCTCATACATCCGGCGGCGCAGTTCCGCGCTGCGGTAATTCAGCTTGGGCAATATCCACACCCCCAGCCAGGAAGCATATTCATCGGGATGGTTGGTGAAGGTAAAAAATTCCGCTTCCGGGGCGGCGGGATTGGCGCGAGCGGTCTGGAACCAGGGATGCCAGTAGCCGCAGTGGTTGGGGACCACGTCCAGAATGTAGCGCATGGCGCGGGCGTTTAGCGCCTGGCGTAGGGCAGCCAGCGCTGCATCGCCGCCGAAATGCGGGTCAACATGGGCGTAGTCGGCTACGTCGTATTTGTGGTTGGAATGGGCGGTGAAGACCGGCGTCAGATACAGGGCGTTAACGCCCAAATCTTGCAAATAATCCAGTTTGTCACTGATGCCGGGCAGATCACCACCATAAAACACCAGTGGGAAAAGCTGGTCGGGCGGCGGTGGTTCGCCCCAGGGGTAGGTCTGGGGGCGACGGCCGTTAAATTCGTACTCGTCGGGCCGGGGGTTGGTGGCCGGGTCGGCGTTGTGGAAGCGGTCGGGGAAGATTTGGTAGAACACGGCCGTATCCAACCACCCAGGCGTTTCATAATCGGCCAACAGGCAGAAGTCGGTGGCGTCTAAGGGGATGTGGGCGGTGGGGCCAACGGCCGTGTAAAACCACACGCCGTCGTCGGCCTCCAGCACAAAGCGATAATGAAAATAGGGCTGATTCACCGGTGTGCTGATTTCCCACCAGACAGATGGCAGTTCGGTTTCGCGGCGAAGCATGGGCCCCAGGGCTTGTTCGCCATCGGGAAAGGTGCGCAAGAAAACGCGGCGCAGCGGCGCGTCTTGTCCCACGCGCAGGCGCAGCCTGATTTGCTCGTTGATCCGGGGAATCGGGGTCGAGACGTAGCGGCCGGAACCATCGTGGTGGACGGTTTGCAGCCAGTTGGGTAGAGTCATGGTTTGCATTGTACTGAACATTACTACTCGTTAGACGGCCGTACCACTTCTACATCCGCCATGAACAGCGCGCCGCTGGGCGTTTGGTCGAACACCAGGGCAATCTCGCGGATCTGGCTCAGGTCTACCCCGGCGAAGCCGTTCAGCGGCAGGCGGAGGGTGGTCAGGGGCACGAGGCCGGAGAACGTCTGGTTTGTTCCTTGCACCGCGACATCCACCATGACGCCGGGCGGGAAGCGCAGCGCCGGTTCATCTGGGCGCGTGGCTACGCTGGCGCTGGCCCCGCTGTTGTCTGTTAAGCGCACGCTGAAAGCCTGTGGCGCGTCAGCCGGGTTCAGCGGCGAGGCGGGGTCAACGGCCGTGCGTAAACTCAGAGCCGTGTAACCGCTCAAGTCCCCATTCCCGGCCGGCACGGCGAAGCGCAGCGCCGCGCCGGCTGTTTCCCAACTCAGCACCACATGGCCTGGCTGGCCGGGGACGGTGACGTAATTGCGGCGGCACGGTTCACTGCCCGGCAGCGAAACGGAACTGTAAAAGCCTTGCGGGCAGAAATGGGTGTCTAGCCCATCTGCGGCAACAGCGCCACCAAGCAGGTGGGTGGTTAGTTCCTCTGCCGCCGCCGGCAGCAGCAGCGTTTGCCGGTTGTCGGCGGGCGACAGGGCGGATACAAGGGCCGGCAGCCCGGTGACGGCCGTCACTGCTGGCGCCGTAACGTCCATGCCCAGGCGGGCCAGCAAATCTACCCGCGTGGTCTGATTCTGGCCGAAAACGGCCGTCAGGAACTCAGTCGTATACCGGTTCAACCAGTCGCGCTGCACCGCCGCTGTTAAAATCGGTTCGCAGTCTGGCCTTTCCCATCGTCCCATGGCGTCATCGGCCAACGTTTCGTTGAAATAGTTGTGATTGGCTTGCTCTAACCAGACGGAGGTGGCCCAGGTATTTTGCCCCAGCGCCAGGCGCGTCACGTCGTAGAACAACTGCCCATCTTGCCCCACCACGTCCCCATCGCAGGCCGGCAAAATCACCGACAGCGGCACCGGCGACGCCTCCGGCATGTGGAAGACGACAGCCGGGGCGAGCAGCAGCAGACCATCTACCGGTCCATACCCCAGGCGGTCAAAAGCATCGGGGGCGGCCCATCCCTGCTCGGTGGCCAACCAGAAAGCGCCTTCGCCGCCGCGCGAGTGCCCGATCAGGACCATACGACCGGGGTCGGCGCGGCCCTCTAGCGGGACGCCAAATTCATTTGGACCACCGGCCGCTGCTTGTGCCAGAGCGCTCAGGTGCAAATCCACGATCTGTTGCAGCCGTTCGCCCGCGTCCGGTTCGCCAAAACCGAAGGTATTCTCGCCGTTGATGTTGAGGGAGAGTCCCACGTAGCCTTGCTGCGCCAGGTGACTGACCAGGTAAGCAAAGCCCCGGTAATTGGCGCGCTCATCTTCGGGGGCGCAGGGCCAGCGGTCTACATCCGTCTCGTCAACCGGGCAGCCGGGATGGGTTCCATGCAGGATGACGACGATGGGATAGGGGCCATCGTCGCCGGCCGGGACGGCGATGAGGCCGTTCAGTCGTACCGGCATGTTGCGGAAGCGGCTGTCTTCAGGGAAGCGTTGTTGGACGATGGTTGTTTCGCCGAGGTTGTATTCCACCGCGGTGGAATAGTTGTTGACGGCCGTTGTGGTTGGGGGCACGGCCGTTGGGGCGCTGGTTGGTTCAATGGAGGGCACGGCCGTTGGCGTGATGGTCGGTTCGGTTGAGGGTACGGCCGTTGGCGCACCGGTTGGCGCGGCGCAGGCCGCCAACAGCAGCAGCACAATAGGGAACAAAAATTGTTGCAAGCGTTGTCTCATGTTCTTTTTCTCGAATGGTAAGGGTGATTTTGCAGCTATCCGCCCAGAGGGATGGCGATCAGGACCATGGCCAGGGCGATGGCTGCCAGCGCCAGACCCGTTCGCCATGGGTTTGTGCCAGCGTGTTTGCCCCAACTATAGCCAATGGCAAACAGAACGAGGAACGACACGATATTCGACAGGCGGATGGACAGATCGGGTTGATTGGGCAGCAGCACAAACGGGATCAATGAGGGCAGCACCGCCAGGACGGCCACCAGCACAGACCCCAACGCCCCGGCAATATCTTCGCTTTGTAAACCGACGGGTTGTGGACGGCCGTCATACAAATGCTCTAGCATATCCAGATAAAGCATCTGCCGCTGGTCTTCATTCGTTATCGGCTCCAGAATAAAGTCTAGTTCATCAGCAATCACCGCCACGCCCTCCTCTTGTGTTGGCGCAGACTGGATTTGTTGCAGCAGGCGGTGTCGTTCGCTGCGCTCAAACACCGACATCAACGCATACATGATGCCGTCTATGAGGCCCCAGGCCACCGTGGCCCCCAGGGCAGCTATGATCAGATCATTGTTAAAGTCAGCCGAAGCCATTGGGCTAAGATTGTCGTCCAGTTTAAGGATTCTGAAAGCCAGGGTAAACGTGAGGACAATCAGAATGCTGAAAATTGCTTCCGAGAGCAAATCAATCGGGTCGAGCAGGCGTCCCAGGAAGTTTTCTTTAGGCGTTGCCCCCGGTTTCGCCCGGTAATGGGATGTTCTTCTAGCAGACATAGTTACAAAGAGATGCGACGCACTGGCAACAGTACGCCGCACCTGAAAACCAGCCTCCGAGGTCTCGCAGACCTCGGAGCTATATATAACCGGACCCTAAAGCCCTAACAACTGCTTTTTCTTGGCCTCGAAGTCGTCGGCGGTGATGATGCCCATATCGCGCAGTTCAGCCAATCGCTTCAACTCGGTGATATAGTCTGGGGCCGCTGCGGGCGCTGCGGCCATCGGAGCGGGAGCCGTTGGCGCGGCGGCGGCGGTTGGCGGTTCAGCATCGGCCGATTCGATGGCCGCCACCTCGGCATCGGTCAACTCTTCGGTGTCAATTTCCAGATCGTTAAGCGCTTGTTCCAACTGATCTTCGGTCAGGTCTTCCGGCTTTTTACCCGTGTGTTGTTCGATGCGTTGGGCGTCTTGTTGGCTCATCTTAATCGCCGAACCGGTCGCACCGACGGCAATAGCCACCATGCTCCCGGCCAGCAAGATACGTCTGCGCCGCATCCGAATACGCCGCCGCTGGGCGCGCCGAACAGTGCGTCGGGTTCCGCGGCCGATTCCCGCACTGCGACCCAGGCTGCTTCCTCGTCGTCTCATGATCATCTCCTTGCCTCAAACCCTTAGAAGTTCAACTTCTTCTGAGAAGTTGAACTTCTATAACGGGCTTTGCCTACCCTTCGATCTCATCTGCGCCAAAGGCTTCGCGCAGTCTGGCTTCAGCCTCGTCGGAGAGGGAGGTTTGCAGCACTTTGGCGTTGAAAGAGCTGAGTTCGGGCAGCACCTTGTCGGCGGTGACTTTTAACACCAGCAGAAACAAAGCGGCATGTCCTGGTTCGATGGCCGCGCCAACTTCTTTGATAAAGTTGTCGTCTACGCCAACGTCGGCGAATTTGCCGCTTAATGCGCCGCCCAAAGCGCCGGCGGCCATGCCCAGCCAGGGCGCAAAGAAGAGCAGCCCAATCAACATGCCCCAGAATGCGCCACCCAACGCGCCGGCGCCCACCAGGCTGTGAAGCTGCTTCACTTTGGGTTTGCCGTTTTTGTCACGGATGACGATGGCGGCGTCGGCCAGACTGATGATCTGCTGTTTTTGCATATCCAGCAGTTTGTCGCGCATCTGAAAGGCACTGGCTTCGTTGTCAAACGATAAGACGATTAAATCACTCATTGTCAATCTCCTTTTGGTATGTCTTTGCGTGTATCCAATTGTATGAAAAGGATTGATGATCACGAGTTCTCGTTCATCAATCACTCAGGACAAACTAAAAAAATAGGTCTGCGAGCAAACATTCTTACCGGCTGCGCAAGCAAAAAACCAGGCCAGTCTCCCAGTCTCCCAGTCCGGCGCACGGCCGTTACCTCTTCTTCCCCCGCCGTTTCCGCCCGGCTGCCTCGCCGCTGGGCACTTCACCAGGGGCGTAATGGGGCAGCCCGCGCGCCGGAACCAAAGCCAGCAGCGAAATACCAGCCAGGATCAGGAAAGAAGCCTTTAGCGCCCGTAACCGTGCCTCTTCATTGATGCGCACCGCCTCGGCCACCTGCTCCGGCGCGGCGCTGGTTTCTCCCAGCACCGTTTCCAACTGGTCGTTGGTGACAAAGTTGACGTTGTCCAGGTCCACCTGCACCTTCAGGGAAGTCGGAATGTTCGATTGGGCCAGACTGCTCATGATCATGGCGCTCAGCAGTCCGACGGCGACCACGCCGGCGAAGGCAGTACCCAACGCCGTAGACAGGTTATTGGCAACGCCGCGCAGCGCGCCAACGTCGCCGGCCAACTCTTTGGGCGAAGCCGACACCATGACGTTGAACAACAAGGTCAGCAGGGAACCTTCGCCAATGCCGACCATAATCAGACTGAGGATGACGATGGGCGTGTTCCATTCATTGCGGATGGTATACGCCAACATTGTCAAACCCGTGGCGACAATGACAAAGCCCATGGTGGCGATCTGGCGCGGCGTCAGGCGGTCGAACAGACGCACGATGAGCATGGCCGAGCCGGCAATGGCCAGGGTGTAGGGGATGACGGTAACGGCCGTTTGCAGCGACGTCCGGTTCTGCACAATCTGAATGTACAAGGGAATCAAAAAGTTAACCGCCGGCCCCAACGCCCCAATGACCAACAAGGCCATGATGTTAGACCGTTCCTCCGGCGATTCCAACACTTCCAACGCCAGCAGGGGCGTCTGTTCTTTGACCACACGCTGGTGCGACCAGGCAAAAAAGCCCTGGCCGAGTACCACACCCACAATTACCATAAACGGCGCCGGCGACAGCCCCAAGAGGGCAAAGGGCGCGGCCGTTTTCGCCATGATGATCCCCCAGGTGTTCAAGTTGTTGAACCCCAACGAAATCAACATAATCGCCAAAGCCGCCAAAACGGCGCCAACCGCATCAATCTTCACCCCAGACTGCCGGGGAATGGGCTTCAACCGGAAGCTAAAGATAAACACAATGATCGAGAGGACGCTTAAGAGGCCAAATGAGAAACGCCAACTTAAGAGCGTGCCCAACAAACCGGCAATGAAAAAAGCCAACGCGCCAGAGATAGCCGGCGTGCCCGCCAGAATACCCAACGCCTGCGCCTGCTGTTTGTCTCTATAGTTGGCGGCAATCAACACCACCAGTGTGGGAACCAGGGCCGCTGCCGCCAACCCGGCCAGCGCCTGTGCCAGATTCATCGTCGCCGCATTGGGACTGAGGGCCATGATAGCCATGGCCGCGCCATGCGCCAGCGCCGTCACCTGGAAAACCAGCCGGTCGCCAAATATCTTGCCCAACTTCGCGCCCACCAGCACAAAAGCGGCCACAAACAGCGAGTAAAAAACCAGCGCTGTGCCCACACTTGTGGCCGACGTCTCCAACTCTTCCACAATGGGACCAATAGACACCGGCAAGGCGTTCACATTGAAAGCCATCTGAATTTGCGCCAGAAGGATAACCACCAACGGCAGCCAGGAAGTGTATTGTCCTATATTGTCGTTGGCGGTTGTGGTAGATTTTTGTGTCATAGCATTACTTTAGAAACTTACCGGATAGCCAGGTCCCAGCGGAATCCCCAACACAAACCATACCACGAAAAGGAGAATCCAGACAATGGAGATAACCAATGTGTAGGGCAGCATCAAAGCGATGACCGTGCCGATACCCGCATCTTTTTGATACCGCTGCACGATGGTCAGGACAAAGGGCAAATAGACCATCAACGGCGTGATGACGTTGGTCGGCGAATCGCCCAGACGGTAAGCGGCCAATACCGTTTGCGGTGCAATTCCTAGCCGCAAGAAGACCGGGATAAAAATAGGCGCGAAGATGGCCCATTTGGGTATCACGTTAGGGATGATGAAGTTGAGGAGCATGATCACCAGAATAAAGCCGATGAGCAGCGGCAGCGCGCCAATATTGGCTTGTTCCAGGGCGTCGGCCATCCAGATGGCGACAACCTGGGGCATATTACTGAAATTAAAAAAGGCGATGAACTGGCTGATCATCAACAGCATGAAAATAAGACCAGATAGGCTGGCATAGGTCTTGGTGACCCCTTTGATCACATCGGCGCTGCTGGTGATCGTTTTGGCCCCCAGGCCGTAACCAATGCCGGCGAAAAGAAACATCAGCGTAATGATGAAGATCAGGCTGGTCATAAAGGGCGTATTGCCGATAACCGCGCCGTCAACCGGGTCGCGCAGTGGCCCCCATGAGGGCAGCGTCAGCAGCAGGACGACGGCGAGGATGGCTAAAAAAGCATACAGCGCGTAGCGTAAGCCATGCGCTTCGGCGGCTGCGGTGGCCTCATCTTGCACTTCTTCAATCGGCGTTGTATCTGTCGCCTGATAAACACCCAGACGTGGCTCAACAATCCGGGTAGTCACCAGAGCGACGGCAATGCTCAGCAGGATTGTGGAGACGGCCCCGAAATAGAAGTTAGCCACAATCGTGATTGGTTGACCACCGGCCAGGAGAATGGCTTCGTTGGTGATCTCCGTCAGCATCGCGTCAACCGGCGCGATGAGAATATTGACGGCAAAGATGGCGCTAACCCCACCAAACGCGGCGGCTATACCGGCCAGCGGGTGGCGGCCGACGCTGAGAAAAGCGATAGCGCCCAGGGGGATAAGAATGAGATAACCGGCGTCGGTGGCGACACTGGACAAGACGCCGACAAGGATTAGGATGAAAGTGAGCAGCTGGCGCGGCGTCACCTTGACTATTTTGCGGATCAACGCGCCCATTAACCCGGCTTCTTCGGCCACGCCCACGCCGACCATCGCCACTAAAATGACGGCGACAACGCTAAAACTGGCAAAGTTAGACACGAAGGAGGTGAAAATGAAGCGGATCCCATCAACTGACAAGAGGCTGCGTATCGCAATGGTTTGCTGTTTGATCTCGAATTCAGCGCCGTATTCGTCGGCCGGTGTTGGCAGGCTTGGTTCGGTGGAGTCCAGATAATATACGTCTTCGGGCTGCGCCAAAACCGGCACAGCGATTTCTTCGGTGACGCTGACGTTTAGCAGATAAAGGACGTGGGACAAGACCATCACGATGATGATCAGATATAAAAACATCAGTACCGGGTGGGGGACTTTGTTGCCCACCTTTTCGATGCCGTCCAACAATTTCTGGGCCAGGCCTGGCTTGGCGTCTGCGGCTGCATTCTCTTTGCTCATTTTTCCTCCATTTTCCTTACCAAATTCGGCAATTTCACTCTTGCCATCTTGTGATATTCATTCCAAGGTGGAACTGCCACACCTGCCCGCTGCTGCTTTCTCTGGCGCGGCCAGGGATCGCAAACGAAATAACCTGCGGAACTACCGTGGACAGTCACCTGCCGTGCCTTCGGTGACATGGTCAGGCGACCGGCCTTTCGGGACTGAGATGCGGTCGCGGCGAGTATCCGTCATGCCGCTGGGCGCGGTTTACTCTTGTTCGTCCGCCTGTTCCTCGCCCGATTCCTCAAACGTGAACTGCGCGTCGCCAATGAAAACGCCCTCGTCATCAACCAGCAGGCCGCTAATTTGCGCGCCCTCGGGTGTTTCGGCCAGACGGGCGACACCGCCGGCCCCGGCAGTGTACAGCACGCTGCCGCCAGCGTTCAACTGCTCGGCAATGTCCGCCTTCAGCGCGTCTTGAACGATGCGCGCGCCTTCGGCGGCCATGGCTTCTTCCAGGGCCGCGACCCAGGTGTGTTCGATGATAGCGACGATGGCTGAACTGTTTGGCGTGAGGGCGGAGCCGATGTCTTGCATCTCTGCTTTTAAGGGCGCGCCGCGCATCTTGCCCATGAGGGCGCCAACGGCCCCGGTTCCCAGGGCTGTCCAGCCCACTGGCCCGGCCAACAGGCCCAAAACGCCGCCGATCACGCCGCCGGTGATGAAGCCTTTGGTGCTGCGCCGCTTGGAGTCGGTAATTTTGAGTTTGCCTTCGGCGTCTTTGACGACAACGGCCGCATCAATAATGCCGACCAACCCCAATACCTTGCCCAATTTGATGTCGGCCATCAGGTGGCCGGCCTGTTCTGGGTCGTTAAACGCGGCGACGATTACTTGTACGGGAACGTCATTCATGATTTTCTCCTTGTTTAAGAACGGACTTGGTTGGTTGGTTGGATTTGGCTGCCAACCAACCAACCAACCAACTTTGTTTTTAGGGTAACCGGTTGGCGAGCACGGCCGTTTGATTGCCGGCCGAGCGCAGTTCCAGTCTGCTGCCATCAATGAGGAAAGTTGTCACAGAAGGCAGGGCGCTGTTCAGGAAGTCTACTTCTTGTTCCATCACGCCGGCCGGTTCGGCGCATAACAACTGGGAGGAGCTGGGTTGGCCGATGGTCAGGTTGACGCCGTTTACCTGATAGTTTGTAAAATAGGTGTTGCAACCGCTGCTGCCAGTCAGACGGCCGTCGGCGCCAAATTCTAATGTGATGCGCGAGTTGGCGATTAAGGAGACCAGACCACCACGGCCGTTATTGAAATTGACCACTTCCCAACGGGTTCCAGTTAGTGGGTTGGGTGTTACCGAGCCGGTGACATTGACAGTTACCTGGCGGAAGATGATAGTCCCATCGCGCTGCAAGACACGCATCTCGTAAGTTGTGGTGATGGTTGGGCAAACTTGTTCGCTGCCCTGGCCGGTACGCGGGAAGTTTTCAAACCGCTCGCCCAGCGGGTAGACCCAAACGGCCTGTATATTTTGTACAGTCCAGCGGAGGGTGGTGCATTCGCCCTGGGCAATGTTGGTGCGGTCGGCCCCAAACGAGATTTCGGGGATGGGCGTGGCGGTTGGCGGCGGCGGTGGGGTGGGCGTTGCCGCGGCCGTGGGCACAATGATGACCGGTGGCGCAACCTCGATCACGGGGACGTTGTCTGTGTTGTTGACGATGACAAAGTCGGCCGATATCCAGCCGACGCCGCCCGGCGCGGAGGGCACAGAAGCAGCCCACCAACGGCCGTCGGCGCTGCGGCCAACAATCTCACCCTCGTCGTTGTAACGCGCAAAGCCGACGACCGGGAAGTTGACGCCGGGGCCAGAACGGATGTTGAGACCCTGTGGCGAGGTGACGCGCCCGCTGGCGGTAGCCGGGGCCGGGTCGGGCAGTTCCACGATTTGTTTACGGGTCATGACAACGGCCGTCTGGTCGGCTGCCGAGCGCATTTCCAGCAGGTTGCCTTGAATGCTGTAGGTCGCGGCGCTCTCCAGAGCGGCCAGGAATTCTTGCTCCTGGTCCATGATGCCGGGTGGTTCCGGGCAGAAGCGGCGCGATGAACCGGCCGGGCCGATTTCAATGCGCCCATCGGCGGCGGCAAAGCTGGTGAAGTATTGGTTGCAGCCAGCGCTGCCGGTCAGGTCGCCTTCTAGACCAAAATTGGCAGAGATTTCCGTGCCCAGAATCAGGCTGACGACGGCTTCACGGCCGTTATTGTAAGAGACTACTTCCCAGGCAGTATCGGCCAGATCGCTTGAGTTAACGACAAACATCGCCAAGACCTGATCACCGGCTTGCAGCGACAGGTCGGCGTCGGTCATGGTGAAGCTGGTCGTGGCCGCCAGCGCAGCGCTGAACGCTGTCGCCTGAGCCATGATCGGTTCCGGGCAGGCCATCAGGGTGGACGCCCCCGCCTGATTGATGGTGAGATTGCCGCCATCCTGGGTGTAGGTGGTGGAGAACTGGTTGCAGCCGTCTGTGCCAGACAATGTGCCGTCGGCGCCGAATTGGAGGGTAACGGCCGTGTCGGTGATTGCCGGAGCGCCGTTGAGCGAACTGAGGGTCCAACTCGTACCGGCCAGGTCGCTGCTGGCTTCCGGCGCGGCCTCGGTGTTGTCTGTAGATGGCGTGCCCGCGACAAAGGTCGCCAGGACCTGTTCGCCGTTGAGCAAACTCAGTTGGCTGCCAACGGCCGTGAAGTTGGTGGTCGCGGCCAGCGCGGCCATATACGCCGCCGCCTGGGTCATTGCCGGTTCAGGGCAAAGCATCATGGTGGACGCCGACGGTTGATTGATGGTGAGGTTGGCGCTGTCTTGGGTGAAGGTGGTGCTGAAACGGTTGCAGCCATCTGAACCGGACACAGCACCGTCGGCGCCAAATTGCAGGGTAACGGCCGTGTCCGCCAGCGGCAAATTGCCATTTAGTGAACTGAGCACCCAATTGGTACCGGCCAGATTGATGCTCGCCTCTGGCTCTGTGGCCCGCTGACAGGCGGCCAACAGAAACAAAGCAATGGAAAGTAAAATGATTCTTGCGGTGATTTTCATATAAGTGGTTCCTTTCTTCATGGAATTGGTTGGTTGGGTAGGTTGGCTGCATGTAAGTCAACCCAACCCAATCCAACCGGGTTAATTTTGGTTCTTTAGGATTTTACGGAGTAGACACCAGATGTAGAGGGCGATCCTTGTGGTCGCCCTCTACTGGGCGGGTACAAGACCCGCCCCTACATTTAGCGATACCCCACGAGATCCAAAAGACCTTTAATCTAACTGCGCCAATTCTTCCAAATACACAATGGCCGTCTCAACGCCGCGATGGAACATTTCGATGCTAAAGCGCTCGTTGGGCGAGTGCAGGCCGTCGTCGTCCAGGCCATAGCCCATCAGCACCACCGGGATTCCCATCAGGTCGGCAATTTCGGCGACGACGGGGATACTGCCACCGCCGCGGGTGAACAGGGGCGTGGCCCCCCACCCTTTTTCATAGGCGCGGGAAGCCGCCACCATTTCTGGGATGTCGAAGGGGAACAGCGCCGCCTTACCGGTGGTGACTAGTCTGACTTCTACCTGGACGGTGGGCGGGGCGATGGACTCGATGTAGCTTTTGATTTGCGCAAAGATTTTGTGCGGGTCCTGGTTGCCGACCAATCGAGAGCTGATCTTGGCCCCCGCTTTGGCGGGGACGATGGTTTTGGGGCCTGGGCCGGCCCAACCGCTCCATAGGCCGTTGATGTCCAGCGTGGGGCGGGCGGAGATGCGTTCGCGGATGGTGTAGTTGGCGTCGCCCCAGACGGCCGTTACCCCGGTAGACTGCTTATATTGTTCTTCGCTCAGGTCGGTCTTGGCGATCATCGCCCGTTCTTCGGCCGTCAGCGGGACCACGTCATCGTAAAAGCCAGGTACGGCGATAGTGTTGTCTGGGTTGTAGAGTTTGCCCAAAATTTCCACCAGCGCCAGGGCCGGGTTGTGGACCGCGCCGCCCCACAAGCCGCTGTGCAAATCATCCGATGGCCCCTGGACTTCGATTTCGACGTAGGTCATGCCGCGCAGACTGTGCAAAATGGCCGGTTCTTCGATTGAGCGCATCGAAGTATCGCTGATGATGCACACATCGGCCAGCAGCATGTCCAGATGATCTTTGATGAAGGGGACCAGGTTGGGCGAGGCGACTTCTTCTTCACCTTCGATAAGAAATTTGACGTTAACCGGGGCGTGTCCGGCCGTTTTCAGGTAAGACTCCAGCGCTTTGACATGGATAAACAACTGCCCTTTGTCGTCGGTTGCGCCACGGGCGTAGATTTTGCCGTCTTTTTCCACTGGTTCAAAGGGGGGCGTTTCCCAACCGTCGGCCATATCGGCTGGGACCACATCGTAATGGCCGTAGACAAGGACTGTGGGCTTGTCTGGTCCGGCTCCCAGCCATTCGCCATAGGCGACGGGGTAGCCTTCTGTTTCCATTACGGCGACGTTGTCCAGGCCGAGGCCGCGCATGTGGTCGGCCAGCCAATTGGCGGCGCGGCGTACGTCGCCGGCATGGGCCGGATCGGTGCTAATGCTGGGGATGCGCAGCAGATCGTGAAGCTCTTGCCGAAATTTTTCGGCGTTGGCGCGTGAGTATTGGCGCGCAGAACTGCTTGAATGAGTCATGACAGATTTCCTCCATTTTGTAATCGCTTATGCCGCCCATAAAAGGCATAGGTCAATAAATCGTGAAAGGCTCTCCCCTGGTTTTATGATGGCGATTAAGGGTAAATTAAAGGCGCAAGTTTTGTCAACTTATCCGATTTTAACAAGCAAATGCAGCGTGTCAAATGATGTTACAAGAACGTAAAATCTTTGCAGTACCTGGACGACCGAAAACGGCCGTTCCCCAACTATGGCCCATCCTCTTGCGCCAGCCAGCGAATGGACATGTCTCCCATCCGCTCCTCCCAGCTTGCGCTCAGACTGCCGCGCACGCAGATGCGGTTAATGGGCATACTGCCACAGCGACACGGTGTCCAGGTGGTAGGTTTGGGGGGCGGTGTCTATGGGCTGCACGGCCGTTAAGCGATAACCAGCTTGGGTGAGATATTTGCCGTCACGGGACAGGGTGGCAATATCGCTGCTGACATAAATGAGACGAGACGGCCGCTGCTGAATGATCACGTTGACCGCATCCTTGGACAACCCTCGGGCTGGTGGATGGACCAGCAGCACGTCGGGTTTGGGTATCTGGGGCAGAACAGCCTCAAACCAGCCTTCGTACAGCGAGACGTTGTCGGTATGCGCCAGGTTGATGACGGTATCGGCAATGGCGTCGGGGTTGATTTCAACGGCCGTCACGATGCCAGCCTGTTCAGACAAAGCCGCGCTAAAAATGCCCCCGCCGCTGTAACCGTCAATCACGCTTTCACGGCCGGTTAGCGCAGCATAACGCAAAATGGTCTCGATGGTTACGGCCAGCATCGCCGGGCTGGGCGCAAAATAGCAGCCAGGGGAGACACGAAAATCACGCCCGCCCACCGATTGCAAGGTGTAATTGTCGCCGACCAGGGTGGCGGCCGTCCTATCCGGCAAGACAATGGCCACCGACACGGGAAAATCGGTTTCCAATTCTGGCGGTTCAACGTCATCAACTTCCAGGGCGGCCAACAACGCCTCGTCGTCGCCGATGCGCAGTGTCAGTTTACGCAGGCCGGGCAGTTCCAGGTCTATATCTTGCCACAAAGCCAGCAGGTCGGGGTGAATGATCGGGCAGTCGGTGATGGCGATGACTTGCTGCTGCTGTGGCGACCAGTAGCCAAGAGTGTCATCGGCGGTAGGCGTCAGCTCGGTTTCGGCGCGGTAGCCCCACGGGCTGGGGTGTGGCAGGGTGGAGGAGATGGAAACGGCCGTGATCCCCCCAATCCGCTGCAACTGGTCAATCACAATTTGCTGTTTCGCCGCCAACTGCGCCGCATAGGCCATGTGCTGAAAATGGCAGCCGCCGCAAACGCCAAAATGGGGGCAGCGTGGCGTTACCCGGTCCGGCGAGGGCGTCAGCACAGACAAGAGTTCGGCGCGAGCAAAGTGCGCTTTTTCTTCGATGATGCGCGCTTCTACGGTTTCGCCGGGGATGGTGAACGGGATAAAAACGGGCCGGTCGTTGGCGTCGCGGGCGATGCCGCCGCCGCCATTGGCAATGGACAGGGGGTGAAGCGTCAGAGTATTGGTCATAGGGTTGATAGTTGACAGGGATAAACTGACAGGGTGGCAAGATGACCGGGTGGCAAGGTGAAAAATGTCAGTTTACAGCTGTTATCAGGTTGGTTGGTAGCGCGTCGTTTTAGAAACGACCTAAAGCAATAAGCATCGTAAATGAGGTGATAAACCAATGGATAAGCCAGGGATAAAGGAACGAATTAGTTTGCCAGGCAATGAAACCAAAGCCAATACCGCCGAAAATGGTGGTCAGGGTTTCGATTTCCGGTTTGCCCAGGTGCATAAAGGCAAAAGGGACTGCCTGGATGAGGATGGCCGGGCCAGGGCCTAAAATTTTCGCCAGACCAAAGAGCATAAAACCACGCCAGATAAACTCCCAGGCAAACAATTCCACACCGTTAAGCCAGAGAAGGCGTGTTACTTCTTGTGGCGCACGCGCCTGATAATACGCCTGCATGGATGGCGTGCGGGCCACAAACCATAACACCAGAGCCATCACCAGGCACACGCCGACCGTCCAGGCCAGACCGACGCGCCAGGCGCCCAGCCGAAAGCCATAGCCGCTGGCCGGTTCGCGGAACAACAGCAGAATGACCAGCATGGGTAAGATAAAGTACAGGATGAAACGGTCGTAGGCTTTGGCGCTGGTAAATCTGTGGCCGTAATAGTCCAGCATGGGGATGACGGTACTGAAGATGATGAGAAAAGTCAGTTTCAGGTCAAATTCAACGCCGCCAATGGTCATGGTGCGTTTCCTCACGGTGTCCAGACAGTCCTGACAGGTCTTTTCCCGATGATGTCCATTACAACCTCTCAAGCCAAAGGGTGTGTTTCATTCCAAATGTCGCAAAATGCAGCCACAACCGGGTGATTATAACAAAAAACGTGCCCAGTCGTTAGACCGGGCACGTTTTAATCCGCGTGGTAAAAATCAGCAAAACCGTTTAGACAGCCTCACCAAGTTCAACCATATCTCGCAAAATACGTTCAATCGCCATGGTGTGGCTGCATACATGCCGCGAGGCAAAAAAATCGCAGTCGCAACTCCACACGCCCTCATCATATTCAACCACATGGGGGGATGTGTTGTTATCGCCCTGGATGGTAACGCGCAGATATTGAAAATCAATTCGCTCGCGTTCTTCGGCATAAATCTTCGATTTTTCGATTTTACTGATCATCCCATAGTCCATAATTCTTTACTCCTCTCTGCAAATTAGGAACTGCCCCGGAAAACAAAAACGCACGCGAAATGGCGTGCGTCAACGTGAATCAGGTTATGTGTTTTTCTACGCTTGTGACGGAATTTTCCCTCATGGGTTAAAGTATAACCAACATCAGGGGTGTGTCAATGTACAAAACCTACGACTCCCTGACGATGTTTACGGCCGTCGCCCGATTTATTCGATTTGCGGAATTGCAAAAGTAAACGTCGTGCCCTGTCCCAACGCGCTTTCCACCCAAATCCGGCCACCATGCAGCTCCACAATCCCTTTGGTGATGGATAGACCCAGCCCTGTGCCGGTGGCTTTGCGAATGTTGGGATCATCGGCGCGGAAAAACTTGGTGAAAAGCCGCTGTTGGTCTTCAGCCGAAATGCCGTAACCAGTATCCTTAACGGCGCAAACCACCACCGGCGTCGGCCGCTCTTTTTCGCCTATGCGCATTGCATCTGCCCTTAAATTGACATAAACATTGGTGTTGGGCGGCGAGTATTTGCTGGCATTGCTGATGAGGTTGGTCAGCACCTGCACCAGCCGCTCTTTGTCGGCCATAACCAGGGGCAAGTCTGGCGGCAGGTCCAGGTGCAGTTCGATGCCTTTGGCGTCGCAGGGGCCGCGCACGGTCTGCAAAGTCTCGCTGACGATGTTGGTGAAAGCGGTCGGGGCTGGGTCTATGTGCAGTTGGCCGGTTTCGATGCGGGAAATGTCGGTGAGGTCCTGAATTTGCTGGCTCATACGGCGAATGTTAGCGGCGATGGTCTCCAGGAAGCCGCGCTGCTGGCTGGTCAGGTCGCCGGTCATGCCGGAAAGCAGTAAATCGGTGTAACCGCGCATGGAAGTCATCGGGGTTTTTAGTTCATGGGAAACCATCGAGACAAATTCCGATTTGGCTTGGTTGGCTTCTTTGACCTGCTGGTAGAGCAGGGCGTTGGCGATGGCGACGGCCGCGTGGTTGGTCATGCGCACGGCCGTTTCCATGTGCCCATTGTGGAACATATTCATCTGGTCGCTTTCAATGGCGGCCACGCCTATCAGCTTTTGCTTATGGATGATGGGCAAGGTCATTTGCGACAGCGTTTCATAGGACTTAATTTTGTAATGCGGCTCGGCATGGACATTGCCGGTTACGTGCGGTTCTCCCGTCGCCAGGACCCGACTCATCAAACCATCGTCAGCGAAAACGCCGTTGATCGGTTCAATTGAAAAGCTCTGGTCATAGCCATGTTGGGCTTGCAGATATGGCTTGCCCTGTTCGTCGGCCAAAACAATCACTCCAGATGCGCCATCGCTCACCCGCAGCGTCCAGTCCAACGTTAGACTGAGGACGTTTTCCAGGTCTAGCGTGGTGGTGAGGTCGCGGTCTAGCTGCTGCAACATGAACAATTCGCTGACGCGCTCCTGCAAAGCCTGGTCGGTTTGTTCCATTAAGCGGGCGTTTTCCAGGGCGACCACGGCCTGCCCGGCAAAAGCGGCCAGCAGTGTTTCATCTTCTTCACTGAAGGGGGCGCCGTTTTTCTTGTTGATGACCTGGACCACCCCCAGCACAGCATTGCTCCGCAGCAGGGGGACAGTCAGAATGGATTCGCTGACAAAATCGGCATTGGGGTTCATGTCGCCAAACCAGCGTTTGTCGTCGCGGACGCGGTTTTGGCGCACGGGGCGGCCGGTCTGAACGGCCGTGCCCGCCAATCCACTGCCAATAGGTAAACGTTTGCCCAGCAGATCGCCGCTGGCCGGGCCGCGCACCACGCGAAATTCTAACTCGCCGGTGTCTTCCACCGTCATCATAAAAGCCCCGGCTTCGGTTTCCAGCAGTTCCATGGCTTTGTCCATGATCAGGTTGAGCAGCGGTTCTAGCTCCAGGGTGGCGGCCAGAGACAGAGTGACTTCGTTGATAATTTCTAGTTGTTGGGCGCGGTCGGCCAGTTCTTGCCGGGTTTGCAGGCGGTCCAGGGCAACGGCCGTGCGGTCGGCGAACACATTGAACAACTGTTTCTGGCGTGGGCGGATGTGTGTCTCATCGGCGAAAAAGGTGTAGAGCGCGCCCAACGTTTCGGCGCCGGCGTTCAGCGGCGAAATCCACCAGACACGGCCGTTTTCATCCACCATATCGGCCATTTGCCCAGTCTGCAACACCTGAAGGATGGCCGGATCGTCTACCCCGACATGCCGCCCTTCACGCTCCGGCAGACGTTCCCCCTGTTCCACCACAAACGCGGCGTAAAGCTGCCGGGTGGCCGGGTTTTGCAGGGCGATGAAAAAATTATCCAGTCCCAACAGCCGTTGATAATTGGTAAACACCAGTTCCAACAAAACATCCGGGTCAATGGTGAAGTTGAGCGCCTGCGAAAACTGGCTCAGTTGGTCCAATTCGGCGATGCGGGCTTCCAGGCGGCGCATCACGTTGGCCCGTTCCAGGCCAATCAGGGATTGGTCGGCCATTGTGCTGAGGAAGTTCAACTCGCTTTGTGAGTAAGGCTGCCCATTTTGTTTGGCCGGCAAGGCCAGCCAACCTAACAGCTCCTGACCATTATTCATCGGCACGATGATGGCGGCCTGTTGCAGGCGAACAGCTTCGGGATATTGGCGCAGTTCCGGCGGCCAGGCGCGTTCGACGGTTAAGTCCAGTACCTCGGAGGTATGCTGCATGTAAACGACCAGCGGCGAATCGGTGGCGACCATGGCGTTTTCGGTGTCGGGGTAGCTGCAATAGCCACCCAGGTTGTCGTCGGGCAGAAAAAGTTGGGGATTGCTGACGGGGATGCCCGTTTGGGTGTATTCCACCAAGATTTTGGCGACCTGATCGGCGTTGACGGCCGTTGTCAGCCGTCGGTTATACTGCCGCAGCAGTTCGTTTAGTTCCACCGGTTTTTGAAACAGCAGCCGGTCTAATCCTTTTTGCAGCCAGGTCCGCAGTGGATCATAAATGGCAAAGATAGCCAGCATAAAGATGGCGACCACCCAAGGATTGCTCAGGGTGATGTGGATGCCCACGCCAACTGCCAGCCCGCTGATAATCAGCAAAACCGCCCCCACCACAATGATCGCCAGCAGCAGGTACGTCAGGCCGCGGCGTACGACGCGGTTTACGTCCAACAGCCGGAAGCGAACAATGGTGTAGGCGATAGCTAACGGAAAGAGCACCACCGGCGGCAGAAAAACAGAAGGATTAAACCGCTGCCAGCCCTGCCTGGTAGCCAGCCACACCAGCGTCACCAGAATGGGCATCAGGCCTAAAACTGCGCCCAATAAGATGATACGCGCCTGCTGCCGCACCAGGGCCGAAGGAGAAGCGGCGCTGCGATAGAGCATGAAACCCAATGTCACCAGCGCCGCGAAGATATTCCAGTAATAGGCATAGCGCCAGGGCAGGGCATGGGCCCAAACATCCGGGCCGTTGAACAACCAGACCTGCCCCCACAGCGCCAGGGCTACGCCGGGCAACACCGCGGCCCATTTGAGCCAGGGAAATCGGGAAACCAGGCTGGCTTCGTGGGGAAATACAAAGGCCAGCAGCATGGTAAAGCTGCCGACAATCGCCAGGGCCAACGTCCAGACACGGATAAAGACCTGGGTGGTTATCTGGTCGAACAATGCGCCCATGATAACGGCCGTACACACCGCAAACAGGGCAAAAATTTGGGCCGCCTCGGCGTCTGGCCGGGCCATAAACGTCAGCCCGCCAATGAGAAAAATGACCACTCCCAACAGGTAAAACAGCCAGAACTGGTTCCACAAAATGGTCTCGTCTAAGGTAGACAAAACCAGGTTGACGGCGCGTTCGGTTTCGTCAGTTGTGCGGGTGGTGATGACGGCGTCCGGTGGCGGCTGATCGAAGAGAAAAGTGACCACATCGCCGGGCTGAAGGCTGGCAAGATAGGCGTGGAGTTCCTGGGGGGTGGCGAAGGGACGGCCGTTTACGGCCGTAACCCTGTCTGGATAGGCAATCGGCGGCTGCACCGGCTCTGTTGGCGCATACTGCGCCGATGATTTGTTCACGACCAGATTGGGATCAAAAAACAGTCCCGGGTAAGGCGCCTGGATCCAACGCAGCGCCAATACCGGCAGCGCCACAAACATAACGCCGCTGGCAATCAGGATGATGGTTATCACAACCATCCGTATCTGGTTCACGCGCTGCTGTTTCACACAATTTTCCCCGAAGCGGCTTAACTGATACTGAATACGGTTTACGGTGCTAGACCTGCCAGGCGTTCGCCCGTATTTACTGCTGCAATCGAATCTGAGCTAATGATAAATGATCATTTATCTGGCGTCCATCGTCAGCCACAATAGTTTGCACCTGTCCACTAACAACGTCCATTAAGGTCACATGAATCGTGTAAGCGCCAGCTGCCAGGCTGTAGCCCAGGTCCAGCCAATGCTCGTCCCGAATCACCTCTCCCGGCTGCCCCTCGGCTGGCGGTTGGCTCTCCTGATAGATGACTTCCTTGCCCTCGCCATCCACCACGCTGATGCGTACCCAATTGTCCGCCGGGTCGCCGGACAAACGCTCCCAATACAACGTCACCGCCAGCACATCGCCGGGCAAAAAGCTGCGTTTGTTGTATTCATAACCGCGCAGGCGCAGACGATTGTTAAAGTTTTGGTTTTGCGCATTGGGCAAATCGCCGGGAATCGGCGTGATGGCGATTTCGGCCAGGGGCAGCGCATCGCCCAGCCCCACGCCCTCCCTGCTGATGCCCAGGCGATAGGCGCCGGGGGCGACATAACCCACGTACAGCGTGGCGTTGTCCGGCGTGTAAGCTGTTTCTGGCACGACCAGACGAATAGATTCGACAAAACGATCACCCGCCTGCCAATTGCTGGCCGGGAAATTGCCCAATCCGGGATGGGTGTCGCGTTGAGCCACCATCAGGCCGTTTTCGTCTATCAGATGGACAAACAACAGGTAATCGCCTGGCGGTTTGGCGGTCACTTCCCAATACAGGTCTAAATCCAGGGTTTCGCCCGGCCGTACCTCGTTTTGCCGCAGTTCATAGCCGCGCAAATTGACGAAACTGTCGAATTGGGCGTTGATGGGATTGGGTACGGCCGTTGGCGTAAATCCGGGTGGTTGGGCATACGCCGGGCGCAGATAGCCCCAGAAAGCGATGAGTGTCAGCAGGGCCATGCCGCCGTTTAAAATGCCTGCCAGCCAGACGTCGGCGCGAAACGGCCGTTGCCCCGTCGCCCCATATTGGCTCAATCCATAGGCCAGCAGCACCGCCAGCGCCGGCAGCGCCGGGAAAAAGAAGCGCCCCATCGGCCCAGCCGGGCTGATTAGTAGATAGTTGAAGAGGACGCCTAAAAATAGAAGCACGTTCAGCAAGAGCAGCAGCAGGGGGACGGCCGTTTCCTTTAATTCCTGTGTCTCGCGGCGTACAAAGGGCAGGGCATACCCGGTCACTCCCAGAATTGCCAACGCCCCCAGACCGGCATACATCACGTTTGGCAGGGGAATTTGGCCGTAGCCAAAACGCCCCCACAAGCTGGTCCAGACATAATCCAATTCCGACACCGCCAGCCAGAAACTCTGCGAAGGGTCACGCACGCCCCACAGTTCGGTCAGCTTTTCAACGCCGGTCGGCTCGCCGTACAATATCTGGTTGCGCCCAAACCACCAGCCAGTCAGAACGGCCGTCACCCCCATCAGCGCCAACCCTGCCTGCACCCAGGCGCGCCACTGCCGTTTGTGCCAGGCCACCCAAGTCATTGCCGCGCCAATCAGCCCGGCGATGGCCGCCAGGTTGAATTTGCTCAGCAGCGCCAGGCTGTACAGCACGCCCAGAATCAGCCCCCAGCGCAGACTCAGACCACGCTCGTCCTGCACCAGCCGCACGCAGGCCAGGGTAATGGCCGCGCCGCTAAAGGCGGCAATCACATCGTTGTTGACAGACCCGGACATGTAGACAAACATCGGGTTGAAACCCACCAGAGCCGCTCCGGCGACAGCCAGAAACGGCCGTTTCGGCCAGATTGCCAGCCCGATCAGGTAGGTCAGCCACACCGCTGCCGCGCCAAACAAGCTGTTCACCAGCCGCGTCAGGTGGGCGGCCAACGCTCCGCCATGCCAGGGAAAACCTTCAACGGCCGTATAATGCAGATATTGATTCTTGTTATCGCGCCCCACTTCCCAGTAGCGGTATGCCCAAAATGGGTTTGGCGGTGGGTCATAACAATCCCCCTCACCGGTCGTATCTACCCAACCGGTCGCCAACGCCGCCACCGCGTAAAACAGCGGCGGATGATGCCCCTGGGCATTGCAGCCTACTCCCTGCACCGGCAGCGCCTTGTGCTGCACGATGGTTTGCACAAAGCGGTAATGGCGCAGTTCATCCGTCGCCTCGTGCAGCGGATTGATCACGTTGGCGGCAAATGCCAGCCCCATAAAAACGACCAACACCAGGGCCATCGCCCGCCGGCTCCAGGTCGCTGCGGTTCCAGGTTGCAAACTTATCACTCCAGATGATTGGCGTCACGGCGGCGCGGGGGATTTTCAATCATTTAATCTCCCTGTTCTCCGCGTCTCCGCGCTGATCTATTCTTAATTGTAGGCTGTCACGGCCGTCTACCGTCGGGATACGCTTCCCGGTCATCGGGTCGTACAGGCCAAAGGCCACGCCGCCCGCCAGGGCGCCGTCCGGCGGCGTTAGTTGGTGGAATTGGGCAAAGCGGTCGCCCGGCTGCAAATAGCGCGCGTCCACCCACAGGCCATCGTCACCCGTTAGCAGCCCACCGGCGGCGTCTAGCAAATGGGCAAAGACGCTGAGGCGCGGCCCGGCGTACACCCCCGGCGGCGGCGGATTGCTGATCAGCGGCATGGGCGGCAAATCGAACGCTTCGCCCACCTGCCAGACAAGCGTTAAACGCCCGGTCACAGAATCATAAACGGCCGTTTCCAGGCACAATCCATTGACAAAACAAACCTTCTCGCCCGGTGGGAAATCATAATCAATCGTGTAAAAGCGATAAGCGCCAATAGACGGCCGTTCCGCCAGCGGCGTGTAGGCTTCCGGCAAAAACTGCGGCGGCTGCGGCCAACCGGCCAAGACCAAAGAAGGTTGCAGCAGCAGCGCCCGGTCGGGGTTGTACCAGCGGGGCTGAACGGCCGTCTGCAAATCAATGTCCAGCGCCGCCTGGTCCCAGGGACCGGCCAACACACTGGTCAGCCCCACGTCGGTGATGTCCGGGTGGTTGTTCAGATAAACGGCCGTCTCATGGACTTCGGCGCGATATAGGAAGCGCACCATGCCCCGCGCCGGCCAATTGACAAAATAATCTTGCGCATCCCGCCAGCCGGTGCTGATGAACAAGAGCAAGCCCAGGGTGACGGCCGTAAGCCGTAGGCCGTAAGCCGTATTCCGTAAACGGTCAACGGCATACTTCTTACGTCCCATCGTCGCCAGCCAGCCCACCGGCAGCGCACTGAGCATATACACGGCCGATTGGCTCATAATGGTGTGCCCCAAACTGGCCGGAGGCACGCTGATAAAGCCGGGCGCGATGCCCGCCAGCCACCAGATCAACAAAAAGGCGCTGCTCAGGTGGATGGGCGCGGCGGCCGGTCGCCGGGTGCGCACGGCGAGAGCGCGGAGGGTGGCGGCGGCTGGCTGCAAAGCATACCAGCCGGCCAGCGCCACCCCCAGCCAGAACAAACCTGCGCCCACCGGCCCAAATATGGGACGCTGGGGGATGTTGTATAACCATTCAGGGTCGCCGCTGTTGTGGAACATGCTCAGGGTGGTGAGCGTATATTGCCAAATGGGCGCAAAATTACCGATCTGCGCCTCTACCAGTGGCAGCGCCAGCTCTGCCACCCGCGCTTCTGATTCCGGCTGCTGCCGCAAGGTGACGATTAGCGGCACGGCCAGAAACACGGCCGTTGCCAACAGCAGCGCAAAGCCCGGCCAATGTCGCCGGAACAACGGCCAGGCGAACACGGCCAGGTAGCCCATAAAAGCCACCAGGATTAACGGCAGCCCACGCCCGGCAAAATAGGTGTAGAAACCCAGCGCCAGGAAAACGGCCGTCAACAAATAACTGAGCAGCGGCGACCGGCCATCAAACCATCCTGCCCACCGGCTTTTTTGCAGCCCGCGCCAGAAGAAGTAGAAGGCGGCCAATACCAACGGCGTCAGCAAAATATGGCGCAGCCCAATGCGCGAATACATCAACGACCAGAAGCTCGTCGCCAGCAAGGCCGCCGCCAGCAGCCCCACCGTCGAGCCAAACAGCCGGCGCCCCAACAGATAAGTCAGCGGCACAGTCAGGGTTCCCAGGATGACCGAGAGCAGGCGAATGCCCCAGGTTGTTGGGCCAAATAAGGCCAACATGGCGGCGTTCAGGACGTGGTACAGCGCTTCGTGGCCGGAGGCATCGGCGTAATAGACGGCCCATTCGCCATCCAGCACCCGCTGCGAGATGATCAGCGTTTCAATCAATTCGTCGTCGCGCCAGCCGGGCGGCACGCGGTTCAACTGCCAGACGCGCAGGCCAAACGCCAGCAGGGTGATGAGTAAAATGAGCCAATGCTCGTAGGGCAGGCGAGTGTGGTTCATGGGGCAGCCACGCTCAGTTTGGTGATGGGCAAATAGTCGCCGGGCAGGCCGAACGGGCTGAGGATGGGTAGGCGCTGTGGCGCTTCCTTCTCTCCGCAGGCTGCCGGGCAGGTGTACAGACCGATGATGATGGGGTATTGGCCGACGGCCGTAGTCTCTGGCAGCGTGAACTGGTGCAGTTGGATGAACTGGTCGCCGGCCTGCCAACCTGCGCCGGGCACATCTAACCGGTCGGCCTGGGCGATGGGACGGCCGTCTGGCCCTAATACCTGGGTAAACAATACGGCGTCGGGCAGCGGCCCTTCCACCCGCCACCACGTCGCCAGCGTCACCATCCCGCCGGGCGAGACTGTTGGTGTTTGTAGATCATAACCCAGGAAAACGGCCGTATTGCCAAAGTTGACGGGTGTGGCTGGTTGAAATTGGGTCGCCCAGTCGGCAGCTAGTAGGGCGCTGTCCACCGTGTAAATGTCCAACGGGCGGTCCAGATCAGTGGGGCGCATGGGGAGCGTTTGGACGAGAACGGCCGTCTCAAAATAGGTCGCCAGCGCCGGATTGATGGGCGTAAATCCGGGGATAAGCACGAAACTTTGGGATGCGGTGAGCAGCACCAGGCTGGTGCGGGCGTCGAACCAGCGCGGCGTGGGCAAATGGGGCGATAGGGTCATGGCGGCGACGGCTGGTGTGTGAAACGGGCCCGGAGTTTGGCTGGAAACGGCCGTGTGGGGCATTTCCTCCTGGTTAATCGCCTGCATGGCGGCGACCATCGTGCTTTCGTACTCCACGCGCACGTCGGGTTGATTGGCCCAGACGGCGAAATAATCCCTGGCGGTGGCCGCGGCCGTGCCGCCAAACAGCAGCAGGAGGATGACGCCGCTCGTCGTGCGCAATCTGTCAGCCGCCATCCGTTTGGGCCATACGTCTGACGCCCGACGCATGACGACGCGCAGCGCCAATGCCGGGAACAGGTAGACCACCGGCTGCATTGCAATGGTCTGGGTAGTGGACAGCCGCGCGCCTGTCACCAACGCCGGGGCCAATCCGGCCAGCAGCCAGGCCAACGCCAGAAAAGCGGCCGCAGATTCCAGCCTTTTCTGCCGCCGCCCGGTTCCTATCAGCCACCCGGCCCACAGCAGTCCGGCAAAAAAGAGGACCGCCATAAGCGGCGGCAGCAGGGGTTTCCCGGCGATGTTGTAGCGCCAATAGGTGTCGCCGCTAAAAGCAAACAGGCCCAGCCCGGCCAGTGTGTTTTGCCAGAGGATCGTCGGGTTGCCCTGGGTTACGGCCGTTAACGGCGCACTCAACTGCCCGATGCGCGTCTCGGCTTCCGGGTGGGCGAGCAGATAGCCAAACAACGGCGCGCCCACCAGCCCGGCAGCCAGCAGCATAACGGCCGTTCCTGCCCACACCTGGCGCAGCAGCGGCCGATTTTGCCAGGCCAGATAACCCAATGTTGCCGGGAAGATCGCCCAGAGCAACCGCGCCGGGATGTAGGTGTAAAATGTCAGCCCCAATACAGTACCGGCGGCGGTGAACAAGAGAATGGGACGCGGATTAACGCGGATGGAGGCTGATTTTGATTTGTGTGCATCCGCGTCTGTTTGCTTCCAATTTTCTTCCAGGCCGCGCCAGAAGAGGTAGACGGTTAATACAAAAAGCGCCGGCAGGGTGATGGAGCGCAGCGATTGGCGGGCGGTCATGACCGCCCAGAAGCCAACGGACACCCCGGCGGCGGCAAGCACGGCCGTTTGCCAATCAAACGCCCGCCGCACCCAGGCGGCCATGCCGGCGATGAGGATGAGACTGAAATAAACGGCCGTCAACCGCCCTGCCAGATAAGTGGGACCCAAGAAGCGCATGACGACGGCCGTAGCGTAATCGTATAAAGGTTCACGGCCGTAACCGATGGTGAAATACAGGGCGCGCGCGCCATTGACGATGCTCCAGGCGGTGATGCCGTGGTCGGCTTCGTCGTGGGTGAGGCCGGGTGGGATGGTGGCGAGGGCGAACAGGCGCAGAGAAACGGCCGTTAACAGCACCAACAGCATCCAGGCCATATAGGTCTGTTGTTCCTTGCGTCCCATAGTCATCATAAATCTTCTCGGCCTGGCGTTTAGCGTCCGACAAGAGAGCTTTAAGAAATCACTCGGCCAACTTCTCCTATCTTTGCACTCTGCGCTCTACACATAAGGGTTCATATGTTTTTAACCTGGTGAGATTGGACCAATCTCCAAGATTGGTCCAATCTGGAAACTCCAAAGTTAATTGCAAACGAACCCTAAGTTCCAGACCAGTCAGCGATAGTACTCAAAGGCAAGGGCAGCGACAACTACGTCTCGCCCTCGTTTAGACATCGTTCATCACAAGGAGCGGCCACCTGATAACGCAAAAAGCGCCACGCCGTTAACAAGCGTGACGCTTTTTATGATAGAGGGGGGTAAAACGAAATTAAGCCAATGCTTGTTTGGCTACATCCACCACGGCCGCAAAAGCAGCTTCATCCCGCACGGCCAGGTCTGCCAAAACTTTGCGATCCAAAGAAACATTCGCCAACTTCAAGCCATGAATCAGTTGGCTGTAGCTCATGCCTTGAAGCCGCGCACCGGCATTGATGCGCGCAATCCAGAGGCGGCGGAAATCTCGACGACGCACCCGCCGGTCGCGGTAAGCGTACCAGTAGGATTTCATCATCGCTTCATTGCCACGGCGGAACAACTTGCTGCGTGTTCCCCATTGGCCTTTGGTCATCGCCAACACTTTCTTGTGGCGACGTTGGGTTGTAAACCCGCCTTTAACTCTCATAATTTACACCTCGCATTTTATAAAGCTCTGGGCACTCAAGCGCCTAAACACCGAGGCCAGGCAGCGAACAAACAAACTATCAACGACCGACGGTCAACTATTTGGGCGGATTGGCCTTGTACTTCTTCATGTACGGAGCCATACGCTTAATCCGTTTACGATCGCCGGCGGATTCCACGACCAACATCCTTGAGAGCAAGTTCTTGGTACGCGCAGATTTGCGCCGGCGCAAATGGCTTTTGCCGCCTTTGGTGCGCAGAATTTTGCCGGTTGACGTCATACGGAAACGTTTGGCTGCCGCCTTGTAGGACTTTAACTTATATTTCTTTTGTTTCGCTTTTGGCATATTAACCCTCACAAAAAAGCCCCCCTGGGGGCTTTTGGAATAACGCTGTTTTATTTTTCAGCCGGTTCACTCTTTGCTTTTTGCAGCTCTGGCGTAAGCATTAGGGTCATGGACCAGCCTTCTAATTTTGGCGCTTGTTCAACTTCGGACACGTCACCTAGTTCTTTGGCAATGCCTTCCAACATTTCCTGGCCGATTTCCGGGTAGGTGATTTCACGCGCCCTAAAGCGAATCTGAAACTTCACCTTTTTCCCTTCACCCAGCCATTCACGTGCCTTTTTAACCAAGATGTCCCGATGGAAATCGGCCGTTCTTGGCGTCAGCTTGAGCGTCTTGATTTCAATCAGTTTTTGATGCTTGCGCGCTTCGCGTTCCCGTTTGGTCTTCTCGTAGGCAAATTTGCCATAGTCCATGATACGACATACGGGCGGATCGGCATTTGGGGCGACTTCGACTAAATCTAGGCCGACTTCCTGAGCCATCTCCAGAGCTTTGCGAATTGGCACTACATCATGGTTCTGGTTGTCCTGATCAATCAACCGGACTTCGCGAACACGAATCCGATTGTTAATCCGGTACTCGACGCTGGTGCTGGTGCTGCTCTTTGGTTTGCTTTTTCTTCTACGAATCTCCTTACTCTCCAGGTTCTAAATGGCGCAATGCCTATTAGAGCAATTGCCGAATACTGTTAAGAACAAATATTCCGGCCTTACAGACCGGAATGTGGGCTGAATAATAGCACAAGCCCAGAGGGGCGTCAACCAAGATCAGGAGGAGTTGGCGTCGGCGATCAGGTCGGCGAAGACGACGATACGTTGGGTGTTGATCTGATACGGGTAGCAGGAAATGAGGGTTGCCTGGGCGTAGGCGGTGGGGTCCATGACGGAAACGGCCGTTGGCGCGACGACATCAATCTCTCGGACCACGTATGTATAGGATTGGCGCTCTGTAGAGATGATGATCTCATCTCCAGGCGTCAACTTATCCAGATGACGAAAAATTTCGCCAAAGATGTCGTTGTGGGCGGCCAGGACTAAATTGCCTTCGCGGCCAGGTTGGGCGGCATTAATGTGTTGACCGACCCCTTTTTTAAGTTGGTCCCAATCTACGCCCTGGACAATGGTGCTATCTACGCCAATGGCCGGGATTTCGATGCGGCGGGCCTGTTCTGGACCAGGGGTGGGGATAGGTGGTGGCACGTAGGCGTTGATGGCCGGCATCAGGTGCGCCGGAATGTCGCCGGCTTCGCCCGCCTCTGGTGGACGGCCGCTGATCGGCGGTCTGTGGCCGCTGGGCAAAACGACAAGTCCGATGATGGGGGTGGCTGTCGGTGTGGGCAAGGCAATCTCGGCTACTTGCGCTTGCTGCGCCTGGATTAATTCCTGGTTGAGTTCTTGTCGGGTTAGCCACAAGCCGACAAGGACAACAAGCAGACCAATGACCGCGCCAATTTCCACAAACAGGAGGAATTTGTTCGATACCCAACGCCAGTTGATGCGCCGCTGAGTCGGTTCAGGTTCAATCAGTTCGCCTTCTTCGGGGTTGAGAACGTAGTAGCGCATCGCGCCGGTAGGGCTGACTTCCGGGCGGGGCAGCGGCGGCGGGTTTGGATTGGGTGCAGCCAGACCATCTACAACGACAAGACGGCCGTCTTGTTGCAAACGTTCCAATCGCTGTAAACGCTGCTGCCGTTTTTTGTGATACAGCAGTTGTTCCAGTTCCTTCACCGACAGGTCGTCGGCTTTTCGGTCGCTCATAGGTCGTGTGCGAGGGATGGGCGCGGAGGTTATTGGACGGCCGTTTGCCGCGCCATTGCCAGAATTGTCTGCACATCCGATGTGTCGAACATAGCCAACAGGATCTGCTGCAAGGCGTCTGCACTGTGAATCTGGTTCAGATATTGTTCCAATTGGCGGTACTCGGCGGCCAGCGGATTAAATTTACGAACCACTGCTTCTAAAATTGTGTCGCGTATGCCTTGTTCCCGGCCAACTTTTTGCCCTTGCGTAAGGCCTTCTTCGCGGCCTTCTTCGCGGCCTTCTTCGCGGCCTACTTCGCGGCCTTCTTCGCGGCCTACTTCGCGGCCTTCTTCACGGCCTACTTCGCGGCCTTCTTCACGGCCCCTTCGCCAACCAATTTCGCGCATACGACGCAAATAGGGGGTGTCTAATAAAAGTTCTTCGCTTTCTTCCAGCAGTTTTTCAACCATCTGTATCACCTCTCCGGTTTGCAGTAAACTGACCAGCGCGGTTAACAAGTGTCCTTGTTCCGCTTCCGTCGTAGAACGTATGATGGACAAGGCTTTCGGTAATACGGTGGCGGGGTTGGTGAGCCGCGTTTGTCCAATTAAGGCAAGAAATGCCGGATTGTCCAGTTCAAACAGCCGCTCGGCCGGCATTTCCCACAAGCGCAGCGGCCGATATTGCCAGCGCAGTGTTGCCTCATCCCCTAATCCCAATATCGCATAGTCGCCACTGTCGCCGCGCCCGGCCCCTTCGCCGATGTAGATGACGACGCTGACCAGCCGCGGCGCATGTTCACCGCCTGGTACGCCCACATCTCGCTGCACAATTCTGCTCAGATAGTCCAGAATGCGCAGGGGCATGGGTTGGTGGCTGCGTCGCCCTTGTAGTTCAATGTGCAGAAAAATGATGCGTCCAAGGGTATCTATGACTTCAAACAGTAAATCGCTGCGGCCGGGATTGGCGGCAAATTCGACGTTGAGCGGCCGCACGCGCTGTACGGCCGTATCCAACAACCAGGCGGCAAAAGCTTCGCTGAACTCGTTGATGAGCACTTTGAGAGGGTTGTCAGTTTCGCCCATAACGTTAGTGTAGCATAAAGATGGGCGATAAGCGATGAATGATGAACGAGAGTTACTGGTTTGCGGAGGTTTGGCGCGCCGTGATGGTGAGTGTGGAAACGTCGGCGAAGGTTTCGCCAGGCAGGCCATTGGCGGTGAAGGTGGGGAGACGTTCCAGCGAGACTCGGTCGTAAATGCCGACGATGGTGCGGTAGGGACCCGGTGTGGTTTGTGGCGGCACGGTGATGGTGTGGATCTGCACCAAGATGTCTCCAAGCTGCCAGGCCCAGGAGGGGGCAGCCAGTATGTCTTGTTGGGCTAAGACAGTGCCTTCGGTGGTTAAGACCTGGGTGAAAAAGACAGTGTCTGGCGTGAAAGTCGGCGGGACGACAGGCCCGATGCGGGTTGGGTCTATGACCTGCCAGGTGGTTTGGAAGACGGCCGTTTCCCCCGCCATCACCACATCGTCCAACCACTTCCCTTCCAACAGCCGCACTGCATCGCCAAAATTGGCAACGGCCGTCGCCTTCACGTCAACCGGGTTGGGGCTTAATCTATAGAGCGTAAAGCTGGGGTCCAGGTCATTGGGGCGTAGAGTTTGGGTATCCACCGGCTGTAAAAAGGAGCTAAAAGCCGGATCGGGCGGCGTGGAGGACGGGATGAGGGCGTAACCACCACCGCCGCCAGGCCAGAGCAGGGCGCGACGCGCATCCACCCAGTGCAAATCGTCGGCGGCGTGGGGGCGCAGCACCAGGGCGATGGAACTGTCGTGGGCTGGGCCGGGGTAGACGGTGGACATGACGATGGGTGGCGCCAGGTCCTGCTCGGCCAGATAGCTGAGGGCGGCCACCAGATTGACCTGGTATGCGCTGCGCACGTCGGGCGAATTGGCCCACCGGCTGAAATAATCGCGGCTGCTGATCCATCCGGCAATGAACAGCCAGAGCAGGGCCGCGCCGTTGAGCAACGGCCGTATCCGCTGCCCCCGCCGCCCCATCAGCCAGCCACCCAGACCCATAAATCCCACGGCCGGCAGCAGGTAAACGGCCGGCAGCGCTGCCAGGTTGCGCGTGGTGTTAGCCGTCGCCCCGGTGATGAGTGAGGGCAGAATGCCCACGCCAAACCAGATCAGCAGCAAGGCGTAAGCCGGTTTCCGCCAATTGAGCAGGCAGACCAGCAGACCTATCAGAAAAAAAACGGCCGTCACTGCTTCAAACACCGGGCGACCGGGGATATTGTAGGCCAGAAATTGGTCGCCATAGCCAGGCCAGATGAAGGCCAGCAGCGCAGACGAGACGTTAGCAAAAACAGGTCGCAAATGGCCGGAGCGCAGCGCTTGCAAGGGAGCGTCGAGCATATCTAGCCGGGTGAGTGCTTCTGGGTGCAGACGCAGGTAGATGAACATGGGCGTCGCCAACAACCCGGCCAGAATAAGCCCGACCAGCACCGGCTGCCAGACGCGGCGGAAGGTGGGGCGCTGCACCAAGGCCAGGTACAGCAGAAAGGCGGGGAACATCAGCCAGGCTACGCGAGCGGCCAGGTAGATGTGCAGCGTAAAGGCCACCGACACGCCGAATCCGGCGGCCGCCAGCCAGCGTTGACGGCCGTTTTCCGGCGGCGCGGTGATGATTTGCCAGAAGAACCAGACGGCCGTCGCCATAAAAAAAGGCAGCATCCCGGCGCGTAATGCTTCACGGCTGGTTGCCAGGGGCCAGAAGGAGACGGCCGTCAGCGCGGCCGCCAACAGCGCCGTCTGCCGGTCGAAAGCGCGGCTGGCCCAGAGTGCGGCGACGGCGATGGCCGCCACGCCAAAGATGACGTTGACCAGCCGCAGCGCCAGCAGCCCTTTGCCAAACAGGGCCATGCTCAGGGCGACGGTGTAGCTGTAGAGTGGTTCGCTGCCGTAGTTGAGGGGGAAGTAGAAGAGATAAACGCCGTCCAGAATGCCCAGAGCTTCACGGCCGTGATTGGCTTCGTCGTGGGTAAGGCCGGGGGGAACGGCCGTTAACTGGTAGGTCCGCAGGGCAAAAGCCAACAGCAGGATGAGGGTGAGGTACAGCAGGAAGCGTTTCACGGGAGTTGGGAGTTGTTAGTTGGGAGTTGACAAGCCACTATCAACTAACAACTATAAACTATCTTTTTCCCCTACGGCGAAGACTTCGCGTTCAAAGAACCAGCGGAAGGGGGGCACGTCGAAGGCCAGGCGGCGCAAACCGGCCATGGCGGCGTTTTCCTGGCGGTTTTGCGGCGGCGAATCGAGCCAGACGTTGGCCTTGAAACCGGCAGCGTTAAGCGCCTTTTTCATGCTGCGCATGTCTTGTTCGTTAACGTGGACGTCGAGGTTGACGGCCGTGATCGCCCGCGGATCTTTGGGGTACTTATGGCCTTCGCCCAGCAGGGTACGCACACGGCGCACCCAGGGGTAGGCGTATTGGTCGTACCAGCGGTTGGGGGCGGTATGGATGATGAAACGGCCGTCGTCCTTTAGCACCCGCCGCACCTCCAACATCGCCGCGTGCAGCTCCCAGGGATACAAATGCTCCACCACGTCAAACATCAACACCCGGTCAAAATAGCCGGTGGGAAAGGGCAAGTATTTGGCGTCTGAACGGCAAACGCCGGCCTTAACCTTGGACGGGTCTCGCCCTTCGCCGGTTATTTTCACCCGTTCGGCGGCGATCACTTCTTGGGTCATACTCATAGCCGCTTCGGCGTAGTCAATGCCATACGCTTCAATCCCCATCTCCATGCAGTGACGAATAATTTCACCCCGCCCACAACCCACGTCCAGAAGCCGCATACCGGCCGTCACCTCGGCCACCGCAAATGAATCTTTGAGACGGCGGGAAAGCTGTACGCCTTCCGATTCGATAAACACATCGTACCCTTCGCACGCTGTTAGAAAGTATTCTTCTGTGTAAAGTGTGGAAGGCAAGGACTTATTTTCTTGATCATTCATAAGTTCAAATTCAACTTCTGCGCCAAAATATCGGGCATTATATGGCAGCGCCCGGTCAGCGTCAAAACACCCTAACCTTATTTCCTATGTGCGCTTGGCTGCCCACCACCTATACTAATGGAAACTAAGTGTGGAAACCCTGCAAAGGGAATGTGGCGGTTAGGTCAACCGCAGGTGATAACCATATGAATCCTTCGGTTCTAGAAAAAATTTTAGCGCCTGTCATGAAAGTGGATGGATTGGGTGTGCCAATCGGGCTGATCCAAGACATTATCTTTCGCTTGTTGTTTAACGAAGGCGAGGCCAGTGTTGCCCGTGTCGCCACAGTTTTGGGCATTCATGCCAGCGTTATAGACGATTTGCTGAGCCGCATGAAGCAGGAGCATCTGGTAGAAATAACCAAAGCCGGTTCTATTGGCAGCCTCAGCTTTACCTACAGCCCCACCGACGCGGGTACGAGGCGGGCGCGAGATGCCTTTGAACGCAGCCAATATGTGGGCCGCGTCCCGGTGTCGTTGGATGATTATTCGACGGCGATTCTGGCGCAACACCGGGGCAACCGGCGGCTTTCGCCCAACCAGGTGCAGCAGGCATTAGGCCACCTGATTTTGCCCGACAACTTCCACCGACGCATTGGCCCGGCTGTGAACTCCGGTTCGTCGCTGTTTTTGTATGGGCCGCCTGGCAACGGTAAAACAACCATTGCGGAAGCCATCGCCCAACTTCTGGCTAAAGACGATCCCATCTGGCTGCCGGACGCGGTATCTGTGGGTGGGCAAATCATTCGCATTTTTGATCCGTTGGTTCACATCCCCCTGAGCGATGAAGAGATTGCTATGCACATGGACCCGTATGGGCAAGGCAGCGGCGCGGAAAAATTAAAAGTGGATAAACGGTGGCGACTGTTTCAACGGCCGTCTGTCATGGTCGGTGGTGAATTGACGATGGATGCCCTGGACCTGCGCTTTGAACCCATCGCCAAGGTGTACGAAGCCCCGCTGCAAATGAAGGCCAACGGCGGCATGTTCCTCATCGACGACTTTGGCCGCCAGCAGATGCGCCCCCAAGAACTGCTCAACCGCTGGATTGTGCCCCTGGAAAGCAATATAGACTTTTTACGCCTGCAATCTGGGCAGTCGGTGGAAGTGCCTTTCCAGCAGCTTATCGTCTTTTCCACCAACCTGGACCCCAATGACCTGGTGGATGACGCTTTTTTGCGTCGCATTCAGATGAAGGTGCTGGTAGGCAGCCCGGACGAAAAACTGTTCTACCAGATATTCCTGGCGGTCTGCAACCATTACAAAGTCCCCTTCGACAAACGTTCCTTCGTTCACTTGCTGCAAAAGTGGTACCGCGACGCTGGCCGGGTGATGCAGTCGGTCCATCCCCGCGACATTGTGAAAATTGTAATCGCCCTGTGCGACTACGAAAACATCCCGACGCGGTTGACGCCATCATTGGTAGACGAGGCTTGTTTTAGTTATTTTGTGGACAAGTCGGTATCGGCGGCGTGGGTTTCGCCAGTCCAGGCAAATGGCGTTTTACCCCAGGCCCAACCGCTGACGGCCGTTCCCCTGGCGGCGTAGTAGTCGTAATTAGTGTTCAGTATTCAGTGACCAGTTCTCAGTCGGTGTTACCTCTAAACACTGAATACTGAAGACTGAATACTGAAAACTGAATACTGAAAACGGCACTCCTTTCTATTGCCGCTGGCTCAGCCTTCCAATTCCAACGCCAGCGCCACGGCTTCCCCGCCGCCCAGGCACAGCGCAGCGATGCCCCGGCGCAAGCCGCGATCTTGCAGCGCGTACAGCAGCGTCACCAACAGGCGCGCGCCGCTGGCGCCAATGGGATGCCCCAGCGCAATCGCCCCGCCGTTGACGTTGACCTTGTCCCAGCGCCAATTGTACCCCTGCTGCGTCAGTTCCAGACCGTTCGCCAACACCTGCGCGGCAAACGCTTCGTTAAGTTCGATCAGGTCCACGTCGGCCAGCGTCCAGCCGATGCGGTGTAGCAGTTTGGGCAAGGCGCGCGCCGGGGCGGCAAACAGCCACTTGGGTTCAACGGCGACCAACGTGTAGCCCACAATGCGCGCCAGAGGCTTCAGCGCCTGGCGTTCGGCTGCGGCGCGGCTGGTCAGCGCCAGGGCAGCTGCACCATCATTGAGGCCCGGTGCGTTGCCGGCGGTGACGACGCCATCCGGCGCAAATGCCGGCGGCAGTTTGCCCAGTTGTTCCAGGCTGGTTTCCAGGGTGCAGCCGCCGTCGCTGAAACTGGCGCGAATGGATTCATCGGTATCTATGCGGCTGATGGTTTTGCGCCCTGGGATTTCGACAGCGGCGATTTCCTGGCGGAAACGGCCGTTTACTGTCGCTTCGGCCGCTTTCTCGTGGCTGGACAGGGCAAATTCATCGAGCTGCTGGCGTGTCAGGCCAAATTGTTGGGCGATAAATTCGGCGGCGCTGCCCATGGACCAGTTCTGGAAGGCGCACCAAAGGCCATCGTGCAAGACGGCGTCTTGCAGTTGGGCGTCGCCATAGCGCAGTCCGACGCGGGCTTTGGGCAGCAAGTAGGGCGCGTTAGACATGCTTTCCATGCCGCCGGCCACAAACACGTCCGCTTCCCCGGCGATGATGCCGTTGGCGGCCATCATGACAGCTTTGAGACCGGAGCCGCAGACTTTGTTGACGGCCGTTGCCCCCACCGAATCTGGCAGCCCGCCGCGCAGCGCCGCCTGCCGCGCCGGGGCCTGCCCCACACCCGCCTGGACGACATTGCCCATTATCACTTCATACACGGTGGCCGGGTCTATGCCTGAACGGGTGATGGCTGCGGCTATGGCCGTTGCGCCCAAATCGGTCGCTGTCAGGCTGCTCAGGCCGCCCATAAAGCGGCCGGTGGGTGTGCGCGCCGCGCCAACAATCACCACATCTTGCGGGTTCTGACTTGTACTCATGGGGATTCCCTCCATTTTGGGCGGGCAGGGTGGGCTGTGGTGCGGCACTCCTCTGCCTGCTGCTCTTTCTATCAATCATGTACGCCTGAGTGTGGCGCTTGTGGTATTGTACGCAAAGCCGGGGTAGGTGACGAGATGAATCGGCCGTAGTTCCGGGTAACGGCCGTTCCCTGTTTACCTTTTATCGAACGTGGGGTGAACAGCCGTTCCCACCGCAAAATGAGCAGGCAGTGAAAACAACGCCGATTTTCTTCGTGTCTCTGGCAGGTTAACGTATGATACTGGCTGCAAATTTTCTAATGGAGGTGCTGGTCATGCTGTTTGAAGACAGGTTTAATCCCCAAAAAGCGAACTTTGCTTGCTGCCAGTGCCGGTTAGCTTTCAGGCAAGATGCATCCGCGTCCTATCGTCTTGTTCGCTGCCCACAATGTGCCCAACCCATGCACAACATGGGCATCGGTTTTATCATCCCTCCCGCCAAAGACGCCAGACAGTGGCGCAAGGTTGAACTTCTCGTTCAACATGATTTTTCCTTTGAGCTTTTACCGGCCTGACTTTCTGCAACCGGATCATTTAAAAGGGGTATGACAAACCGGGTCATACCCCTTTTTTTGATCGCTGTTCCTGATTGATAAACCCGACAGGCGTGATGGGGAATTTGTACTTGACAAGGTGACAAGATAACACTGCCAAGGTGGTAAAAATGTCAGATTGTGACCTTTGCGAGTCTATATCTCAAGGTGGCGCGTGTGGGCTATAATTTGTCCGTTGATGCAAGACTATTTGGCAAAGAGGCTGAGGCGGGTGTTCCTCAGGAGAATTTTTATGAATTGGAAGCCGCTTGTTTTTCTGCTGATTGCTCTGGGATTGGTAGCCTGTGGGTCTGGGGGCGTCCCTTTTCTGCAAGATACTTATGAAGAGGCCACCCTGACGCCGCCGGCGACGGATTTGCCCCGGCCAACGGCCGTGCCCATTTTAGAAGACGCCGGTGGCATTGGCCGCGCCTTTTACCGCGCCTGGGAGTCGGGCGATTATCTGGGTATGTATAGTCTGCTCACGCCGCAAAGCCAGGCGTTGGTGGACAGCACCGCCTTTGCCCAGCGCTACCAGGAGGCGCAGCAAACGGCCATGGTGAACACCGTTTTGGCGCAGCCTTTGTCGCTGATTCAGGATGGGGAGCAGGCGGAGATGGGGGTGCGGGTAACATGGGATACGGCCGTTTTTGGCCCCATCGTGCGCGAGTTTACCCTGCCGCTGCTGTATGCAGACGGCCGTTGGGGGGTGGTTTGGGACGAGGGCCTCATCTTGCCGGAACTGGCTGGCGGTAATCGCCTGCTCATGGATTACCGCGTGCCTGCCCGCGCCAACATCTACGACTACACCGGCAAGGCGCTGGCCTACCAGGGAACCATCCTTAGTTTAGGCGTCATACCGGGGCAAATTCAGGATGAAGAAGGGCTGCTCAATGCCTTATCGCCGGTACTCGGTAAAACCCCGTCCGAAATCAAGGAGATTTACGCCCCGGCGCTGCCCAACTGGTATTGGCCTCTGGGCGACATTCCCGAAGCAGTGATGCAGCAGTATGCCACCACCTTGCAGCCATTCATCGGCAAAGGGCTGGCTCCGCCGGAGCAGCGCCTGACGCGCATCTACGCCGCCGACGGCGTTGCGCCCCATGTGGTGGGCTATATTGGCCCCATTCCGGCGGAAACGGTTGGCAGCTATCTGGATCAGGGGTTTCGCGGCGACGAGCAGGTAGGGCTGGCCGGTTTGGAAGCGTGGGGCGAAGAATATCTGAACGGTGAGCGCGGCGGCACGTTAACGGTTATCAGCCCCAGCGGTCAATACCTGACAACCGTCGCCGAGCGCGCGCCGCAGCAGGCCCGCAGCATTTACACCACCATTGACAATGATTTCCAAACGGCCGTGCAGCAAGCCCTGGCCGAAGCGATTGAATCTTATCCGGGGGCCAACGCCGGGTCGGTGGTGGTGATGGACGTGAACAGCGGGGCCATCCGCGCCATGGCCAGCTACCCCTCTTATAACCCGGCGGTGTTCGACGCCAATCGCTCGCAAGACGATGGGGCGCTGACCGCCGTGTTAACTGATCCGGGACGGCCGTTGCTCAACCGCGTCACCCAGGGCGCATATCCCTCCGGCTCGCTCTTCAAAATCATCACCCTGTCGGCTGCCCTGAAAAGCGGCCTGTACACTGCCGACAGCCGCTACACCAGTGTCGGAACCTGGCGCGGGCTGGGCGATAATTTTGTTAAGTATGATTGGCTGCAAGGTGGGCACGGGACCATCAGTATGCGTCAGGCGTTGGTTGTCTCTTGCAATAGTTGTTTCTACGACGCCGGGTTAAATATGGATCAGTTCGACAACAATTTTTTGCCGGAAGTTGCCAAAGCGTTTGGTCTGGGGCAGACAACCGGCATTCAGATCGCCGAATCGGCCGGGCTGATCCCCAGTCCTGAATGGAAAATCAACAATGTTGGCGAGGGTTGGGTTCCCGGCGACGCCGTGAACATGGCGATTGGGCAGGGATTTGTGCAGGTGACGCCGCTGCAAATGGTAGATGTGGTCGCGGCCGTTGCCAACGGCGGCACGCTGTATCGCCCAACGGTGGTAGACCGCATCGGCGCCGGCGGCGGCGCGCCGGAAGAGGCATGGCCGGCCCAGATACGCGGCCAGGCGCCCATCACCCCGGAGCAGATTGCCACGCTGCAAGAGGCGATGTGGGGAGTCGCCAACAGCGGCTCTGGTACGGCGACGCATCAATTTGTGGGCCTGCCGGTGACGGTGGCCGGTAAAACAGGCACGGCCGAGGATCCGCCGCGCAATTCCCACGCCTGGTTTGCCGGGTATGCTTCGGCAGCCCCTTTTACCCGCGCCGATGGCATGACTATCGAGCAGCCGGAAATCGCCATTGTGGTGATGATCGAAAACGCGGGCGAAGGTTCGGCCGTCGCCGCGCCCATTTTCCGCCGCATTGTGGAATTGTATTATGGGGTGGAACCGCAGCAGCCATATCCCTGGGGCAATTAGGCACGAAATTGAGGAAGATTGGATAAATCTTCTGAGATTTGTCCAATCTAAACCAGGAAGTTGGTTGGCTAGTACCCGTAAGTGGTAATCCGTAGGCGTCACCTCTGGCAAATGCCCACGGGAAACGGGATACGGACTTCGGCCTCCGGATACTATTTGGTTCATGCCAACCAACCTGCGACAAACCCACAGCAAATTCTAAATGGCGCATAATTGGCCGATCAGGGACTTGCTATATCGTGTATAATGTGCCGTGAAAATATCAATACAGTTCTGGAAGAGGACTGATCTACGGAGGTCACTATGACAAAACTACTAAAAAAGGCGTTTGCTGAAGCTAACCGTTTGCCAGAGTGGGAGCAAGATGCATTAGCGGCCATGATTTTGGATGAGATAGCCGACAGTCGTCAGTGGCAAAAGACGCCTGTGGAGGCAGACACGCTGATGGAAAGACTCGTTGAAGAAGCATTGGCTCCGCGCAAAACGGCCGTTTAATCCACCATTTGATGATCGTTCAAACTTCCTTAAAGACTGAGGATTGTAACCATATAATCCTCAGTCTTTAATCTTTCTGAACAGATTGCCAGACCACCAATTACATCCTCATCACCAACAAATCACGCATTTATGCCTAAAGATAACAGTACCAATAACCAACCGGAATGGCGCAAGGCCGTCCGCAGTGCGATGCAGCAGGCCACCGAACAGGAAATTATTGATCGCTTTGGCGGCCTGGATAACGCTTCTTTTAATTACCGTTGGGAACATGTTCAGTCTGTCGTTACGCTGGCGATGCGCCTGGCGGAAATAACCGGCGCCGATATAAAAGTGGTCGAGGCGGCCGCCTGGCTGCACGACGTGCGCAAAGACGCCGGCGATTCCCATCCCCGCGAGGGCGCAAAATTTGCCCGCGAATTTTTGCCGCAAACCAATTTTCCTAAAAAGAAGATCGAACGAGTTGCTATGGCAATAGAAGACCACATGGGTTTGTGGCGCAGCCAACCGCTGACGAACCTGGAATCTATGGTCTTGTGGGACGCTGATAAACTGGCGAAAATTGGGTTAACGGCCGCCTTTCATTGGACCGGTCTGGCATTGGCTGGTAATAAATTCCGCGCTCTTTCTGAACTGATTGAACGCGGCCGTTCGGCCGATTGGCAGGCCAAAACTGTTGCCAGTATGCACACCGAACCGGCCCGCCGCGCCGCTCAGTCTCGTCTGGAAGCGTACAACTGGCTCTGGAATACTCTGGAAGCGGAACTGAACGGAAGTGACTTGGAACGATGACCCGTTCATCATTCATCGTTCTCACCGGCTGTACCGGTAGAAATAGTCTGTCACTACCGGATGCACGTAGCCGCTGGCGCGGAATAATGCCTGCCACTCCCAGGCCGGATCAAAACTGCCGCCCGCCTGGTTGGCGACCAGCCAATAGCTAAACGCCAGCAAATATGGCTCTGCGTCGCGCATGTAGCCATATTGGTATGCCAGCAAATCCTTCACCACGTTGGGATCATCGCTGTAGGAGCCGCCTTCTGTGCCGATCATTGGCAGGGAACGCCCCAGATGATTGCGCACAATTTCGTCGTATTTGCGGAACAGCAGAAAACCGTCGGGGTCGTCATACGGCCGTGTGCCATGATAATTATGCACCGACAACCAGGCGTGGTTGAGCAGCGCGGCGTCCCCGTTAAATTCAATCGCCCGCAGGGTGCGGTCCAAAAAATCATAATGCTCATACGCCCCACCGGGGCTAAACGCGCCAATGCCCGGCAGCCCACCATTGGCGACAATGGCGCGGGCGGTCGTCGCCCAGGCGATGGCATATTGGTTGGGGTTGGCAAACCCCTGATGGTTTTCGTCGTTGACGTTGGGTTCGTTGTATAGCTGGTAGTAATACACCCCTTTGGCGCGGTAATGGCGCACCATCGCCCCCACATCGCCATCATAGGGCAGCACACCGTTGCGGTACAGCCGCATCACTGGCATAATGCCGCTGGCGACCAGTTTGTCCACCAGGTAATCGTTGTCGCCGATGTTGGCCCCATCGTTCAAGAAGACCACCCATTTGATGTGCATCTTGACCATTTCAGCCACGAAACGGTCCACCACGCCGCGATCCTGACTAACGGTGGGAATCCAGTGCATCCCCCAGCCGTTGTTGCCGGGCGGAACCGGAAACGCCTGGTAGGGAATGACTTCCTGGTAAGCGTATTGGCCGATGGGTTTGATGACGGGCGTCTCGGTGGGGGTGATGATGGGCGAGAAGGTGGGTGTGGGCGTGGCGCTGGGGCGGGGCGTGAAGGGCGTCAGTGTGGGGATGATGGGGGTCTGGCTGGGCGTGGCCGTGGCGCGGGGGATGAAGGAAGTGGGTGTGGCAACGGCCGTCATTGCCCCCACTGTAAATGTCGCCGGAATGCCGCCGGTGGGCACGGGCAGCACTGCTGCTGCTGCTCTGGTGGGCAGCTGCGCGGCGTCTACCGCCTGGCAGCCCAGCAGCCAGACGGCCGTCAGCAGCAGCAAGCCAATCAGGGATGGGCTACGTTTCATCTATACAGGTCTAGCTCCTTGGGCCGTACCAGATCAGTGGCACGGCCGTCGGCGGGGGGTAGATGGAGGCCGCGCAGCAGCACCACCGGCAGCCCTTCGGCCGCCTGGCCCATCAGCAGCCCGGCGGCGGCGGCAATTTCGTCGGCCACGCCGACGTCGGTGTGCTGCAATATGTAGCCATAGCGGTCACGTTCACCGCGCCGGTCCCACAGGGCGGGCAGCCCGGCCACGCCAATGGCCACGCCCACAGTGCCCAAACGAAACGGCCGTCCATGGCTGTCGGTAATCACCACGCCCACCACCACGCCCAGTTTTTTCTGGATGGTCTGGCGGATGGCGGCGGCGGAGGCATCGGGGTTGATGGGCAGCAGCAGCACGGCCGTATCCGCGGCGGCGTTGACGTTGGAGCGGTCTATGCCGGCGTTGGCGCTGGTGAAGCCCAACTTGTGGCGCACCACCAACACGCCTGGCTTCAGGCGGGAAATCTCATCGCTTTCACGCAAAATCAGCTCGACGATGCGCGGATCTTTGTCGGTTTGCGCCGCCACTGCCAGGGCGTGCGGCCCCGGAACCACGTCGGCCAGCCAAATCAGCCGCCCTTCCGCTTTGGAAATGATTTTTTGGGCAATGGCTAACACATCGCCATCTTGTAAAGCTAGACCAGTTTCGGCCAGGGCAGCCAAAATAAGCGCCGTCACATCATCGCCGGGTTGAACGTCTGGGATGTGGGGAACGGCCGTGAGAGAAATTTTCACGCTAAATTCCGGTGATGCGGATGCCCGCGCTGGGGGATTTGTGGATGACGTTGATGGCGATGAGGACGGCCGTTAACCCTTCCACCGCCCGCGCATTTTGCAGCGCCCCGGCGTTCACGCCGCGCAACCCGGCGTCGGCGCACAACTGCATGGCGATGGCCTTGTCTTCCTTCTTTTCGCCGCAAACCAGTACGTCGCAGTCCAGCGCGTGTTCCAGGTCCAGCAGATGGTGTGCGCCGATGTTTTGGAAGGCGGCTACCACGCGGCTGGCCTCGCCAAGCTGCCCCTGCGCTTCTTCGGCCGCCGACAGGCCGCTCTCCAGCGTGTACACACGCGCCTTCTTTTCACCCGATGGGGCGACGACGGTGATCAGCAGTTTGTCTTGCAGGCCGGGGCGGGCCTGTTCCAACGTGGCCGCCTGCGCCTGGTAGGGCACAGACAGCACCACCACCTCGGCTTGCTGCGCGGCCGTCAGATTATCCGCGCCGCTGACGTTGGCCTTGCCTGCCAGTTTGTCGCGCATGTCGGCAGCGGCCGCTGCCCCTTTCTCCGCCAAACGCGAACCGATGATGATTTCATGCCCGGCCGTCGCCCAGCGAAAGCCGAGGCCAAAGCCTTCATTGCCTGTGCCACCTAAAATTGCGATTTTCAATGGAATGCTCCTCTTTATTGATGCAGCCTACGTGGTGGTGGCCTACGCAAAAACAGCCACCGGTACCGAGCGCGGTTCCGCAAATGATTGGCGATGAAGTTTGATTCGCTCAATTTCGTGTAAGGTCTCGGCCGTTAAATAACTTTCTCCACAATGAGGACAACTAACCACTGGTACATTCTCAATAACAAGCAGGTTGTCGCCTCTACCATAGCTGCGTGTAACGTAACGTACCCTTGCGCCTTCCTTACCGCAAATATCGCAAACGAGGGATGATTCTTGAACTTTGTGCATCATTAGCCTTCCAAATATACGGTAACAATTATCACTTTGTTGAGAACGCTGAGTTTGGCGACCACATTTAGCAGCTGACCCGCAATAGTGTGTCCTGTGATCAGGTATTTTCACTCACCTGACTGGAAATCTTCTTGTCGAGCTACAACTTCTCCAGTCAAGATAGCACTTTCAACATCGAAAATTGTAAGACCATCATCAACCATTTCCTCTTCAGCATGAAGCGTCATCACATATTGACGCTTGCGGATTCCTTTTTGTATATCACGCAAAACACGTTTGTACATGAATGCCTGGAAACAACTTGAGGCTCTTTAGGATTTTGCGGGGTTTGACGTAGCGAGTCCAGAGGTAGAACTCGCTACCCGTTACCCTGTTAATCCCGTGTTCCCAAAGACCCGTAACTTAACAATGGTTCTGAATGGTACAACTCAGGCGCTCAGTTTTTCGAAGCGCTGCCATACTTCGGCGGCCAGTTCGCGGCTGCGGATGGTGATTTCTTCTTCGTCCAGGGTGAGCAGTTTGCGGTCTTGCATGAGTACCTTGCCGGCCACGATGGTCGTGGTGACGGCGCTGGCTTCGAAGCCGAAGATGATGTGCCAGGGCAAATTGCCAGCGCTCAGCGGCGTGGTGGCGTGGTAGTCCACAAAAATCACGTCGGCGGCCGCGCCAACGGCCAGTTTGCCCACGTTGGCCTGGGGCCAGAACATGTTGGCCAGGGCGGCGTTGTTGTAGATTGCCATTTGGGCGATGTCTGCGCCATTGGCCCGGCGCGGGTCGCGGTGGGCCAATTTATGCAGGAAGTAAGCCGCTTTCCATTCGGCCCACATGTTGTTGCTGAAGCCATCGTTGCCCAGGCAGACAGGGATACCCAGGCGCAACATGCCTTCGATGTCGGCCGCGCCGACGGCGTTGTTCATGTTGCTGCGCGGTTGGTGGGTGACCCAGGTTCCCGTTTCGTGCAGCAGCGCCTTTTCGGTGGGGTCTATGTGGATGGCGTGGGCGACGATGCTTTTGGGGCCGAGAATATCGGCGTCGGCCAGGCGGTCCACGACGCGACGGCCGTATTTATAGAGGGAATCGTACTCGTCGGCTTCATGTTCGGCGACGTGGATGTGGAAGCCGGTGTTCAGGTCTTTGGCGGCGTCTACGCAGGCGGCCAGGGTGTCGTCGCTGAGGGAGAGGGAGGCGTGCAGGCCGAAGGTTCCGGCCAACAGGCTGCTGCCGCGCTCTTTGAGCGAATGCAAAAAGCGCACGTTTTCGTCTATGCCCGCCTGCGCTCCGGCCGCGCCGTTGCGGTCGGTGACTTCGTAGCAGAGGGCGGCGCGGACGCCGGCCAGTTCTACGGCGTCGGCGATCTGGTCCAGAGAGTTGTTGATGGCGTTGGGGCTGGCGTGGTGGTCTATGAGGCTGGTTGTGCCGTGTTTGATGGCGTCTACCAGGCAGACCAGGGCGCTGTATTTTACGTCCAGGTCCAGCAGGGCGCGGTCTAAGCGCCACCACAGCCGTTCTAAAATGTCTGGGAAATCTTTCATGGCCGGACCAGGGATGGACATGCCGCGCGCAAATGCGCCGTAGAAGTGGGTGTGGGCGCAGATGTTGCCAGGCATGACGAGTTGGCCGTGGGCGTCGAGATGTTTGGCGTGTGGGTACTGCTCGATGAGGGCGGCGCTGTCGCCGATGTCGGCGATACGGCCGTCTACCAACAGCAGCCCGCCATTCATAATAATTTCATTGGCCGCTCCCCAGGTGACAAGACGGCCGTTGGTGATGAGTAATGGTTCCATAAAGCGATTGTAACCCTCCTTGTCAGGTATGCAATGGACGGCGTCGCCGTTAGACGGCCGTAACAATTAGATTCGTATCAGAGGCCATTATTACACCTTGACAGTGACTTTGCTTCCGTTAAACTCACAGGTAAGAATATCACAGTTCAGGCTGTCCATTAAGCAAATAGAAAAATTTAACCCGTAAGGAGTTTTGAATATGGCTGAACCAATTAATGTAACCGATTCTGCGTTTCAGGCAGAAGTCTTGGAATCTGATAAGCCGGTATTGGTGGACTTTTGGGCGGAATGGTGTGGCCCTTGCCGCATGATTGCCCCCTCGGTAAAAGAAATCGCCGCGGAGTATGATGGCGTTTTGAAAGTCGCCAAAATGGATGTGGATGACAACCCGATGACCCCAGGCCGCTATGGCATTTCCGGCATTCCCACGTTGATGGTTTTCAAAGGTGGGGAAGTGGTGGCGCGTATTGTTGGCGCGATGCCTAAAGACCGTCTGGTGGCGCAGATTTTGCCCCATATTAGCAAGAATTAGGGCGTGAGCCGTGTACCGTAAACCGTGAACGGTGAACCGTAGTCCGTGAACGGTGAGCCGTGATACGTTGTTAGGATGCGAAAGAAGCCATTGATCGTGGACGTAAGGCCGGGGTCAGTGGCTTTTTTGTTGCTATACTGGCAAAGGGCATCATCTGATATCTTTGTCACCTTGTCAGATGTCACCTTGTTACCTTTTTGTAGGAGATAAGATGATTGAATTGGCGATTATGGTTGAAGGGCAAGATGGGTTGAATTGGCCGCGGTGGCAGCGGATGGCAACGGCCGTTGAAGACCTCGGTTTTGTCGGGCTGTACCGCTCCGATCATTACACCAATGCCAGCCCGCCGGACAAAGATTCGCTGGAATTATGGGTGTCGCTGACCTGGTTGGCGGCCCATACGCGGCGCATTGAGTTTGGCCCGTTGGTATCACCGGTTTCCTTCCGCCAGCCAACGATGACGGCGCGCATGGCCGCGGCGGTGGATGATCTGGCAAACGGCCGTCTCTCTCTGGGTCTCGGCGCGGGTTGGCAGGAGCGGGAACACACCAATTATGGCTGGGATTTGCTGGACGTACCCGGCCGTTTTGCCCGGTTTGAGGAAGGTCTGGAGATTATCAGCCACCTGCTGCACAGCGCAGAACCGCTGGACTTTGCCGGCGCTTATTACCAACTCCATGAGGCGGTGCTGCTGCCGCGCCCACAGCGGCTGGCCGGCCCACCCATTCTCATTGGCGGCAACGGGCCGAAGCGCACACTGCCCCTGGCGGCAAAGTACGCGCGGGAATGGAACGCTGTTTACATTTCGGCGGCGGAATTTGCGGCGAAGAGCCGGTTGTTGGATGAGCTGTTGGCGGCGAACGGCCGTGCCCCGGCCGAAGTGCGCCGCTCGCTGATGACCCGCGTGGAAATTGGCGACGAAGCGGCGCTGGCGCAAAAAATCGCCTCTAAATTATCCATCGCTGAACTGCGGGCGCGGGGACTGGTGCTGGGCACGCCGGACGACATTGTGCAGCAGTTGGGCGTGCTGGCCGAGGCTGGCGTGCAGCGGGTGATGCTGCAATGGCTGAACCTGGACGATCTGGATGGTTTAGAGATTCTGGCGCGAGATGTGCTGGGTCAGTTGTAGGGCTGTGCTCTCCAGAGCAGCCAGCCTTATTTTACCACCAGCGGCACAAAAACCGGTGGCTGCGTCGTTAGCAAGAAGGTGATGGCGATGGATTGCGGCGAATTGGCAGCGCTGCCACCATTCATGTGCAAGGTGGTGGTGTGCAGGCCGGGCGTGAGTCCGGTGCGGGCGGCGGTGAGGAGAACGGCCGTATTTCCCCCTGCGGCAATCGTCCCACCGGTCACATCGGTCGTCAGCCAGTTGACAGCCGGGTTTTGGCTGAGATTCCAGGTGAGCGGTTCGCCGCCGCTATTGCCGATGAGTAGGGTGCGGGTCTGTGTTTGCGGGCCATCGTGTTGTAGGGCGAAGCTGACGGCCGTTGGGCTGACGGTTAACACTGGTGGTTCCACCACCGGCAGATTCAGCCAGATGGCGTCGTTGGCGCTGCGCACCGTGCTGCCATTGCGAATTTCGGCGTAAACCGTTTTCTGGCCGCTGCCGCTGCTGAGCTGCCAACTGCTGGCGGCGGCAAAGGGCTGCCATGCCGCCCAACTGCCATTTTCGTTGCGGAAGCGCATCTCTGTGGCCCAGCCTGTTCCGTACATGTACAAATTCACCTGCCGCGTCGTCGTTTCATACGCTTCGCGGTTGATGACCACCGGCATTACGCTCTCAATCCGGCCAAAGTTTTGTGTCCAGTAGCGATAAAACGGGCCGTGCCCGCCGCCGTCCGGGTTGCAGCCGCCGGCGTCGTAGCGCACGTTGTTGGCGTCGCCATCCTGGTAGACATAACCAATGCCGATTTCGCGCACACTGGTGGAGAGGATGTTGGCGCGGTGGCCGGAACTGTTCATCCAACCGGTCATCACGGCCGTTGGCGTGCCATACCCGGCGGCGATATTTTCAGAGGCAGCGTTCCAGCCCGTGTACCCGGCGGCGTTCATCCGGTCCCAGGGGGACTTTTTGGTATCCAGGTCGCAGTGGGCAAAAAAATTGCGTATAGCCATGTTGGTGCTGTGGGTCTCGGCGGCGTTGTCTAAGAGGGTGTTGCCTTTCAGGGGCGGAAGCTGGCCGTTATTCCAGCGCTCCTGGTTGACAATCTCCAGGACTTGTTCTTCAAAGGTGGCGGCGAGTACGGCCGTTCCCCCTTCCAGGTTATCCGGCATTCCCGGCACAACCGGACCATCCGGCGGGGCAGGTGGATCCGCGGCGAAAACGGCCGGGACGGTGAGGACGATGATCAGAATGAGGAAAAGAGTTAAACGCTGCATGGGCAAGATCTCTGATGGTAGGTTGGGTTGGTTTGAAAGCTAACCTACCCAACCTACCCACGAACCAACCCCTACGCCATCGCCTCCAACACGATCTGGGCCACGTCTTTCACTTGCATCGGTTGGCCTTCTTCGGTGTTGGCGTCCTTCATCATGGTCATACAGAAGGGGCAGCCAACAGCCAGCGTGGTTGCGCCAGTGTGGTGGGCTTCCTTGAAGCGGTTCATGCTCACCGCTTCCGTGCCATGCTCTTCTTCTTTCCACATCTGCGCGCCGCCGGCACCGCAGCAGAAGGAGTTTTTCTTGTTACGGTCCATTTCCAGCAGCGTCATGCCGGCCTGAGCCAGAGCATCGCGCGGGGCATCTATGACGCTGTTGTGGCGGCCCAGGTAACAGGGGTCGTGGAAGGTGACTTTTTCCAGGGCACGGCCGTTTAGCCGCAATTTACCTTTCCCCACCAGGTCGGCAATCAACTGGGTATGGTGGAACACCTGATAATGGCCGCCCAACTCGCCATATTCCTTGCCGATGGTGGTAAAGCAGTGTGGGCAGCTTGTCACAATCTTCTTTTGATCCGCGCCCACGCCGTTCAGCGTTTCGATGTTGCCCATCGCCATTTCGTAGAATAGATACTCGTTCCCGGCGCGGCGGGCCGAATCGCCGGTGCAGGTTTCGGCGTCGCCCAACACGGCAAAACTGACGCCCGCCTCGTGCAGAATGGTGGCGACAGCCCGGACCACCTCCTGCGAGTCTGGGTTGAACGCCCCGGCGCAGCCGACCCACAACAGATATTCGTAATCGGGGTTTTCTTCGGCCAGAGGCACTGCAAACGGCAGCGACGCAGCCCATTCCATGCGGCTTTCCTTGGACTGCCACGGGTTGCCGGTGCGTTCCATGCCGACAAAGGCGATTTTGAGCTGGTCGGGGAAGGCGCTGGCCATCAACACCTGGTCGCGGCGGATGTCCATAATGTCCAGCATGGGGGCGTTGCCTACCGGACACGCCTCGATGCACGCGCCGCAAGCCGTGCAGGCCCATACCGCGCTCTGGCTGATGATCATATCCATCAGCGGGATGCCCGCGCTGTTCCCATTGCCGCCATTGACGCTGCCGCCAGCGGCCAGGGCGGCCATGTTGTCGCGGATGTAATAGCGTTTGTTCACTTCCAGAGCGGCCGGCGATAATTCTTTGCCGGTATTGTACGCCGGGCACGCTTCCTGGCAGCGGTTACACATGATGCAGGCGAACGCATCCACAAGCTGCGTCTGGCTTAAATCAAAAAGATCGGCAGCCCCAAACTGCTCAATGCTTTCATCTTCCAGGTTCAGGGCAAACATCTGGCCCAGGTAGGTGCGCTCCGGGTTGGTCATGAAGTTGAATGGGCCAACCATCAGATGGAAATGTTTGGTGTAGGGGAAGTAGGGAAGGAACAGCAGCACCAGACCGACGGCGACCCAAAAGGTCATGTGCCAGCCAATCATCAATGTGCTTTCTGGCAGCCCGACCAGGCTGCGGGCGATCAGCGAAGCGAATGGCTCCCAGGGGTCCAGCCCGTGGGCGGCGTTCAGGAAGGCGGACCCCAGCAGGCGGCAGCCAACATGCAGAAAAATGAAGACGATGACGATGAGCGAGTCGCGGTTGACGCCGTTTTCCAGGCGCGCTTTGGGGTGGAGCAAGACGTTTTCCCGGATTTTCAGGACTGGGTCTTTGGTGGCAAAGCGGCGGATGAAGAAATAGACAATACCGGCCAAAACAGCCACGCTGAACAAGTCGGCCAGCAGATTGTAAACGTCGAAAATGATGTTGTCGGGCAGGTGAAAACCGGTGATTAGCCCTTCCAAAATGTCCAGGAAGTTGACCAGGAAGTAGAAAATAAACCCCCAGGCGACGCCCCAATGAAAAATAGAAGCCAGGCGGCGGCGTTTGAGGATGTTGCCCTGACCAAACAAAGCGATGACGCCGGTCAGCAGGCGTTGGGGGAGATGGTCAAAACTCAGCTTTCCTTGACCTCGCAGGACGATGCGGATCACTTGTCCGAAGGTGTAATAGGAGGCTACCAGGGAGAAGATCATCAGCAGCGCAAACAATAGTTTTTCGATTCCAGTTAACATGCACACCTCTCCTTGTCATGGCGACAGTGTAAAGATAAAACGGCCCCTCTGCCCGATGCCAGCAAGTTTACCGATGGTTGGTGTATTGACAATACATTCAGCGGCTAATCTGCGGTTAATGTTCGGCCAATTGTAGCATAGTTTTGACGCACTGCATCATTTTTATAACAAAGGGACCTGTGTCGTTTTTTTATGACAAAGGGACCTGCATCGTTTTTTTATGACAAAGGGACAAAGGAACAAAAGGGACAAAGGAAGAGAAAGTGTTGCGACATCTTTGTATCTTTGTTCCTTTGTAATAAATTCCCCCCGATCCGGGTTGAGGTATAATCACGACTTCATGAATACAAGATTGCTGCGGGCGTGGAAAATGATGGTGGGAACGGCCCTGGTCTTACTGATAGCGGCTTTGTTTCCGCCTACCCTGGATTTGTATGAGCTGACAGGCGAGGAGAATCTGGCGGCGCAGCTGCGGGGGGTGGTGCATTGGCTGAACACGGCCGTTCGCCCCCAACCTTCTCTCGCGTTGGAAGCAGCTGTGCAGCCTACGGCCGTGTCCCCCTTCGCCGCCAATACCTTTTTGCAGCAAGAAGTCGAGCCAGCCAAACGGGAACAAAGCCTGCAACTGCTGCGCGACGCCGGTTTTCGCTTCATTCGCCAGGAATTCACCTGGGAAGACATCGAAATTCACGGCAAAGGGGAGTTTGAAGACCGGCGCAACGTCGCGGCCATTGGCGTGGTGGATGCCTGGGCCAAATACGACAATATTGTGGACCTGGCCGAAGCCTACGACGTGCAAATCATTGCCCGTCTGAGCAACCCGCCGGCCTGGACACGGGCGCTAACAGACACCATTGGCACGTATGCGCCGCCGGACGATTTTGCCGATTTTGGCGATTATGCGGCGGCGGTGGCGCAGCGTTACCAGGGGCGCGTTCACTATTACCAGTTGTGGAACGAACCCAACGGCAACCAGGAGTGGGGGCTGCAAGATGTGGACCCGGAAGCATACACAGCGCTGTTGTGCGAGGGCTACCGGCGCATCAAAGAAGTAGACCCGCAAGCAGTTATTTTGGCCGCTGCCCTGACGCCAACGCTGGCAATGGACGGCCGTCACATGAACGACCTCATCTTCCTCCAGCGGATGTATAACGCCGGGGCCGCCGACTGTTTCGACGTGGCTGCGGCGCAGGGGTACGGCCTCTGGTCGGGGGCGACCGACCGGCGGCTGCGCCCCACCGTCATCAACTACCCGCACAACTTGTTTATCCGTGACCTGATGGTGCGCAATGGCGACGCCGAAAAGCCTATCTGGATCAGCGAGATGGGTTGGAACACAGCCCCAGAGCCAATTCCGGCGACTTACGGCCGTGTTAGCGAAGAACAGCAGGCGCGTTACACCGTCGAAGCGTTCCAGCGGCAGCAGGCCGAATGGCCCTGGGTGGGGGTAAACGCTGTTTGGTTCTTCAGGCGCCCGGCCGATTGGGAAATGGGCGAAGCATGGTACTACTTCCGCATGATGGAGCCGGACTTTACGCCGCTGCCGGTGTTTACGGCCGTCGCCGAATACGCCACAAGCGACCAAACCATCAAGACCAGACCGGCTTGGCTGACGGCGTGGGATGGGGTACGGCCGTTCCTCTTCACTTTCAGCAGCGCCATCCTCTTTTTTGCGCTGCTCTGGTTCCTGGCGCCAAAATCGAAGATTGGAGATTAGAGATTGGAGACTGGCGACTCTCTCTCTTCCGCACCTCCGCGCCTTCCGCGCTCTCCGCGGTTTAAAAAACTCGCTCTGGCCGTCCTCCTGTTGTGGTTGGCGACGTGGCTGCGCTTTCATCACCTGGGCGCGCAATCTTTTTGGAACGACGAGGGCAACAGCGCCCGCCTCAGCGAACGCACTATCCAGCTTATTCTCGAAGGCACGGCCAGCGACATTCATCCGCCCCTCTACTATCTGCTGCTGCGCGGCTGGCGCGAACTGCTGGGTGACACCGAATTTGCCTTGCGCGCCCTGTCCGCCTTTGCCGGGCTGCTCGTCGTGCCCCTGGCCCTGGCGGGCAATCGTCAATTGTCAATCGTTAATCGTCAATCGCCAATGTGGCTGCTGGTGGGTCTGCTGGTGGGGCTGATTACGGCCGTTTCCCCCCCGCTGATCTATTACAGCCAGGAAGCGCGGATGTATGCCCTGCTGGGTTTGCTGGCGGCGCTGGCGACGTGGCTTTTATTGCGGATTGCGGATTGCGGATTGCGGATTGCGGATCACCGATCACGGATTACGTTCATGACGGCTTATGTGCTGACGGCCGCTGCTGGACTTTATACCCACTACTTCTTCCCCGCCGTCCTGGCGGCTCACGGCGTAGTCGTCGTGGCAATTGCCGCCAAAGATTGGTTCAACCATCAACCGTCAACCGTCAATCCTTCGGCAAGCTCAGGACCCATCGTCCATCCTTCGGCAAGCTCAGGACCAAACGTCCATCCTTCGGCAAGCTCAGGACCCATCGTCCATCCTTTGGCAAGCTCAGGACCCATCGTCCATCGTCCATCGTCCATCCTCTATTTCCTCCAATGGGCCGCCATGATGGCCGTCGTCTTCTTGCTCTACCTGCCCTGGCTGCCCACTTTTCTGGCGAACGTGGGCGGTGGCGGGGCGATACGGCCGTCGCTGCTCCCCTTCCTGGCCGATACATTCTTCTGGTTGGGTTTTGGCGCCACTGTTGGCCCGCCGACCATTCCCTGGTCGTTTGTGGCATTGGGTGTGCTGCTGGTGATCGGCCTGGTGTTCAATTGGGGCTGGCAAACGGCCGTTGCCCTCATCACCCTGCTTGTCCCCATCCTGTTCCTCTATCTGTCCGGGGCCACATCGCCGCAGTATTTTAAGTTTCTAACGGCCGTCATCGTCCCGTTTGCCCTGGTGGTCGGTGGTGGGTGGCGCGTGCCGCCTGACGAATGGCGGACGGCGGGCAAGACCGGCTGGCTGCTGCCCGCGGCCCTCTTCCTCCTCTATTTTTTTGGCGTTTCCCAATCCCTCCATAATCTCTACAACAACCCCGCCTACGCCCGCGCCGATTATCGCGCTATGGCGGCGCGCATCCTCGCCGAGAATTGGCCGGACGCCGGGATTATTCTCAACGCCCCCAACCAGTGGGAGGTGTTCACCTACTACCACCGCCACGGCGCGCCGGTCTACCCGCTGCCGCTGCAAGGCATGGCCGCCGATGCCGTGGCTGCCGAACTAAGCGCCATCGCCGCCAACCACGACCGGCTGTATGTGATTTATTGGGGCGACGCGCAGCAAGACCCGCAGCGCTGGGTGGAGCGCTGGCTGGATGAGCATACATTCAAGGCGACAGAGGAGTGGGTGAAGGACGTGCGCTTTGCCGTCTATGCTGTGCCCGATGCGCCAGCGACAGAGATGGAGACGTTGGCGGCCATCCCCTTCGGCAGCGCCATCACCCTGCAAGGCTATACTTTAGGCGAGACGACGCTCGCGCCAGGGGAAATTGCGCAGGTGACACTGTTCTGGCAAACGGCCGTGCCTCTCGCGCAGCGCTATAAAGTGTTCCTGCATCTGGTGGGGGAAGATGGGCCGCCCGTCGCCCAACGGGACAGTGAACCGGGTGGCGCGCTGAAGCCAACCACCATCTGGCCGCCCGGCGAAACCATCAGCGACAATCACGGCTTGCTCATCCCGGCCGACCTACCGCCGGGCAGCTATACGCTTTTGTTGGGACTCTATGACCTGGCTGACCCCACCGCGCGGCTGCCGGTGGCGGCGGAAACGGCCGTGAACAATGCCCTTCCACTGGCCCAGATTACCGTAATCCGTAGTCCGTAAACGGAACACGGAACACCCCTCAAACCAATCGCTCGGCGAAAGCAGGTAGGGCGGCCGTTCCGCCGGTGTGCCAGAACAGCACCGTCTGCCCCCGCGTAAAGGCTCCCCAACGGATCAGATCAATCAAGCCGCCCATCGCCCGGCCGGTGTACACCGGGTCTAGCAAAATGCCTTCCAACTGGGCCACCATCTGGATGGCCTCTCGTTCCGTCTCGCCGACCATGGCGTAGCCTTCGCCCAAATAATCGTCGTTGACGATGATCTGGTCGGCCAGCGAAAGCATACCCATTCCCAGGTGGGTGGCTGTGGCCGTGGCCAGGGCGGCCACCTGGGTTTGCAGGCTGGCCGCCGGGTGGTCTACGCTGATGCCGATGCTTTCGCCGCGAAAACCATAAATGGCTGCGCCCAACACAATGCCCGCCTGTGTGCCGCCGCTGCTGCTGGCAAAGATGATAAAGTCTACATTCAGGCGGTCGGCCTGAAGTTGGCCGGTTAATTCCTGCATGGCCTTTACGTAGCCGGTGGCCCCCATCACGTTCGAGCCACCCAGAGGGATGGTATAGGGTTTGCGTCCCAAGGTGCGCAGTTCGGCGGTCACTTCGCCCATCACTTCCTGGCGGGGACGGCTGCCAGACCAGTACACATGCGCCCCCAGAAGTTGGTCTAGCAGCAAATTGCCCGTCACTTCCGTGGGCGGCGCGCCGCTGAGGACAACGCTGCATCCCAGGCCAAATTTGGCGGCGGCGGCGGCCGTCTGGCGGCAGTGGTTGCTCTGCGGCGCGCCGGTTGTTACCAGATGGTCGCAGCCCTGGGCCAGAGCGTCGGCCACCAGAAATTCCAGCTTGCGGGTCTTGTTACCGCCGGTCGCCAGCCCGGTCTGGTCGTCGCGTTTGATCAGCAGGCGCGGCCCGCTGAGGTGTTTGCTGAGGCGGGGCATTTCTTCCAGTGGGGTGGGCACATGGGCGATGGCTACATGGTCGGGATATTTAGGCGTCATGGTTTGGTTACTCCAGGCTCAATTGTCAATTGTTAATTGTCAATTGTCAATCGCTTGCGGCGCGGCGACGGAGGAAATTGAGATAGTTGGGCATGACGGCCGTATACACCCAATACCAAAACGGCCGGGGGGTATAATCCCATGCGCCAATGTGACGCACGACTTCACCGTTGAAGCCCTGCTTGAAGCGCCAGACGCCCCAAAGCGGGTCAGTTTCCACAAATTCATTGGGTGCGCCCCAAAGATCGTACACTTGCGCGCCTTGTGCTTTGCTCCAGCGGATGGCCTCCCATTGCAGCAGATAGGTCGGCATCCGGTTGCGTTCCTCGTTGGTAGATGCGCCGTACATGTAGATGACTCGGCTGCCAAAGCGAATGAGGATGATGGCGGCGACGGCCGTTCCCGCATATTCCGCCAGGATGGGGTGGGCCATGCGCTCCTGGTAAAACGACTGCCAGGCGTCCAGGTAATAATCGGTGGGACGGATGGTAAACTGGTCGCGCACGGCCGTTTCCTGGTACATCTGCACAATGGCCGGGAAATCGGCGTCTGTGCCATGCCGGATGGTGATCCCTTTACGGCCGGCCAGACCAATGTTGTAGCGCGTTTTTTGCTTCATGCTTGCCAGCAAGTCTTCTTCGCTGCGTGTCAGGTCTAGCTCTACCGTGTTACGGAACTGCACCTGGTCGGCGGAGAAGCGCCAGCCTCGCTGCGCCAGTTCGGTGGTGAACTTATGGCCGGTGGGCGACGGCCGTTCCGTTTCTTCGCCCCAACTTTTCACCACGTCGGGATCAATCTTGATAAAAATCGCCTTTTCGCGGCGGGCCAACTGCTCCAACTCGGCCAACACCACCCGGCGCAGGGGGCCATCATGGTAATCGAGAATAGGGCCTTTGGGCGCGTACAAAATAGAAAATGGCAGGCGCGGAACCTGGCGCTTCAACACCAGGGCGGCGGCCAGCGGCTCCCATTTATTTTCGGCTACCGTTAACAGCAGGGGGATGGCCTGCCAGCCCCAACGCGCCTTAAACTGCCCCCAGGCCCAGCTTTGCAGGGCATGAGAATCGGGCAGTTGTCCCAAAGCGTGGCTCCAGACGGCCGGCGACACGGCGGTTTTGAAGGTGGAAGCGCGGTACATAGTTGGGAGTTGGGAGTTGATAGTGAACTATCCACTATCAACTATCCACTTCTTCTCCTCTGATAGAGGCGATAGACGAGGCGGTTGTAGACGCGGTCGGCGGGGCCGACGGTGCGTTGAATCTGGCCGCCGTAGCCCCGTTTGGCGCGGTAGACGCCCCACAGGCCGTCGCCGCGATCAGAGAAGTTAGCCTCCAGTTCTTCTTCTGGGGCATCGGGAATGCCCCAAAGGTCGTAGGTGTGGCAGCCTGTGGTTTTGGCCCATTGAATGGCTGCCCATTGCAGGGCGTAGGTGGGCATTCGCTGGCGCTCCTCGTCACCTGATGCGCCGTAGAGATAGATGGCTTTGCCGGCGTAGGCGGAGACCATGATGGCGGCTAACGGCCGTCCGGCAAACTCTGCCAGGAAAAAAGCCAGGTGGTCGTCGGGGGCAAACAATTCAAACACCGATTTGTAGTATTGCGGGTCGTGAACGCCAAAGCCATCGCGCCGGGCGGTAATCTGCATGAGGGCGTTAAAGACAGGCAGGTCGGCGGCCGTGCCGCGGCGCACCGTCACCTCTTTGCGCTCGGCCAGGCGGATGTTGTAGCGCGTTTTTTGCTTCATGGCCGCCAGGATGTCGTCGAGAGACGGCCGTAAATCAATCAGCACCGTGTTCGGGGGTTGGATGGTGTCGGTGTCTGGCAGCAGGTCGTGGCGGGCGCAGAGGGCGGCCCATTCGTCGGGCGGCATGTCGGTCTGCCACAGCAGCGGCTCCATCTTCACCAATCCCGCGCCGCGTTGGTACGCCGCCTGGTCAATCTGGTCCAGCAGCACCCTGACTTGCTCTTCGTCGCCCCAGTTCAGCAGCGGCCCATGCGGGACGTAGGCCATTTTCACCAGGCCCAGGGCAGCGGATTTGAACAGCACCTGCGCGCCGGCGACGAGACGGCCGTTTTGCCGCAGCCAGACGCGCTGCGAAGACCAGTTAAAGCGATTTTTCAGCCGCGCCCAATTGGTGGTTTGCAAAATGCTGCCCTGAGGATGGGCGGCGACAAACGCATCCCAGGTGGCGTCTTCTTGGCTGTAGGATTGTTCTTCCAGGGTAAACCATTTATCAAACATTGCGGGGAGGATATATACCTGATTGACGGCCGTTCGGCAAAAAGCTGTAGGCTGTTCACTGTTAGCCTCCAGCTTATGACGTATGGCTTAAAGCTTTCCCATGCGTTTGGTGTTACAATTTTGTTCTCCTGAAATGAATTAAAAAAGAGGGCAGACAAATGGCACAAATACGGGCGCTTTATAACCTTCAACAAATAGACAGCGAAATCAGAGTAAAGAAACAACGTCTGGGCGAAGTGTTACGCGCCCAGAAAGAAGTGACCGAATTGCAGACAGCGCGGCAGCAGGCGGAAACGGCCGTAAAAACCCTGCGGACCGCCCAGGCCGAGCGACAAAACCTGACCCTGGAGTTGGAAAGCCTCAACGAAAAAACCAAACGGTCTGAAGAGCGCCTTTATTCTGGCAGCGTTAAAAATACCAAAGAATTGGCCGATTTGCAGCAAGAGGTCGCTGCTTTGGAGCGGCGGCGCAAGATGCTGGAGGATGAAATCCTGGCAGCAATGTCTCGCATCGAACAGGCGGAAACAGAAAACAGGGCTGCCGAAAAATCTTTGGCGGTTGTCGAAGGGCGCTGGCAGCAAAAGATAGCCGATTGGCAGCAGGAACAACAAGAATTGGCTCTGCGCCTGCACCGGCTGATGGGTGAACGCCAGAAACAGGCGGCTTTGCTTACCCCCGATTCGTTGACCAAATACGACACTATCGCCCGCCAGCATAAAAACGCCGTGGCCGTGGCCGGATTGAAGGGCAACGAATGTCAGGCCTGCTTTATGATTGTGTCGGCTGCCAGAGTAAAGACCGCTGAACAGGGTGAAATGGCCTACTGCGGCGGCTGCGGCCGAATTTTGTACCCAATTTAAGCGAGCAGCGATTATCACCGCTGGTCGCCACCAGCTACATTTCCCTCAATTTTTCTTGCAGCAGCTCCCAGGCATACTGGATGTGGCTCTCTTCGGTACGGATGTTGCCGATAGCCAGACGTAGGGTATAGGCTCCCTTCAGTTTGGTGTGGGATAGGAAGATTTGGCCGGTTTTGTTAACGGCCGTCAGCAGCCTTTCATTCAGCATATTCAACTGTTCCGGGTTGTCCAGACGGCGCGGATGGGCACGGAAGCAGACGGTACTCAGCGGCGTGGGGGCCAGACGCTCAAAGTCTGGCGCGGCGTCTATCCAGCCAGCCAACATGGCCGCCAGCCGAATATGTTCTCGCAGCCGGGCAATCAACCCCTCCTGCCCATACGCCCGCAGCACAAACCACAACTTCAGCGACCGGAAGCGGCGACCAAGCTGCACACCATAATCCATATAATCAATCACAGCGTTGGCCTCCGTCTCGGCATTGCGCAGATATTCCGGCAGCAGGCTAAAAGCGCGCCGCAGTATGTCTGGGTGGCGGGTGTAAAAGGCGCTCAGGTCCATTGGGGTAAAGAGCCATTTGTGCGGATTGGTGACGAAGGAATCGGCCCGCGCGACGCCATCTAGCAGGTGGCGTTGTTCGGGGATGATGGCCGCCACGCCGCCATAAGCGCCATCTACGTGCAGCCACAGGCCATATTTTTCGGCGATGTCGGCGATGGCCGGCACGGGGTCTATGCTGGTGGTGGAGGTGGTTCCCACGCTGGCGCAGACGAAGAAGGGACGATAACCGGCGGACAGGTCTTGGAGAACGGCCGTTTCCAACGCCGCCGCATCCATCCTAAACTGCTCATCGCTGGCGATTTTGATCACGTTTTCTTGCCCAATTCCCAAGACAATCGCCCCTTTCTCCACCGACGAGTGGGTCTGGTCGGATATGTAGGCGCGTAAACGGGGCGTGTCGCTGCGGCCGACCAGCCCCTGACGACGCACATCCAACCCGGCCACCGCTTCACGGGCGATGGCGACGGCAATCATACTAGACATCGAAGCGCCGTCCATGATCACGCCGGCAAAATCGGCCGGCAAGCCCAATAACTGCCGCAGCCAGTTCAATGTCACCTCTTCCAGCTCGGTGGCTGCCGGTGACGTGCGCCATAACATGCCGTTGACATTCAGCGCGGCAATCAACATCTCCGCCAAAATGCCCGGCGCAGAGCCGGTGGTGCTGAAATAGGCGTGGAAACTGGGGTGGTTCCAATGGGTGATGCCCGGCAGGATGATCTGCTCGAAATCGGTGATGATGGCCGCCAGTGGGTCTGGCTGTTCGGGAACGGCCGTTGGCAGCTGCGCCTTAATCTCACCGGGCTGGCTGCGCGACAAAACTGGATACTGCTCTGGATGCGCCAGGTACTCGGCGATCCACTCCACCAATTGGTGTCCGGTCTGGCGAAATTCTTGTAAATCCAGTTCGCCCTGGTAGCTGTCTGACATGTTCTCCTCCGCATCGCTTCAAGATTAGATGAAAGTTATACCTGCCTGACAGGTAAATTGCACGGCAAATGCAAAGCCGCAGAAATTCTCCTGTTGGCCGTGACTCAAAATGGAGGATGTCCTTTACAAAACTATTGCGGGACATTATCATGCGGAGAGCCTGTACGGGGCGATGGCTGTGGACCAGCGGTGCTGGCTGACGCGGTGGCTGTTGATTTGCAGGCTGACAAGTACGAGTACGGGTTCTTTTGCTGAGGAAAACGATGGATGAGACGACGGTAGCGATTATGGCCGGGGGGAAAAGCAGCCGCATGGGGCGCGATAAATCATTTGTGTTGTTCCAGGGACGGCCGTTAATTGAAGTGGTCATCGAGCGCGTGGCCGGTCTGGGCGCGGAGACGATCCTCATCACCAATAAACCGGCCGATTACGCCCACCTGGGGCTGCCGATGTTTAGCGATGTGTACCCGGATTGTGGGCCGTTGGGGGGGATTTATACGGCCGTTCACCACGCCAGCCACGCCTATACCCTCGTCGTTGCCTGCGACATGCCCTGGCTAAACCGCGATTTGCTGCAATACCAGATCGGTCTGCGCCAGCAAGCCGATGTGATTGTGCCCCGTTGGGACAAATTCCCCGAACCGCTGCACGCTGTTTACAGCCGGGCGTGCCTGGCCCCCATTGAAACCAATTTACGCGCCCAAATGTTCAAAATCACCAGCTTTTTTGGCCGCGTCACCGTGCGGTTTGTGGAACGAGAGGCGATAGAGCGGCTGGATGCGAACGGCCGTTCCTTTGCCAACCTCAACACGCCGGAAGACCTGGAACAATGAACGATGAAGTAGGAACGATGAACGGCATAGGTCCGCCGTCCATCGTTCTCGGTTTATCGTTTCGCCAGGGCTATCTCCGCGGCGCGGAGTGTGTTCTTCATGAGCATGGCAATGGTCATCGGGCCAACGCCACCAGGGACGGGCGTAATTGCTCCCGCCACCTCTTTGGCCGACTCGAAGTCTACGTCACCGACCAGTTTGTACCCCCGTTTGTCGCTGGCGTCGTCTACCCGATTGATGCCTACGTCAATGATCGCCGCACCCGGTTTGATCATATCGCCGGTGATCATATTGGCCCAACCAATGGCGGCTACGACAATATCGGCGCGGCGCACGTGGGCGGCCAAATCTTTGGTGCGGCTGTGGCAAATGGTCACTGTGGCGTCTGCCTTTTGCAGCAGCATCGCCATTGGCAGCCCCACAATGTTGGAACGGCCGACAATCACTGCATCCGCCCCCTTTGTGACAATGCCAGAGCGCTCCAGCAAGACCATACAGCCATACGGCGTACAAGGGATAAATAACGGGTCGCGCCCTTTCATCGCCAACCGCCCGATATTCACCGGGTGAAAGCCGTCCACATCTTTTTCCAGGTCAATGGCGTTGAGAACGGCTTCTTCGTTGATATGCTTCGGCAGCGGAAGCTGTACCAAAATACCATTGATGGTCGGGTCGGCGTTTAGCTCAGACACCAGAGCGATCACTTCAGCCTGGGAAGCGTCCGCCGGCAAGACATGGCCGATGGAGCGGATGCCCAGTTTTTCGCAAGTGCGCTGCTTCATGCGCACGTAAGTGCTGGAAGCCGGGTCTTCGCCGACTAAAACGGTGGCCAGGCCCGGGGTATAGCCGTGTTGGGCTTGCATTTGGGTAACGGCCGTTTTTACTTCTTCTTTCACTTGTTCGGCGATGGCAATGCCATCAATGAGTTGTGCAGTCATATGTATCGGTCCTTTAGGGTGGGAAATGGTTTCCAATAAAACAAAAGACCCCCGGCGTACAGCACGGAGGTCTTACAATAGCATATCTGTTTTGGCATAGGCAGCGCACTATTTCGGCAAAATCTGGGTATCCATAAATTTGTCCAGCCAGATTGCCAGAAAACAAGCAAGAGCCAAAGACGTGAAAAAGAAATAGCCAAAACCGTAGGTATCATAATCTGTGCCAACGGCCAGGAGAATTCCAAATGTGGCCGCTACGCCAAAAGCAAGGGAAACAGCTACCAGAATTAATCGCTTGACGAGCATGATTCTAAGCCTCCAAGAATGTACAGTTCCAAACCTTTGTGGTTTTTATCACAATAATTTTACAAGGCAACTCATTTGTCTGCCAACTCTGCCACCCAATTCCCCAATTGACCTTTTAACCAATCGGTTTTGCGAGGTCCAAAACCTCTCGCACGTGGTGTGTCAGATCTTCTGGCGAAATGGGCTTGGTTAGATATTTAGTGGCTCCCACCCGCAGCCCTTTGTTAATACTGTCCAGATCAGTTTTTGCGCTTAACATAATGATAGGCAGTGTAGACGTTTCTTTTCCCCGACGCAGCTTCTCGCAGACGGCAAATCCATCCATGCCAGGCATCATCACATCTAATAAGACTATGTCCGGCTGGCTCTGTTTAACCTTGTTCAATGCATCATACCCATCTTCAGCTTCGGCAACATTGAAACCGGCACGCACGAGCATCAACCGCAGCAAAGTACGCGCCATAGGCTCATCATCAACGATCAATACCGACTCAGTCAAAATATCTCCCAAAACGTATGAAGAAACGTGTGAAACAGCCATCTATACTCGCAAAGGTCGTAATCTGACATTTTTGTTACCTTGTCAGAAGTCTCACCCCTATTTATTGAGATGATACAAATCAGTGTTTAAAGGATAAAGAGCAGAAGGGAATGATCTTATGGTACGGCCAAACATGTCCCACTCAGGCTGTCTCGAATAGTACTGTATACCTAATTTTATTCGATTCTCATTTTGAGGCAATTTGATTTACCCCTCTATCGCCAGTTTGGGCCTCATTCCGGTAGTTGTGTCAAAGGCAGGCTGATTTCCAGCCCTTCGCGGGACATAAAGGTGCGCGGAAATAGCTGCCTCGTTTTGCCCAATATCTGCTCTACTTCGTCGTCGCTCAGGTCTGGTGAGTAATGAAAGAGGCCGAGATTTTTAACGCCGGCTTCGATGGCTACCTGAGCGGCTTCTAGCCAGGTGCTATGTCCCCAGTCGGAGCGCGCATTTCTTTCTTCGGTGGTGCCAAAGTGGGAATCGTGAATGAGCAGGTCGGCATTGTGGGCTAATTTGAGTACGCCGGCGTCAAACTGGTCATTTTCATGACCAACGTCACTACAATAAGCTAGGACGACGCCGTTGTCTTCAATACGAAAACCAAGACAGCCACCCGGATGGTTCATCAGCGCCGTCTCTACACGGGTGTTTTCGCCAATGATGACGCTTTCGCCGTCAGATATTTCTTTGACCAGCAAGTCGGCCGGCAAAGATTTATAGGCAAAGGGCAGGTAAGGTTCCAGGAATTGGCCGCCGATAATCTCTTCCAACCGCTGCCCAACACGCTTGCGGCCTACCAGCACAAACCGATTGCTGCGTCCCCAGACGGGTGCAAAAAAGGGGAAGCCCTGGATATGGTCCCAGTGTGTATGGCTGATCAAAATGCTGCCGATGATGCGCCCAGGATTGGTTTTGAGCAGATGCTTGCCTAATGAGAGGATGCCTGAACCGGCGTCAAGAATGATCAACTGGTCGTCGGAGGTTCTTACTTCGATGCAAGAGGTGTTTCCGCCAACGCGAATGGTGTCTGGACCTGGGGTGGGGATTGTACCGCGTACTCCCCAAAATCGGATGTACAACTTGTTCCTCGCTGATGATTGGCAGCTAAACAGCCATTAAAAATTTTGGGGCATGTGGTTTATTGTATTCATTCGAGCAATTGCTCCATGAATGCCAAAAAAGCCAGAATGTTTCTCGAGCGATGTTACTTAATTTGGTCACGCGGATCGCTGTATAGGTGATGAATTGATTTGCTTTGAACGGTTGCAGTATAGCAGATTGAAAGGAAGATAGGCAATCTGATTTGCTTGACTGGTTGATCCTGGGTAGGAGGCGTGGTTATTGGCCCAGTACCGGTGAAAGGGCGCAAAAAAGCCCGGCAGTGTGGCGGCCGGGCTTTGGGGTTTGACGGAGCAGTGAAAAAATGTATTGATGCCGGCGTTTTGTTTGCTGACTGTATGGGAAGATTCGCCAGATAGCGTTGCGGTGGGAGGGGGGCGGTTCCTGCCAGACTCCAGGGATTTAGCGGGTGCGTTCCTTGGAATAGCTTCTAATGATCCGTTCGACGCTGTCTATTAATTCCTGGGGACCGAAGGGTTTGGTGATGTAATCATCTACGCGGGCGATGTGTAGGCCTAATACGCGGTCTATGCTCTGCGCTTTGGCGGTGACGACGATGACCGGGATGTCACGCATTTCTTCGGACGCTTTCATTTTTTGGTAGACTTCCCAGCCATCCATTTCCGGCATCATCAGGTCTAACAAAACCAGGTCTGGCTTGATTTCGGCGATTTTGCGTAGGCCTTCGTGCCCGCCAACGGCGCCGGTGACATCGAACCTGTTACGACCTAAGATGAGCTTGACCAAATCGATCATCTCTAATTCATCTTCGATGCAAACCACTTTTTTCAGAGCTTCGGCCATTGCAAATCCTTAGAGCATGTTTATGTGGAGTTTAGGTTTGGAACCCCAAAGTACACGCTAGTACTTCTAAAGATTATCACAAGGACATGGGGTTGTCTACACAATTATACTAAAGTAATGGGGTTGTTTGACTTTCAACGGCCGTTTTGTCATACTATAGCCCAGTTCGATAACAAAAAGCGGTGATGGAGACGAGTAGGGCGTCTGACGTTTGGCAAGCGAGCCTGTGGTGGTGGAAGGCAGGTACAAATGAGCGGCCGAAAATCCCTCCGGAGCTGCTGACTGAAAGGGAAGTGTTCGGTGGACAGTTACCTGAGTAGGCTCAGCCGGATTCGCCCCACGTTAATGGGGCTGCGACAATCAAGGGCGACGGCCGTTTGTTGTTGACTGAGAGCCTGGTGAATACCAGGAATTTGGGTGGTACCACGGAGACTATACGCCTTCGTCCCATTAAGGGATGAAGGCGTTTTTTTGTTTAGTCCCCAATTTGCGTAATCTGCGGGCCATTATTATGCGCTTTATTATCCATGAGCAGCCATTTGAGAAGGCGCTTGCCGCCGGGCAGTACCGGTATGCGCAAGACGGCCGTGCCACCGGCGCTGTCGAAGAGTGGCGGCTGACGGCCGTTACCGATGGCTACCAGTTTTTGCGCGTAGACCTGGACGCGCGCGCTGCGCCATCAGGCCACACCTACTTGTATCACGCGGTGGTTAATCCTGGCGGGCAGGTGGAGCGGTTAAAATATCGTTTTTGGGGTGGTGGGCTGAATGTGGTGGGCGATGTGGTGCTGGAGGAAACGGCCGTGACCGCCACACGTACCCTCAATGGGCAAGATTCAGAGCAAGTTATAGACCTGCCCAAAGGGTATCGCTTCTGGTTTCCGTCGGTAGCCGGGCTGCATTTTGCCGATTGGCGCGGGAACGAGCCGAAAACGGCCGTGACCCTCAACGGCCATATCGGCGCATCCGACACGCTGGCCGTGCAGGAGGTATCATTTACCTATCACATGCTCATCACCGACTACATGGAGATGGAAATTGCGGGCCAATTGCGAAAGTATGTCCCGCATAAGCTGGCCTGGAACGACCAACAGCGCATCATCTGGCGCAGCTATGACGAATCGCGCTGGCCGTTGGGGATGGTGAAGATGGGGGGAGCGTATAAGGAAGAGTTAACGGCCGTAGCCACCCGGCACATTCAATACAAAACATGAAGGTAGGAAGAACGGCCGTTCCTCCCCAATCCGAAATCCGAAATGCGAAATGGAGAAAACAATGGGCTTCAAAGACGTATCCAACAAAGTAGACTTCGTCCAACTCGAACAAGACATCCTAAAATTCTGGCGCGATACCGACGCCTTCAATGAACTGCGCCGCCTACGCGCCCAAACCGAAGCCGAACACGGCATCTACAGCTTCATTGACGGCCCAATCACCGCCAATAACCCCATGGGTGTTCACCACGCCTGGGGCCGCACCTACAAAGACCTCTACCAGCGTTACCACGCCATGCAAGGCAAAAACGAACGCTGGCAAAATGGCTTCGACTGCCAGGGCCTCTGGGTGGAAGTTAACGTCGAAAAGCGGCTCGGTTTCAACAGCAAGCGCGAAATCGAAAAATTTGGCCTGGCGAAATTTACCAACGAATGCAAGCACCAGGTTCTCAACTACGCGGCCGTGCAAACCGAACAATCCATCCGCCTGGGCTATTGGATGGACTGGAACGATACGGCCGTTCTCCGCCAACTCCGCGACATGCTCACCGAAGACCCTTACCAGCAAGTCACCGTGCAGGGGCCACATGGCCCTGTCACCGGCACAGTCGAACAGGTCGTCGGGCAGTTGGGCATGCCCCAGATGGGCGGCTCCTACTTCACCTTCAGCGACGAAAACAACTACCAGATTTGGGCCTTCCTCAAAAAATGTTTCGATCGCGGCTGGGTGTACAAAGGGCGCGACGTGATGCCCTGGTGCGCCCGCTGCGGCACCGGCATCAGCCAGCACGAAATCGTCACCGAAGGCTACCAGGAAGTCACCCACGACTCGGTTTTTGTGCGCTTCCCGCTGCTGGGCCGCGACAAAGAAGCCTTGCTCGTCTGGACGACCACACCCTGGACGCTGACCAGCAACGTCGCCGCGGCCGTTGGCCCCGAACTCACCTATGTCAAAGTCCAGGCTGAAGATGGCTGGACCTACTACCTGGCCGAAGAAGCGATGAAACAATCGCTCACCGGCAAAGCGGAAGTGGTGGAACGGTTGACCGGCATAGACATGATCGGCTGGCAATACAGCGGCCCGTTTGACGAACTGCCGGCCGCGCAGCAAGCCTTTGCTGAGGCTGGGTATACCCATCGCGTCATCCCCTGGAAAGAGGTCGGCGCGGCGGAAGGGACAGGCATCGTCCACATCGCCCCCGGCTGCGGCGCGGAGGACTTTGAGCTGGGCAAGGAGTACAACCTGCCGGTGATTGCGCCGCTGGACGAAAACGGCATCTACAAGGGCGGCTTTGATTGGCTGAACGGCCGTTCCGCTCACGACGTCGCCCCTGACATCTTCCAAAACATGCAAGAGAAAGGGGTCTACTACCGCAAACAGCGCTACGCCCACCGCTACCCCCACTGCTGGCGCTGCGGCAACGAACTGGTCTACCGGCTGGTGGACGAATGGTTCATCAACATGGGCACGCTCTACGACAAACCGCGCAGCGAAGTGACGTCGCAAGAAAAAGCGGCCAGCTTCCGCTACCAGATCATGGACTCTGTAGACCAGGCCAACTGGTATCCCAGCTTTGGCTACGACCGCGAGCAAGATTGGCTGCGCAACATGCACGACTGGATGATCAGCAAAAAGCGGTACTATGGCCTGGCGCTGCCCATCTACGAGTGCGGCGAATGCGGCCATTTTCACGTCGTCGGCAGCCGTGAGGAATTGGCCGAGCGCGCCGTGGCCGGTTGGGAGGAATTCGACGGCCACACGCCCCATCGCCCCTTCATTGATGCCGTCAAAATCGCCTGTCCCAACTGCGGCGCGCCCGTCGAGCGCATCAAAGACGTGGGCAATCCCTGGTTAGACGCAGGCATCGTCGGCATCAGCACCATCCATTACAGCACCGACCGCGCCTACTGGGAGAAGTGGTATCCGGCCGATTGGATCAGCGAAAGTTTCCCCGGCCAGTTCCGCAACTGGTTTTACAGCCTGCTGGCCCAAAGCACCCTCATGGCCGATGGGGTGGGGCCGTTTAAGAACCTGTTTGGATATGCGACGCTGCAAGCCGAAGACGGCCGTGACATGCACAAATCCTCCGGCAACATGATCGAATTCAACGAAGCGGCCGACAAAATGGGCGCGGACACCATGCGCTGGCTCTACGCCAGCTGCCGCCCCGAACAAAATCTACGCTTCGGCTACCACACCGGCGACGAAACCCGCCGCCGCTTCCTCATCCCCCTGTGGAATGTCTATTCCTTCTTCGTCAGCTACGCGCAGCTAGACAACTGGCAACCCGGTGCGGATTTCGGCTCCGACGATCCGAAATCCGAAATCCGAAATCCGAAATCTCAAATGGACCGCTGGATTGTGGCCCGGCTGGACGAGACGACGCTGGCGACGCGGGCGGCGCTGGACGTGTATGATTCGGAAAAGGCGACGCAGGTGCTGGAAGCGTATCTGGATGATTTGAGCAACTGGTACGTGCGCCGTTCGCGCCGCCGTTTCTGGAAGAGCGAGGGCGACGACGATAAACGGGCGGCTTACGCCACGCTGCATGATGTGTTGGTGCAATACATCAAACTGCTGGCCCCCTTTGTGCCTTTTGTGACCGAGGCTATGTATCAAAATCTGGTGCGCGGTGTGGATGAAAACGCCCCGGCCAGCGTCCACCACTGCTTCTACCCGCAGGCGGATGCGGCGGCCCTGGACCAGGCTTTGCTGGCGAAGATGCGGCTGGCGATTGTGACGGCTGGCCTGGGCCGGGCGGCGCGCGGCGCGGCCGACGTGAAGCTGCGCCAGCCGTTGGCCAAAGCCCGCGTCAACGTGGGCAGCCAGCAGGAACAGGCCGACTTGTTGGAATTGGCCGATGTGCTGCAAGAGGAAATCAATGTCAAAGAAATCGAGATCGTCTCGGAAGTGGGCGAGTTGGTGGATTATAAGCTGCTGCCCAACAGCCGGGCGCTGGGGCCGAAGTTCGGCAAGGATTTTCCGCGCATCCGCCAGGCGTTAGAGGCGTTGGACCCGGCGTGGGCGGCGCGGCAGCTTCAGGCGGGCGAGAATTTGGTGGTGGATTTGGGCGGTGACAAAACGGCCGTCTTAACCGCCGACGATGTGTTGGTGCAAACCGAAGCGCGCGGCGGCCTGGCCGTCGCCAGCGACAAGGGCGTGACTGTGGCCGTAGACATCCACCTGACGCCGGAACTGGTGCAGGAAGGCTATGCCCGTGATCTGGTGCGGGCCATTAACACCATGCGCAAAGAGGCCGGGCTGGAGATTTCCGACCGGATAGACCTGGGCTATGTGGCCGATGGCGCTGTGGCGGCGGCGCTGGTGAACTTTGCCGGGTACGTGCAGCAGGAGACATTGGCGCTGACGGTTACGGCCGTTTCCCTACCCAACCCCGATTACCAGCAAACCATCGCTATCGGCGTACAAGAGGTGGTGTTGTCGCTGCGTAAATCAGCCTGACGGCTACCAATGCTTGAGCGTTTGGCAGCAGGGCGATTTTCAAAATCGCCCTGCTCTGGTGAAACCCAAAATAATGACATCGGGTCCCCGGCGCTGCCAGTCGTCGGGGACCTTGGCGCAGCTCTTGTTTGCGCCCATTCCGTCTCTTTGTACAATCCCAGGGTGGCTAAACGGCAATTTTATACGATCCTCGTTGTCCCCCGGCTTGCGCCGCAGAAGAGTTTCTGAGCGCAGCCCACCACCACGAATGAAAAGCGAGAGCGAGAGGAAGAATTCGGGCAATACTCTAACTCTAGCTCTGGCTTTAGCTATTTTCAACGGAGTTTTTATGCGTTCTTTTCTGGTATTTACAACCGTACTGATGGTGGCCTTATTGGGGGCAGCGGCCTGGGTTGGCGCGCAAGATAGCGGCGATGTGCAGCCTACAGCGACAGCGGGAAATGCCTGGGTTCCGGTTGTACCGAACGATGCCGAAGCGCCAGAATTCACGATGGGGGACCCAACGGCCGTCAATCCTCTCAACGGCATGGTCCTGGCCCTTGTGCCCATGTCGCCCGACGACGTGCGGCCGGCCAGCAACTTTTGCAGTTCGGCCAGGTCGCTCTCGTTAATTCCGCTCACCGTGCCGGCCGCCAGCCAGACCAATGTCGCCAGCTTCACCACCTCGGCCGATGATCCGGCGCTAACCTGCATGTGGGGGTCTAATCCCCCCAGCAGCCAGGGTTTTCGCACAGCGTGGTATCAGTTCACCACTGATTACAATGGCCTGGTGACCATCAACACCCGTACCTCGGCTTACGATACCATTCTGGGTGTGTTTACCGGCTCATGCGGCGCGGCTTTGCTGCTGCCAGTGGCCTGTAACGACGACACCTCTGGTCTGGCTTCGGAAGTGACCTTTGCTGTGCAGCGCGGCGTGACCTATTACGTAGAAGTGGCCGATTGGCAGCCCGGCGCATTGGGTAGTACGCTGCTGCTAAACTTGCAGGCGGCCTATGTGACGCCGTTGGTGTCTAATTGGACCAATGTGGGTTTTGTCTCCGCGCCAGCCGCGCCGGTCAGCCGCCACGCGACGGCCGTTGTTGGCTCCGATATCTACATGGTGGGCGGGCTGACGACCAATTCATTCCTCACCAACGGATTTTACCGTTACCAGACGACCAACAACACCTGGACAGCGCTTAACCCGATACCGGGGTCTGGATTTGTCAACACAACGGCCGCTTATGTGGACGCGACCCAAAGAATTTACGTGCCTGGCGGCAGTATCAGCGCCCAGGATTCAGCGTACAGCAACCTTCATTGGTTGTATGACGTGTCCGGCGGTTTTTGGCAGCAGGCAGCGGCCGTGCCTCTGAGCAGTGGACAACCGTTTGCCTATGCGACGGCCGTCGCCAACGACAGCCCGGCTGGTTATTACCTGTTGGGCGGCATCGAAGGGCCGGGTTGGCCGCTGACCAATGTGGTCACAGACACCAATACCATCCGCGATGATGTATTGTTCTACACGCCTGCCTCCAATACCTGGACTACCTGGCCCTCGCTCAACGCAAGCCGTTACGGGCATACAGCGGCGCGAATTGGCGGCCGAATCTGTGTGGCCGGCGGTTTTACCTGGAATCCGAGCGGCACTTTGCCGGTGGCTTTGCTGACAACCGGCGAATGCGCCGATGCCTCTACGCCAACCGCCTGGATCAATACCGGGGATATGCAGATTCCCCGTTATTTTGCGCATGGCGCTGTGGGGCCAGACGGCCGTTGGTATGTGTATGGCGGCATTGATGTCAATGGCAAAGCCGTGCCCGAAGTGGAATTTTATGACCCGACCACCAACTCCTGGTATCTGCTAGATTATCTGTACGACCTTAACAACCGTCAGCCGGGCGAACCGGCGCTGACGTGGCCGCGTGGCGGTTTTGTGGGCAATACCTTGTGGGCATTGGGCGGCAGCTTTGATTATTCCGGCAATTCACCCAATCCCCTGATCAAAAAGATGGCGATACCCATTCGCGGCAATCTGTACCTGCCCGTTGTTGCCAGCGGCAGCCCCGAAAACTTCACCTTTGCTACTGCCCATTACCTGCCTCTGGCGCAGGTTCGCTCGCAAAACATCGCTTCGGCCACAGACCGCCACCGTTTTTATCAGATTAACCTGTCTCAGGGGCAGTCTATACGGATTGATCTGACGGTTCCGTCTGGCGAGGATCTCGACTTGTATTTGTATGATGGCAATAAGGTGATCTGGGGCGTCAGCGACGCGCCTTTCCAGGGTGTAGCGGAGCAGATTTGCCTGCGGAATTTGCAGGCGGGCAGTTATTTCATCATGGTGCAGCATGTTATACCCAACGTGCCAGACAGCAGTAAGCAGTTTCAGGCAGCGGTCTGGCCGGTGGCTGGCTGCCCATGAGTCTACAACCTGAGGATTTCTGAAGCCGACAAAGTTTAAGGAAGGTGTAGATGTTTAACAAAAGTTTGCGTATTTTGCATTTTGCCGATGCTCATATTGACATTGCCAATTACGGCCGTCATGACCCCCAGACTACCCTGCCCATCCGGGTGATGGATTTTTTGCAATCGTTGGACCAGATTGTGGATACGGCCGTGGCGGAACCGGTAGACCTGGTCATCTTTGCCGGTGACGCCTACAAAGACCGCAATCCGCAGCCCACCTTCCAGCGCGAATGGGGCAAACGCATCATGCGCCTGTCGCAGGCCGGCATTCCTACCCTGCTGCTGGTGGGCAACCACGACGTTTCGCCGGCGGCCGGCCGTGCCCACACCTTGCACGAATTTGCCACCCTGGGTGTACCCCACATCCACGTCGCCGATACCATCCGCCTGTTTGGCCCCGACGAGTTGGGCGTCGCGGCGCAGATTATTGCCGTGCCCTGGGTCTCTACCAGCCGCTTCATGGCTTATGAAGAATTGTCCGGCAAAGCCCGCGAGACGCTGCTGGCCGAAGCCGAAGACGTGGTAGCCCAGCGGGTCGCCAGCCTTATCGAGCAGGCGGACCCCGACTTGCCCCTGATCCTGACGGCCCACGCCAGCGTGCAAGGTGCGGTCTACGGCAGCGAACGGGCGGTGATGTTGGGGCATGAACTGGTTCTCAGCGGCAGCCTGGTCAACGATAAGCGGCTGGATTACGTGGCGTTGGGCCACATCCACAAGCACCAATGCCTGTCGGCAAAGGGCAGCCAGCCGCCGGTGGTGTATCCCGGTTCCATTGAGCGCATTGACTTTGGCGAGGTGAACGAGCATAAAGGGTTTGTGCTGGCGACGGTCAGCCGGGGCAAAACGGAGTGGGCGTTCCAACGGCTGAATACGCGCCGTTTTTTGGATATGAAAGTGGATACGGCCGTGGCCGATACCTTCATGGCCGACATCATGCGCCAAATGCCGGCGCCGGAAAAGGTGGCAGGAGCAATTTGCCGGGTGCAGTTGAGTTATCCACAAGATTGGGAGCCGCTGCTGGACGAGAATGCCCTCAATGACTATTTTGCCACTGCCCTGAGCGTGCAAATTCAAAAGCACCGCCATCTGGAAAAACGCGCCCGCCTGGGCGATACAGTGGCGGTGGAGGAACTGACGCCGGCCGATTTGTTGGCAGCTTATTGGCGTTCCAGCGGGATGGGCCAGGCGGAAATCGAAGAGATGCAGGTTTTGGCGGCCGAGGTGTTGGGAATGGGGAAGGATGAAGGGTGAAGGGTGAAGGATTAGTTGTTCGCTTTTAGCTGGTTTTGGGTTGTGGTGCGGCGGCGGATTGGTCGAGGAGCCAGGTAATCTGGCCGGTGGTGGGGTGGATGCGTTGGGCGGGCCATTGTTCGGCGGCGGGGGGGCCGTGCAGGACGGCCGTTACCGCCTGCGCTTTGTTTGCCCCGGTGACCAAAAAGAGAATATGGCTGGCGTCGTTGAAGACCAGGGGCGTTAATGTCAGGCGGTGGGCGGGACGGCCGTCGTAGTTGGCGGTGACGGCGATGACGGGGTGAGTGCGTTCGCCTGGTGCGATGGGGCCGGGAAAGAGGGAGGCAGTGTGGCCGTCGCTGCCCAGGCCCATCAAGGCCAGGTCCAGGCGCGGCCAGGCATGACCGGCGGGGGCAAGTTGGTGCAGTTGGTGGGCATAATCGGTGACGGCCGTTTCCGGGTCTAGCTCCCCTTTGGCGCGGTGGATGTTGGCGGCGGGAACCGGCACGTGCTGGAGCAGCAAATCGGCGGCCAGTTTGTAATTGCTGCCGGGGTCGTCTGGCGGGACCAGGCGCTCATCGCCCCAAAAAATGTGGCTGCTGCGCCAGAACGCGCGCTGCGCATAGTCAGGCTGGCTGAGGCGTTGGAAGAGGGCTTGTGGTGTGCTGCCCCCGGAGAGAGCGGTCAGGAAACGGCCGTGTTGGGCGACGGCCGTCGCGGCGATAGTCACAAACAGCCGCGCCGCCGCTTCTACCAGCGCCGCCGCGTCGGCAAAAACATGCACCGTCGGCGCAGCGCCCCACTCCCGACTATCCACTCACAGCTTCCAGTTGCTCTTTCTTCTTTTTCTTCCGCAGCGGGTGGTTGAGTCCATAATATGCCGCGCCATATAGGGCGGATTTAGGATTGCGGATGACATGGATCGGCATTTTTTGCATCAGGCCGGAGAAGCGCCCTTTGCTGCTAAAAACCTCCAGGAAGCGGGGCTGCTGCAATTGGGGCAAAATGCGCGGCGGGATGCCGCCGCCCAGGTAAACGCCGCCGGTAGACAACACCTTCAAGGCCAGATTGCTGGCTTCGTCGGCCAGAATATCCAGAAACAGGTCCAGCGTGGCGACGCAAATCGGTTCGCTGCTCTCCAGGGCGGCGTTGATGATTACCGGTGTGGGGTCTATGGCGGCCACCAGCGCCTGGCGCAGCCAGTCTGGCTCTTCGTAGCGGCCGGAGTGACGCAGGCTGCCATACAGGTTGGGGATGCCGCTGCCGGAACAGACGCGCTCCACGCTCACGTGGTCAAATTTGGCGAGCATGTAGGTGAGCAGTTCCATTTGTTCGTCGTTGATGGGACCGAAAGAGACATGACCGCCTTCGGAGGGATGGGCCTGGTAGGAACGGCCGTCCCACACCAGGAACGCCTCTCCCAGGCCGGTCCCTGGCGCAATGACGGCTATCGCGCCGTTGGGCAGGGGTTCACCGGTATTGAGCGTTATCAAATCGTCGGCCGTCAGGTAGGGAATGGCGCTGGCAATAGCTTCCAGGTCGTTGAGCAGAAATACCTGGGGGAAGCCAAAAGCCGCTTGAATGGCCGCCGCATCTATGACCCAGGGCAGGTTGGTGATGGCTGAACGGCCGTTGACCACCGGCCCGGCGACGCCAAAACAGGCGCTGGTTATCGGTTCGGCCGTCTCCTTGAGAAAGGCCAGAATCACATCTTCCAGCGAGGCAAAATCCCGATTCCAAAAGGTGACTTCGTGCTGCGGGTGCAGCGTGTTCAATTCTGTGGCGAACAGCGCCAACACTGTTTTGGTGCCGCCAATATCACCGGCTAAGAGCATGATGGTTCCTCTGTCGCTAAAGTTCGCTAAATGTGCCTTCAGGATTCTACTTGAACCCCACGCCAGAAGGCAATATGGTCTTTGATATTGCTGGCGGCTGGTTTGGGGTCGGGGTAATACCAGGCTGCGCCTTTGTTGACCTGACCTCCCACGACGACATCGTAATAGCTGGCGACGCCTTTCCAGGGGCAAGTGGTGTGGGTGGTATTGGGTTGAAAATATTCCCGTTTGATGCTGTTGGGTGGAAAGTAATGATTGCCTTCGACGATTTCCGTCTGATTACTTTCGGCGATGATGACGCCATTCCAGATAGCTTTGGTCATTAAAATTCTCCTTGAAAATAGCTAGAGCAAGAGCTAGAGTATTGCCCGAATTCTTCCTCTCGCTCTTGCTTTTCATTCGTGGTGGATGCAGCCCACTCATGAAGTCTTCTTGGGATAGTCGGGCCTGGGGGAATCAGGCCAAATCGGTTTGTAAAATACGGAGGAGCGCTTCGTACTCTTCGTGACAGTCGGGACATAACTCCAGGTGACGCTGCACGTAAGGCATGAGCATGGCGGCTTCTTCATTGCTGGTGACCAGTTCGACGTATTCGTCGAGAAAGTCGAACGTTTCAGCGCAGGTGCAAATGCCTGAGTTGGTTTGTTCCAGCATGTGCATCAGGTGTTTGATATGTTCTTCATTTAAGCTAGGGTTGTCACCTGACGCGGGTTTGTACTCTGGATGGTTGGCGACTGGCGGGTTTGCTGGCGTTGGTGTGTCCCGGCGACGGCCGTTTGCCTTTAGTAAATGGATGAGCCTTACAATTAAGTTTGTCATTTGCTATGTTTGATGCAGCCGGTTCTAAACTTCTTACCTGTTGTTAAGGAATGAATTTACTCGAATAAGGCGATGACTTCTTCTGGCGTCAGCCCTTCTTCGGCCAGACGTTGTTTAAGGCGTAGGCGGGCATCGTGGAGCATTTTGTAGACGGCGTTGGGTTTCATGCTCATTTGGCGGGCAACTTCTGGGGTGGATAGACCTTTGATAACGGCCGTTTCCATCACTTCGCGTTGTTTTTCCGTCAACTCCTCGGCAATCAGGCGGTTCACCAGGGTCATCATTTCGGCCCGTTCGGTGGCGCTTTCTGGCTGTGGCGATGGGTCGGCCATCAATCTAGGGGTGTAGTTTCCACTTTCTGTGTCAGTCAGGCCATCCAGCGAACTGTCTTGCCATCGTTTGCGCCGCAGTTCTGTCAGAGCAACCGAGATGGCAATTTTGTGCGCCCAGGTGGTGAACTGGCTGCGGCCGGCGAAGCTGTTCAGATTAGCCAAAATTTTGAGCAGGGCTTCTTGCACGAAATCTTCCGCCTGAGTGGCAAACTCAGGCGCAGATGTATTTACCTGATTGAGCAGGCCATGTTGTAAACCAGAGAGCAGAAGGTGTTGTAAATCACCGATGGCCGTTTCATAGGGCGGGCCATGGGTGGTTAGATCATGCAGCCATTGCTCATTTGTTCGTTTAGACACGAGCGTCCTTTGGTGTGGCGCGTCAGACAGGGTGTGCGCCGTGCCCACCTTTGTGTTGGCATTGGTAATGGGTTGGTTGGTTGGGGGTTCGCGGCCGTATGCTGCCGCGTATACGGCCGTTTTGTCGTTCGCCGCCTAATCAAGCGCCGCATTGGCTAAACCGCTGGGCTTAGATTCCAGAATGGCGTTAAAGCGATAGCCAACGCCACGCTCGGCCACAATGTAACTGGGTTCGTTGGGATTGACTTCGATCTTTCGTCTCAAGCGGTGGACGTGGACGTGCAGGCGGTCTTCCTGGGCGTCTTGGAGGGGCCAGATACGGTTCAGCAGAAACTCGGTGGTGACAATACGGCCGGCATTGCGGACCAGAATGTAGAGCAATTTGGTTTCGGTGGGTGTCAGGGAGACTGTTTCTCCTTCCACCAGGGCTTCGCGGTTGGGAAAGTTGATCAGAAGCCGTTCGTCAATGCGGGTTGTAGAATCCAGAGTGTAGGTGTAGTCACCCATGCGCCGTAAAACACGCTTGACGCGGGCAACCAGTTCATTGGGGTTAAACGGTTTGATGATGTAATCTTCGGCGTATTGTTCAATACCCTGAATGATGGTGTCTTCGCTGTTCACGGCCGTCAACATAATAATGGGCATGTCACTAAATTCACGCACGGCGTGGCAAAACTCAAACCCACTCATCACCGGCATGTGCAAATCCACAATTGCCAGGTGCGGGATACCATGCCGGTTGATCACTTTGAGGGCGTCTTTGCCAGAAACGGCCGTTGTTACCTGGAAACCTGCTTGCTCCAAAGTGTGTTGCACAATGCGCAGTGTAAACGTGTTGTCATCTACCGCCAGTATCCGTTGTATTTCTAGATCGGTTTCAAGCATAAGAGCCTCTCTCTTTGGGGTATTGGTTCGTGCCAAAAAGTATACTCAAATCATATCACAAATTAAAGGGGTTGCGCTTGCCAAGAATAAGCTGTGCAAAATCGAATCTACTTTTGCCCATGTTCTTTGCATGTGTTATAAATGGGACAGATTTCACAAACACTCATTTTTGCAAAGGAACAGGAGGACGTTTAGTGTCGCAAGATTGGCAATTTGTCGCATGGTTTTTCATATTGTCACCCATTTTCCCGGCGGCTCCTGTCATTCTGAACCATCTACTCGGCCCGAAAAAGCCAAACCCCATCAAACAACAAACCTACGAATGTGGTATTGAGACGGTGGGTAGTTCTTGGGTGCAATTTAAGGTTCAGTATTACATTTATGCCCTGGTATTTGTCATTTTTGACGTTGAAGCTGTCTTCCTTTTCCCCATTGCGGTGGCTTATGACCGACTAACATTGTTTGGCGTTATGGCCGCAGTGTTGTTTATCTTCCTATTAGCCGATGGTCTGGCCTACGCCTGGAATCGGGGCGCTCTCGAGTGGGTTTAACATAAACGGCATTGTTCGGTACGTTAAGAGATAGAGTTTGAACCAGACTCTATCTTTTTTACTGTATTTCACCTTTTGCCAAGACGAAACAGGTAATACGCTGATGATTTTGACATCTTATCTGTACGCCAATTTCTGCGCCTGCGCATAGTTGAAATTGGGATTGGCAGAGCAGGGAGTAACCATATGAGCTTTAATTTTCTCGAGTTTTTAAAGAGTCTGGTAAGCCTGACAGTTTCCAGTTATTTGCGAGAACTCTGGGGCGACCAGCCGTGGGTGAATGTGGTGATGGATATTTTAGGCGTCGTCATCATCTCCACGTTTTGTTTGCTCATTGTGATCTTCCTCATCTGGCTAGAACGGAAAGTGATTGCCCGTATTCAGCGCCGTATCGGCCCCAATCGTGTCGGCGGGCGCTATGGCCTGCTGCAAACCGTAGCCGATGTCATCAAGCTGCTGATCAAAGAGGATATTACCCCGACCGGCGCTGATCGCGTGGCTTATTTGTTGGCTCCTTTTCTGACGGTTATGGCCGCCTTGATTGTGTGGGCCATTATGCCGTTTGCGCCTGGGGTGATTGGCGTTGATTTAAACATTGGCGTTTTCTTTTTTATGGCGGTTAGTTCTGTCTCGGTTGTGGCGCTGCTGCTGGCAGGCTGGGGTTCCAACAACAAGTACGCGCTGTTGGGTGCGTTTCGTTCTGTTGCCCAGCTTGTCAGCTATGAAGTGCCGATGATATTGGCGCTGTTGGTGCCGATTTTGCTGGCGCGTTCGATGTCTACAGTAGCTATTGTGGATGCGCAAACCATTCCTTATTTATTGGTAGCGCCGTTGGCCGCCTTTATTTTCTTTCTTTCTTCGCTGGCAGAAACTGGCCGCACGCCGTTTGACTTGCTCGAAGCGGAGTCGGAAATTGTCGCTGGGTTTCACGTTGAGTACGGCGGCATGAAGTTTGGCATGTTTTTCCTGGCGGAATTTGTCAGCACGTTGTTCATGTCGGGCTTTTTTGCGACGGTATTTTTAGGCGGGTATCGCTTTTTTGGTCTGGAGACGCTGGTCATTGGCGATGGCTGGGCGATTGGTAATTTGTTGGGGCTGGTCATCTTTTTTGTGAAGATGTTTGCCGTTTATTTTGTGTATATCTGGATTCGTGGAACGCTGCCCCGCGTGCGTGTGGACCAGATTTTGGACTTCAACTGGAAGTTTTTGGTCCCGTTGTCGTTGGCGCTGGTGTTGGTAACGGCCGTTTTAGACAAACTCTTACCCGCCACATTCAACGACTTTGCCCGCGCCGGCGCGCACCTGACGGCCAATGTGGTCATCGCCATGATCACCATTGAGATTTTGCGCGCTCATGCCCGTCGCCAACGGCGGTTGGCCGGTGGTCCATCCGATCCAGAAGCAGCAGCCGGTAGCGGCGATCATGGACATCATGATACGGCCGTTGCAGCCCACGAAGCCTGACGGCGGCTCCCACTGGTACCCCAGGACCGCCCCCCCATAGTAAACCTGTTTTTTAGGGAGAAGTTCAACACATGGTTGAGCAAATAATTTTTATTCTTGTTAGCGCCTTCACGTTAAGCATGGCGGTCGTTGTGGTCACTAAGCGCAATTTGTTTCATGCGGCGCTGGCCCTGATGGCTACCTTCTTAGGCGTTGCTGGCCTGTACGCCATGCTCGACGCCGGATTTTTGGCGGCGGCGCAGTTATTGGTCTACATCGGCGCTATTTCCATTCTGGTGATCTTCGCCATTATGATGACGCGCCGCTTGATGCAGACAGATGAGCCAGCCTTTAATTCGCAAGCTGGATTTGCACTGGTAACGGCCGTCCTCAGCTTTGGCATTCTATTTTGGGTGTTTTTTATGTTCCGCGATTTTTGGCCCGTTGTGCCGAACGCGGCCGTACCGCTGGCTTCCCGCACCCAAATCCCCCAAGAAATGATCCAAGACTCCGTCGCCATGATGGGGCGCGCTTTTGTAGACCCTGCGGGTTACGTGCTGCCTTTTGAAATTGCTTCGATTCTCTTGTTGGCTGCCCTGGTAGGGGCAATTATCGTAGCCTGGCCGAAAGCGGAGGATAAGGCATGATTCCCTTATCTTGGTACCTCATTGTTGCGGCGCTCTTGTTTTGTATTGGCCTGTACGGGGTCATGGCCCGGCGCAACGCTGTGGCTATTTTGATGGCTGTCGAGTTGATGTTGAACGCGGTTAACATCAATCTGGTCGCCTTTGGCGGTATACGGCGCCCAACCAGCCTGTGGGCCTGGTGTGGGCGGTGTTTGTGCTAACGGTGGCGGCAGCGGAAGCGGCCGTTGGTCTGGCGCTGATCATCTCCATCTATCGTCGCCGTGACTCGGTGATCGCCGAAGAATTGGACACGTTAAGAAACTAAAGCGCGCAACGTTGATTGCCTGAGTAATACCTTATGAGTGAAGAAACCCTTACCTTAATGACATGGCTCATTCCAGCCGGTCCGCTGCTGGCGTTTTTTGTCATCGTGCTGTTCACAAATCGAAACCGCACCCTCAGTTGGCTGGTGGCCTGGGCCGGTGTGTTTGCCGCCCTGATCTTAGGCTGGACGGTGGCGCTGAACGTGGCGGCCGAAGATGTACACCATCTGGAGGAACATCCGGTAGTCATCGCCAGCGCGGTAGATTGGCTGCCGGTGGGCGATTATTTTGACGGGACGTGGCTTAAGATGGGGGTGGCGGTGGACCCGTTAACGGCCGTCATGCTCCTCATGGTCACTTTTGCCATCACCATGATCTTTGTCTACAGCGTCGGCTACCACAACTGGGGCGCGCCGCTGGGCAAAATCCTCGGCGTGCCCAATCACCTCCAAGAGGAGCCGCTGCTCTCCCGCTTTTTTGCCTACATGAGTCTGTTCGCCGGTGGGATGCTCATCCTGGTGGTCGCCGACAACCTGCTACTGCTCTTCGTCGGCTGGGAGATTATGGGGTTTACCTCCTATTCGCTCATCGGCTTTTGGCACGCCCGCGAGTATCACCTCGGTCCCGATGATATTCCACGCATTCCGCCCCGACTGGCCGGCATCAAAGCCTTCCTCACCACCCGCGTCGCCGATGTGGTCATGCTGTTGGGTATCGTCTGGTTCTACCGGGCGTTTGATACATTAAATTTTAGCGAAGCCCTCAGCGCCCATAGTTTAGAACAAGCCGCCTTGCGCATTGGCGCGCCGGCCCTGGGCATCATGGCTTTGCTGCTGTTCACCGGCACGGTGGGCAAGTCGGCGCAGTGGCCGCTGCACGTCTGGCTGCCCGATGCCATGGAAGGCCCCACGCCGGTCAGCGCCGTCATCCATGCCGCAGCTATGGTGTCGGCCGGTGTGTACATGATCGTGCGCATCTTCCCGCTGATTGCGGTGGGCATGGGGCCTGAGGGCAGCCCGGCTGTCAGCCTGACCATCGCCGGGATTGGCGCGTTTACCGCGCTGATGGCCGCAACAATTGCCGTCGCCCAATACGATGTAAAAGGGGTTCTGGCTTACTCGACTATTTCGCAGCTTGGGTTTATGGTTGCCGCGATCGGCATTGGCGGCTATGTGGCCGCCGCCTTCCATTTGATCACGCACGGCTTCTTTAAGGCGCTGCTTTTCCTGGCTTCCGGTTCTGTCATTCACGGTATGGAACACGGGGCGCACCACGTTCATGACCACCACACTGATCCACAAGATATGCGCTTTATGGGCGGCCTGCGCCACAAGATGCCCGGTACTTTCTGGACTTTCCTGATTGGTGGTCTGGCGCTTTCCGGTTTCCCCCTCATTACCGCCGGTTTTTGGTCCAAAGACGAGATTTTGGCGGAAGCCTGGTATGGTTGGAATCACGATGGGGCCATTTTGCCGCTGATAGTCTTTATCATGCTTTCGGTGGCTGCTTTGTTGACAGCGTTTTACACCATGCGCCAGATCAGCCTGACTTTTCTGGGCCAACCCCGCTCGCCTCTGGCGGAACATGCCCATGAGAGCAGTCGCTTTATGGTTGTGCCGCTGATTTTGTTGGCTGTATTTGCTGTTTCGGCCGGTTGGTTTGGTATTCCAGAAGAATTTCCGGTGTTAGGTCCGTTGGTAAATAATAATTTTGTCCACCATTTTGTTGGCGCGACCATTTACGAACCGATGAAGGAATTGTACGCCGCGGGTCTGGTGTCTCATCCCATCCAAACGCTGCCTAAGAACTATGTGCCGTTGGTGGTGTCTGTGGTGGTGGCGTTGGGCGGTCTTTTCTTGGGCTGGCTGGTTTATGCGCGCAAGCCATTGGCGTCTGGGCAGCAAGATCCGCTGGTGGCCCCGTTGGGTCCGCTGCACGTTTTCCTGAACCACAAATGGTATTGGGATGAGTTGTATCAGGTTGTTTTTATCCGCCCAACCGTTTTCATCTCGGAGAAGGTGGTTTATGAGGTTGTGGATAAGGGGCTGATTGATGGCACTTTGCACGCGGTTGCCCGGGGTTTCTACGCTTTTGGTCGTTATATGAAGCGCACCGAGGAGTTGGTCTTTGGCGATGCGGTGGATTGGGTGAAAGACCAGTTCCTGGCGATGACTAAAATCTCACGCCAATTGCAGACCGGCAAGATTCAAGAATACGTTCTGGTGTCGGTGTTGATTATTGCGGTGTTAACGGCCTTTGTTCTTGCCGTCAATTACTATGGCCCTGTAACTGAGTGGTTTTCTCAGATAGCTCTATTCGTGAATTAAGTAGGAGACCCGATGGACTTTATTCAAGACAATCTCCTGAGCCTGGTCATTTTCTTCCCGCTGCTGGCGGCCACAGTCATCTTTTTGCTGCCCGGCGACGCGAAGCGAACCGTTCGTTGGCTGGCGCTGATTTTCAGCCTGGTTCCCCTGGCTCTCGTATTGATCATGTGGTTCAACTACGATCGGGTAGATGCCGGTATCCAGTTTGAGACGATTGCGCCCTGGTTTACAGCCATTGGCGCCAATTATCATATTGGCATAGATGGCATTAGTCTGGTTATGATCTTGTTGACCACCATTCTGACACCCCTTTCGATTCTGGCTTCTTTTCAGATCGAAGAGAACCCGCGCATGTTTATGTTCCTGTTTCTAATTATGGAAGCGGCGATGCTGGGTTTGTTCTCTGCTCTGGACTTGCTCCTATTCTTTGTGTTCTGGGAGTTTGGCCTGGTTCCCATGTATTTTCTCATTAAGATTTGGGGTGGGAAGGACCGTGAATACGCTTCCTTCAAATTCTTTGTCTACACCATGGCCGGAAGTTTGGGCTTGTTGCTTTCTATCCAGATTATCGGTCTTTCAATGGGGACGTTTGACATTCCCCAACTCATGGATAAATGGGTGAATTTACAAGCTGGCGGCATTTTGCCCAACGTCAATTTGCCAGTTGATGCCGTTAAAGCGATTGCTTACTGGGCATTTGTGATTGCCTTTGCCCTGAAAGTGCCGGTTTTTCCATTCCACACCTGGCTGCCAGATGCCCATACTCAGGCCCCCACCGCCGGTTCTATGATTTTGGCTGGGGTTATGCTGAAACTGGGCGCGTATGGCTTCTTGCGTTTGGTTGTGCCTTTCTTCCCGGAACAGGCTAATCTGACGGCCGGTATTCTGGCGACGTTTGGCATGTTGAGCATTGTGATGGGTGGCTATGCGGCGTTTGGTCAGTGGGACTTTAAACGATTGGTGGCCTACTCGTCTATTAACCACATGGGTTTTGTGGTATTGGGCATTGCTGTGTATGCCTATGCTTACGGCCGTGCCCAATCCTTCGCCGATCCCGGCACAACCACCGACGCCATCATGGCCACCAGCGGTGCGGTTTTGCAAATGTTCAATCATGGCCTGTCGGCGGCCGGCATGTTCTTCATGGTCGGCGTCATCTACGAACGCGCCCATACCCGCGATTTAAAGGCGTTTGGCGGTTTGTGGTCTATTATGCCGATGTTTGGCGCGATTCTTATCTTCACCAGCATGGCTTCCCTGGGTTTACCCGGTCTGAATGGCTTTGTCGGCGAATTTATGATCGTGCGCGGCAGTTGGAATATCTTCACCGTGCAAGTTGCTATCTCCATGCTCGGCCTGTTTATGACCGGCGCCTACATCCTCAAGGGCATCGGCGAAACGCTGCATGGCCCCATCAAAGAAGAATGGCGCGGTCTGAAAGATATGACTTTCCGCGAACACGCGGTGATCTGGCCGTTGATGGCCCTGATGTTGTCATTGGGAATTTGGCCGCAGTGGTTGTTGGTCTTTATCAACGACACCGTCACCAAGCTATTTAGTTGAGAGAATAAAGCGCTAACTTTGCTTTTGTTCTCTAATCTCTGACTTCTTAAGTATCTGAGGCTGGAAGAGGGTTTATGGATTTCCCATTTTTATCAGTCATTGCCCTATCGCCGATAGTAGCAGCCGTCATCATCTTAATGATGCCCAAAGAGCGGGGCGAAAATTCCCGGATGCTGGCTCTGGCCACCATGATCTTGGGGCTGATACTGTCTCTATATGTGTATATCGCCTATTACCAAAATCTGCCGGATGCGCAGGCGCGCTGGGCCGATACGCTGATGTTTCTGGAGGAATACCAATGGATTCCGGCCATCAATATCGGCTATATCGTCGGTGTGGATGGTCTGAGCGCGACATTGGTGTTGTTGACCTCTATTGTGGGGTTGGGCGGTGTCTTAATCTCCTGGAGCATTGAGGACCGGCCGCGTGAGTTTTTTGCCTTCTTCATGCTGCTGGTGGCCGGTGTTCATGGCGTGTTTGTTGCGGTAGATGCCTTCTTGTTGTTCTTCTTCTACGAATTGGCCGTGCTGCCCATGTACGTCATGATCGTCATCTGGGGCTGGAAGGAACGACGCGAATACGCTGCCATGAAGCTGACGCTGTACCTGCTCATCGGCAGCTTTATCTCGTTCATCGCCTTCCTGGTTTTGTACTTTAATTTGCCGGCGGCCGGCGTAGAACCGACCTTTGATTTACGGGTCTGGTCGGAGGTGAACTTCCCCTTTGACATGCAGCGCATCTGGTTTATGCCTTTGTTTTTGGGCTTTGCCATTTTGGCCGGTTTGTTCCCCTTCCATAACTGGTCACCGGATGGTCATGTGGCGGCGCCCACGGCCGTTTCCATGATTCACGCCGGTGTTCTGATGAAACTGGGGGCCTATGCCTCCATGCGCGTTGGCATCCAGATTCTGCCCGAAGGCACCATCTATTGGATGCCCTTTGTCATCTTGCTCACGTTGATCAACGTCTTGTACGGCTCCTTCATCGCCATGCGCCAGCGCGACATGAAGTATCTCATTGGCTACTCCAGCGTCAGCCACATGGGGTTAGTCTCCATGGGCTTTGCCACCATGACCCTGGTCGGCTTCACCGGGGCCGGTATTCAAATGGTCAGTCACGGCGTCATGACTGCCCTCTTCTTCTCTGTCGTCGGCATGATTTATGATCGCGCCCATACCCGCAGCATGGACGACCTCAGCGGGATGCGCCAGGCTTTGCCCTGGTTGGTGGTTCCCTTTATCATCGGCGGTCTGGTCTCCATGGGTATGCCCGGACTATCCGGCTTCATCGCTGAATTCCCCATCTTTATGGGCGTCTGGCAAGGCAGCAGCCTGCCGGCGACACCCGCCTTCCTCAACCTGGTTCCGGCCAACTACTACCAGATTGTGGCTGTCCTCAGCATTCTGGGCGTCATCATTACGGCCGCCTACATTTTGCGGGCCGTTAACACCGTCTTTTTGGCGAATACCATAGCGAAAAATGGCACGATATGCGCCCGATTTTAGCCATAGATAAATTCACCCTGGTCATGTTCTGCGCCATTCTCATTGCCATTGGCGTTTTGCCGTCAATCATTGGCCCAATCGTGGAGTCTGGCATGATCCCCATTATTCAGCGTATTCAAGAAGCACAGCAGACTATGACAGTTCTAGACAGTGTACAACTCGTGGCAGCCAATTTGCTGTCTTGGCTGGGAGGTGCATAAGTGAGCTCGACTCTCACCCTTGATTGGGTTCTGGTACTTATACCCGAAATAAGCCTGGTTATCTTGTTAGCGGCCATCCTCTTTTATGATCGCTCCCTGACGCCGGCAAACCGACGCAATGTTGGGCTTTTTGCCGCCTGGGGTTCTTTTGCCGTTTTGTTGGTGACATTGGGCCTATGGCTTTTGTTTAACGTCCCCGACAATCAGCAATCTCTATCTGCGAGCAGCCTGGTTTGGGGCGGCATGATCTGGAATGACCTCATTACGCTAGTTTTTCGGGTCATCTTCTTGTCGGCGCTCATTGTCACCAGCCTGGTCAGTGTGGACGTAGAGAGATTACAGCGTGGAGAGTTTTATGCGCTGCTCATTGCCGCCACCATTGGCTTTAGCCTGATGGCCGCTTCGGCCGACCTGATCATGCTGTATATCGCTCTGGAGACGGCCAGTATTTCATCCTATGTGTTGGCCGGTTTCATTACGGAAGATGAACAATCGTCCGAAGCGGGTATGAAGTATTTTGTTTATGGCGCAGTAGCCACTGGCATCATGTTGTATGGCATGAGTCTGCTGCATGGAATTTTTAGCAGCATTGGCATTCCTTCCACCAACATTTACCAGATGGGCCTGGTTTTAGCCAACGCTGGCACGATTCCTCCAGAAGCCAACGGCGTCATCCTGTTGTCCGCCGCCATGATTATCGTGGGCTTTGGTTTCAAGATTTCGGCCGTTCCCTTCCATTTTTGGACCCCCGACGTGTACAACGGCGCGCCAACCAGTTTTACCGCTTTTGTTTCCACAGCTTCCAAAGCGGCCGGTTTTGCCATCTTTTTGCGCGTCCTGACAGCCGGAGCTTTTGGTGCGCCAAGTCAGGCATCGTTGTGGTGGGCGCTGCTCATCTCCATGTGTGTCATCACCATGACGTTGGGCAACTTTGCCGCCATCTACCAAAACGATATCAAGCGCCTGCTGGCTTACTCCAGCATTGCCCAGGCTGGTTATGTGCTGATTGGCCTGGTGGCCTTTACGCCTGATGGCTCCGGCGCGGCCATGTTCTACCTGTTGATGTATGTCTTCACCAATATCGCCGCCTTTGGCGTCATCATCTTAATCAATAACGTCTCCGGCACGAACGATTTGCGTGATTTGTATGGCTTGAACCGTCGTTCCCCTTATCTGGCGCTGGTCATGTTGTTTGCGCTGCTATCGTTGGGTGGCATTCCACCGACGGCCGGTTTTATTGGCAAGTTCTTTGTGTTTAAAGCGGCCGTTGATGCCGGTTACTGGTGGTTGGCTTTATTGGGCATTCTTAATGCGTTTGTGGCCCTCTATTACTACCTTTCCATCGTCAAATACATGTATTTGTACCGCTCCGACCATGAGGACGTACCCATTCCGGTGTCCAGGGCCGCACAAATTGGTCTGGCCGTATCCGTCTTTTTAATCATTTTCCTGGGCGTTTACGCGGGTCCTGCTTTTGATTGGACACGCGAAGCGGCCAACGCCTTTTTTACCTTAACCGGTTAACACTCTGTCCTTTAGACACGCATTGTCACCGAAATGAATTGTGATATAATGCGCAAACCGCGCATTAATAAATAATATTGTGTCCCGCAAATCAGACATTAACCAGACGATAGTCATGACCAATTTGGTAGGCCAGGTTGGTTGTGTGACCGGGTTTGTCGCCCTGATGATTATTGGTGTCGCCTTTGGCGCCGGGCGTTATCTCGACACCACCCTGGAAACCCGCGGCGTGTTTACTGTCGTCTTTATGTTAGGTAGTTTTCCAGTTACCCTATTTGCGATGGTCCGTCTAAGTTTGATGATGGTCGCCAGAGCGCAGGCGCGCATGGCCGAATTGGACGCAAAAAAAGCCAAAAATAACGACAATGACATAGAGAAAAAAGAGGGAAGCGCATAGATGAAAAAGATATGTCATTTTGATCTGTGTCGCTCTTGATGCTTATTTTCGGATCGTTTGTGGCTTTCCCAGACCGGTGCGCCCCTTTATTCAAGTTGCCCGGTGAAGTGTATCCGGGCACTGAGGGAATACCTGTTCTGGGTGGCATCACCAACACATTTGTGTCTACGGTGGTGGCCTGGATCGTGGTGGCGATATTGGCCTTTTCCCTGAAAGCGCGCTCGCGCACGGCCGATGAAATCCCTACCGGTTTCTACAACTTCTTTGAGATGATCATTGAAGCTGCTTATAATTTTGCTGAGGGCATTGCCGGACCCAAGGTGAAGAATTTCTTCCCCTGGTTTATGACCTTCATATTGATTATCCTTACGACCAACTGGATGGGCCTGATTCCTGGTTGGGACAGCATTGGTTTTTATGAATGGAAGCCTCACAAAGCGGCTCTTGATGCTGAAAAAGAGGCAAAAGCCAAGGGGCTGGCGTTTACCGAAGAAGATTTCCACGATGTTGAACATGCGGCGGATGAAGCCAACCTTGGTGACTTACGGGTTTCCCCCTTCTTTTTGATCCGCGCCGATGCCAATGCCCAGGAAGATGCCAGCATTGAACAGGAGAGCCAAGGACGCGAAAGTTGGCCGAAATCCCGAGGCAGCCGATTGGACCATTGTGCCGCTGCTGCGACCTGGGGCCACAGACCTGAACTTTACACTGGCTTTTGCCCTGGTAGCTATGGTGATGGTTCAATATTTTGGTTTCAAATATCTAGGCGGGCGCGGCTATCTTTCTAAATTCTTCCCCTTTATTGGTAAGGGGTGGGGTCAGCAGGTGGCTAAGAACCCCATCAAGGCAATTGATCCAGCCGTGGGCATCCTTGAGTTGATCAGCGAGGTTTCCAAAATTATCTCGTTTGCCTTCCGTCTTTTGGGTAATATTTTTGCCGGTATGGTGCTGCTGTTTGTGATGGCTTACCTGCTGCCGGTGATTAACGTGGTCTTCTTTGGCCTCGAGTTTTTCGTGGGTCTGATTCAGGCGCTTGTTTTTGCGCTGTTAATGTTGATTTTCATGGTGAGCGCTACTGAGGGTCATCATGGCGATGAAGAGCATCACTAATTCCTTAAGAAAAATTAGAAACAGTTGGAGGATTAGACATAATGGATGAACTAGCTGCTTTGGCATTGGCGAACGGTTTGAAGGCAATTGGCGCAGGTTTGGCCATGACGGGTGCGATTGGCGCTGGCGCTGGTATTGGTATTCTGGTGAATGGTGCGGTGCAAGGTATTGCCCGTAATCCTGATGCCAGTGGTAATATCCAGACGAACATGATCTTGGGTATCGCCTTCGCCGAAGCCGTTGCTATTTATGCGTTGGTTGTAGCTCTCATCATTCTGTTCGTGGTTTAGGTCAATACAAAACATCTTGTTCAGGTGTTGGTTAGACAAGTAAGGAGAATAGAATGGAAGCATTAGGCATAAATATTGGTTATCTCATCATGCAGATTTTGGGCATTACTGTCCTGCTGCTGTTGTTGAAAGGCGTCGCTTTTGGCCCTATTTTGCGAGTCTTGGATGAGCGCAAGGCGCGTATAGCGAAGGGTCTTGAAGATGCGCGGCAGGCGGCGATTGCCCGCGACAATGCGGACGCCGAAGCGAAGAAAATTTTGGATGCGGCGCGGGCTGAGGCGTCTAAGATTCGGTCGGATGCGGCCGTGCAGGCGGAGGAGACTGGCGCTGGCATTTTGGCTAAAGCCAATGAAGACGCCAGATCGGTTGTGGCTGCTGCCCGCGAAGATGCTGAGGAAGAACGGAACCGTATTTTGGCTGACCTGCGTGGTCAGGTTGCGGCCATTGCGATTGCCGCGGCCAACAAAATCGTTGGCGCTTCTTTGGACGATGCGCGTCAGCGGGCGCTCATTGCCGATTTCTTCGCCAAAGTACCGGCGAGTGTTTCATCTCTCAGCGGCGATAAAGCGGTGATTACCAGCGCTTTGCCCTTGACGGATGAGGAAAAGAAACACGCGAAAGCGGCTTTGAATGTCTCTGACGTGACGTTTCAGGTAAATCCTGGCATTCTGGGCGGCTTGATCATTCGTGTGGGTGATCAGGTTGTTGATGACAGTGTTGCCGGGCAGATGGGCGCTTTGCGGGATTCACTGAAGTAGGTTTTGCTGCCCGTTTAGGCTCTCGTTAGAGGATGGAGAGAATAGGAACGGCCGTTACCCATAACGGCCGTCCACCACACAACTGCCGCAAGAGGCCAGGAATCACGCCGATCCTGGCCTTTTTTCTTGCCACCCTGTTTTGATCTCCTCTGATGAACACGGCGACCAGATTGTGGTAGTGGTTACTGTTAACTGATAACCGCTGAATTATACTCATGAATAAATAGCCTGAGAGCAATTTCGTGATACTCGTCGGACTTAGAAAAGGACAAGGTCTTGCGAACAAAACGGGCCAGTCGCTGCCGTAAGGTATTGTTCCACCTCTCCACATGGGCAGTTTCACCTGTTTCTTTGCCCACTGATTGGTGGTTCTGGCCTAACAGACCAAAGACCTGCTGATAGGTCTCCCAGAAGTCGCTAAAGGTGTGGCAATGACGATAGGCCGGGGGAATCCATTGCCAAAGCCGCTAGCAGCTTTCTTCACCACGGTCGCCAATGAAAAAGGAAACGACCTGACGGGTACGCCGACAGAGGGCAATCCAAATCCAGCGCTTATTCTCTTTCTGGCCGACAAATGACCATAATTCATCCAGTTCCAAGACATCATCAGCTTGACTCTCAACCAGTGATTCAGTTAAAGGAGGCAGTTGCTCGGCTTTTTTTTAAGCCATTGGGCGACCGTTTGGCGGCAGACACCAAAGGTGCGGTCCAAGCCCCGCAAGCTGGATCGCGTAAATTAACCATTACCCATGCCCGGTTATATGGTTCAATCATTGAAGGAATACCAGGAAATCACGCACGCGATGCGCGGGCTAATCTTTATCACCGCAACCGGCAATCCTATCTCGCAGCGGAATTTAAGCCGCCATTTTTACGTCTCGCTTGATAAGACCAGCTTACCCCGAATTCGTTTCCATGACCTTCGCCATACGGCCGCTGCGTTATTGCTCAAGAAAAATGTCCATCCAAAAATCGTGCAAGAAATGCTGGGGCATAGTAGTATTACCCTCACGATGGATACGTACAGCCATGTCATGCCGAGTATGCAGCAAGAGGCTACAGACAAAATGGATGGTCTGTTTAAGTCGTAAAAGGGTAGCAGTTGGCAAGCAGTTAGAATGAAATTCAATGGGAATAATGCACATTTTGGCCTTTAAATCGCCTTGAAGTTCTTTAAATTACTCCTGTGGACGCTTCAAAAGATGTGTCATTCTTTGCTGCCACCCTCGTTCTTTTAATCCATTGGTCGAAGGTTCGAATCCTTCATGACCCATTACTAACAAGGATGAAAGCAGAAGGGCGAAAGCAGAAAGCATTCTGCCTTCGCCCTTCTGCTTTTTTGTTGAGCGTAAACTGGAGATTGGCATGAAGCGACATGTTTACCTGGAAGATATTCCGCTGGCCGAAGCCAGGGAAGTATTGCAGTCGGCGCTGACTGAAGCTGGTCTGTGGCGGCCGTTTCCCGCTGAAATGATCTCTGTGTCGGAGGCCAACGGCCGTATCACCGCCACCGCCGTTTGGGCCAAACTATCCGCGCCCCACTACCACGCCAGCGCCATGGATGGTTACGCCGTGCGCGCCCAGGACACGGCCGGCGCCATGGAAACCACTCCGCTGCGCCTGACCCTGGTGGACAACCCGGAAGCGGCCGAACGCGCCCACCGCCCGGCGCAAGCTGTCAACACCGGTCACCCGCTGCCCTTCTGGGCCAACGCCGTCGTCATGATCGAACATGCCCAATCGGTCGCCGACGCCGCCGCCGGACCGGCCATCGAAATCCGCGCCGCCTTGCCGCCCTGGCAGCATGTCCGCCCCATGGGCGAAGACATGGTTGCCACCGAGCTGGTGCTGCCGGCCAACCACAAGCTGCGCCCGGTGGATTTGGGCGCGTTGGCCGGGTCCGGCCATGCCACGGTGACTGTTTACCAACGGCCGTCTGTCGCCATCATCCCCACCGGTTCAGAACTGGTGGCCGTGGAAACGGCCGCTGCTTACCCCCTCACCCCCGGCCAGATCATCGAATACAACAGCCTGGTGTTGGCCGCCCAGGTGAGCGACTGGGGTGGGCTGCCCACCCGTTGGCCCATTGTCAAAGATGAATTTGCTGCCATTAAAACGGCCGTGCAGCAAGCCGCCCAAACCCACGACCTCATCCTACTCAACGCCGGCTCCTCGGCCGGCAGCGAAGATTACACCGCCCACGTCGTCGCCGAATTGGGTCAACTCCTCTTCCACGGCGTCGCCGTCCGCCCTGGCCACCCGGTCATCTTCGGCCTCATCAGTCCAAATCCCCAATCCCAAATCCCAAATTCCCAATCCCCAATCCCCATCATCGGCGTGCCAGGTTATCCCGTCAGCGCCGCGCTCACCGGCGAAATTTTTGTCGAGCCGCTGTTGGCCCGCTGGCAGGGCCAACCGGCCTACGAACCGCCGACCATCGCCGCCACCCTGACGCGCAAGCTCAATTCGCCCACCGGCGATGACGACTTTGTGCGCGTGGCCGTTGGCAAAGTGGGCGACCGGGTGATGGCAACCCCGATGAGCCGCGGCGCCGGCGTCATCACCTCGCTGGTGCGGGCCGATGGGCTGCTGCATGTGCCCCGTTTCAGCGAAGGGCTGCCCGCCGGGGCCGACGTCACCGTCCACCTTTACCGCACAGAGCGCGACATCGCTCGCACGTTGGTCGCCATCGGCAGCCACGACCTGACGCTGGATTTGTTGGCACAATTTCTGGCCGAAAAAGGGGCCGGGCTGCGGCTTTCATCGGCTAACGTGGGCAGTTTGGGCGGGCTGATGGCCCTGCGGCGCGGCGAAGCCCACTTTGGCGGCTGCCATCTGCTGGACCCCGACAGCGGCGTTTACAATGAAAGCTACGTGCGCCGTTATCTACCGGGCCAGGAAATGGTTTTGCTGACGCTGGTGGAGCGGGAGCAGGGTTGGATGGTAGCGCCGGGCAATCCGTGCGGCCTGGCCGATTGGGCCGACGTGGCGCGCGGTGATCTGCACATGGTGAACCGGCAGCGTGGCGCGGGCACGCGGGTGCTGCTAGATTATGAATTGGGACGGCGCGGCATCCAACCGGCTGATGTGCCGGGTTATGAGCGTGAGGAATATACCCATCTGGCCGTGGCAGCGGCTATTGCTTCGGGCACGGCCGATACCGGGCTGGGCATACGGGCGGCGGCGCGGGCGTTGCAGTTGGATTTTGTGCCGCTGGCCCACGAACGGTATGATCTGGTGATGACACAGGCGGCGCATGAGAGCGATCTGCTGCAACCGCTGCTGGCTTTGCTGGCTGACGAGGGATTCAGAACGGCCGTTGCCGCCCTCCCCGGTTACGACATCACGGCAATGGGACAGACACGGAGGATCAGCCCATGACCAAATCTATTGTGATTACCGGCGTTTCCAGCGGCATCGGCTACGCCACCGCGGCCCAGTTAGTGGGCTATGGCTACAACGTCTATGGCAGCGTGCGTCAACAGGCGGACGGCGACCGGGTGCAGTCGGAATTAGGTCAGCGGTTCACACCGCTGTTATTTGACGTGACGGACCATGCGGGAGTGGAAACGGCCGTTTCCCTGGTTCAATCACGTCTGAATGGGCAAAACCTGGCCGGGTTGGTTAACAACGCCGGCATCTCCACCCTCGGCCCGCTGATGCACATGCCCCTGGCCGATTTTCGCTATCAGTTTGAGGTAAATCTGTTTGGCCTGCTGGATGTGACCCAACAATTTCTGCCGCTGTTGGGCGCACGCCCGAACGCGCCGGAGCCGCGCGGCCGCATCGTCAATGTCAGTTCGGTCAGCGGGCAAATTGCCTACCCCTTTTTTGGCGCGTATGCCGCTTCCAAACACGCCCTGGAAGGGCTGTCCGACGCGCTGCGCCGCGAGCTGATTTTGTATGGCATTGATGTTGTTGTGGTGGAGCCGGGCACAACCAGCACGCCGATCATCGAAAAGGCCAGCGAGGGCGCGGGGCAGTATGCCGCCACCCCCTATGGCGAGATTATCGCCCAGATGCAGGCAGGCTCAGTCGCCGAACGGCGCGAATCGGCCATTCCGGTGGAAAAGGTAAGCGATGTGATTGTGAAGGCGTTGGAAATGGAGCACCCCAAAACGCGCTATGCCATCCCACGTAAAAAATTGTCGGGCTGGCTTGTTCCCCGCTGGCTGCCGGACCGCTGGTTGGACCGGGTGGTGGCCTCTAAACTGGGCCTGCACCGGCAGGATTGAGCGTGATAACCTTCCCGGAAGTTCTGAATTTCCGGGAAGGTGGGTCTACGGCCGTTCATTGCCCGCCACCAACCGAATTGCCCGCAGCCAACTGTCCGCCTCCTCGTTAAAGCCTTCGTGCTGGAAGCGATAATCATTCTTGCGGATGAATTCGTCCAGTTCGGCGATGAGGGCTTCCATTTTGTCGCCGGTCAGTCGGATCAGGTGGTCGAAGGCGGTCTGGCTGCTGGCTTTGTCTAGCGATTGGCGCAGATGGGGCAGGCAGAGGCCGCCGGACTGCTGCAATTTTTCGATGAGGCGCGGGTCGTTTTGGCTGAGGGCATCGGTAACGGCCGTTATCGCCAACCCTTCCATCTCTGTCCGCCGCGCACAAGCTGGGCAAACGGCCGTAGCCTCCAACTGCTTGGCCACCGACGGATTTTTGCCCTCCATCCCCACCGTACCCCTAAGCTGCCGCCAGATGGCTGGACCTTGCGCTTGGTATTCCAGCAGCTTCAGCCGTTTGTTCAGGGTGTTGACCACGTCCCGATAGATGGAGGCGATGCCTAACGGGGCGCTCTCGCCTGCTTCCGGCGCGCGCCAGGTATGCTCGTGGCAAAAGCCCAACGACTGTCGCAGCCCGGCCCGCGTCGGCACATCGTTAACGCTGTCATAGATCAGCCCGGCCAGGTAACGCTCGGCCGCCCGCGTGCCAATCCGGCAAATCGGGCAACCAGCTTCGGCGCACGCCTCGATCACTTCGTGGTAGCTTAATGGGGTCAGTGGGGGCATGTTCAGTATCCAGTATCCAGTGTTCAGTGTTCAGTGTCCAACCACTGAATACTGAACACTGAACACTATCCCCTATCCTATCACCTGCAAATACTGGTCCCGGCCTGGCCCGACGGAGGCGTAGCTGATGGGTGTCTGTGTGGCCTCGGCGATGAATTGGATGTAAGCCTGGGCATTGGGCGGCAGGTCGGCCCAGGTGCGCACACCGGAGATGTCTTCATGCCAGCCGGGTAATGTCTCATAGATGGGCGTGCAGTTAGCCAACATTTCCAGGCTGGAGGGGAAATGCTCCGTGCGCTGTCCCTGGCATTCATAAGCCACACACACCGGAATTTCAGCCAGCCCACTGAGGATGTCCATTTTGGTCAGGGCCAGTTCGGTCAGGCTGTTGATGCGCGCCGCGTGGCGCAGCATGACTACATCCAGCCAGCCGACGCGCCGGGGACGGCCGGTGGTCGTGCCATATTCGTCCCAGGGATTGCTGCCGCTGCCGCGCAAGCGCAGGGCTAATTCGCCGCCCAACTGGCAGGGGAACGGCCCGCTGCCCACACGGCTGGTGAACGCTTTGGTCACGCCAATCACCCGGTCTACCATTTTGGGCCCCACGCCCAGGCCGGTCAGCGCGCCGCCGGCTGTTGGCGAGGAGCTGGTGACGAAGGGGTAGGTGCCGTGGTCTATGTCCAGGAATGTGCCTTGTGCGCCTTCGGCCAGGACGGAACGGCCGTCTTGCAAATACCCGTCCAGCAGCACTGAGCCATCTACCAGGTGGGGGGCCAGACGTTGGGCATAGGCGGCGTATTCGGCGGATACGGCCGTTTCATCCAGCGTCGGCGCGTTATAAATTTTTTGCAGCACCTCGTTCTTGCTTTGGATGTGCTGGTGGATGGCTTCCGCCAGTTCCTCCGGCGCGGCGAATAGACCGGCGCGCAGCCCTTCGCGGGCCGCTTTGTCGGTGTAGGCCGGGCCGATGCCACGCTGCGTTGTGCCGATGGCCCCCTGGCCCAACTGTGCCTCGCTGGCTTTGTCCAAGGCGATGTGCGCTGGGGTAATCAGGTGGGCATTGTAGCTAATTTTTAGATGCGCCGGGCTAACATCCACGCCGCGCGCCGCCAAAGCGTCCATCTCACGCAGCAGCACGGCCGGGTTCAGCACCACGCCATTGCCGATCAGGCAAACCGTTTGGTCATGGATGATGCCTGAAGGGATGAGGTGCAGTTTGAAGATTTCCCCCTGCACGGTGACGGTGTGCCCGGCGTTGTCGCCACCGCTAAAGCGGGCTACTACATCGGCTTCAGCGGCCAATAAATCGGTGTAACGTCCTTTGCCTTCATCACCCCACTGGGCGCCGATGATAATGTTTAAGGGCATGGCCTCCTCCTCTGGTAAGAATTATTTTCAAAGACATTCAGGGACAAAAGTGGCAGAGATAAAAAAACCCGATAGGTGGGCGGATGTCCAACCTGATCGGGTTTTTGTCGGTTTGTCGCCTGGGCTGCTCAACTGTTCCATGCGTAGTGATACTACCATTGATTTTAATGCGACGCGCATCTGACTGAATTATAACAGAAAGCGTGGACGAGGCTTGACGAGTTTGAGGCATTCCCCTGAACCATGCCGCATTTGGAGAAAATAGTGTGCGTGGGCAGCAATAAAGCAAAAGTGATTACCCGCGCCCACATTCTCTTAAAAAGCGACGAAGGGAAGACTGACAAAGAAATTGCCGCGCTGTTGTATATTGGCGAAGCAACCGTGCGCCGAACACGCCAGCGTTTCTGGTGTGCAGGTACAAATCATGCTGCACCTGGACGCGGGAGCCAACAATGCGGTTTGCCGCTGGTTCCTCGACAATCTCCAGGCTCAGGGCGTCACCTTTGATGTCTTAGGTCTGTCCTATTACCCCTGGTGCCAAGGCAGCCTCGAAGACCTGGCGACTAATCTCCAAGACCTGAGCCGGCGCTATCCGCAAGAGATTGTCCTGGTCGAAGCGGCCTATCCCTGGACCCGCGATTGGCAAGACGACACCCATAATCTGGTCGGCCTTGAAGAGCAGCTGCTGCCAGGTTATCCGGCCACGCTCGCCGGACAGGCGGCGTTTTTGCGCGATGTGCTGGCGATTGTCCAGTCTGCGCCACATGGCCGGGGCGCGTATTATTGGGCGCCGGAGGCAATTGTCGCCCCCGGTGTTGGCTCGTTCACGGAACACGGCCTCCCGATAGTTCCTCTTCACGCACACCTGGCGTCACATAGCCCAGGCGGTACCATTCGTCTAATTCAGCGGGAGAGACGCCAGACTGGACGGCCGTAAAACCATCGGGGAAATCACGCAGCAAGGCGCTTAAACGGGGGATGGGCTGGTGGCGGGCCAGAAAGTCATGGTAAAAGCCGTCCGCCCACTCGTAGCACCAGGGAGACAGCCGGTAACGGGTATCCTCCGTCAGCGGCGTGAAGCGATAGGGCAGCGGACCGCGCCGTTGGGCGGTTAAGATGGCCGCCGCATACCCCGCCAATTGACCCTCCATCCCATAGTGCTGATGCAAATAAGCCAGCGTCGCTGGGGGCGTTCGCCGCCTTTCCCGTAAAATGTCCGCCGCCAGGGCGGCCGCCGCAGCGATATCGCCGACATGGACTTTGGGCAGCAAATCATCGGGCAGCAGTTCGCGGTGAGTCGAGACGCGCGTCGCCAGCGCCGGCGTGCCGCAGCCCAACGATTCATACACCGTGTTGCCAAACGACTCCACGAAGCTGCCCAGAGAAACGGTGAGATGCCCCAGGCTGTAATACTGCGGCATCAACGCCTGGGGAACCCAGTCGTGAAAGAAGAAATGGCCCTCCAGACCGCGTCCGGCGATCTCCTGCTGGCTGTTGGCATAAAAAGCGGCTACTTCTGGCGACAAACCGGCAGCCAACCAACGCGGCGACAGCACCTTCAAGTTTGTCAGGCCATAGTGATGCACCAGCAAATCGGCCAGGGCGATGGTCTCGGCCAGCCCTTTGTCCGGCTCTGGCCGGTGGGGATGCAGCAGGATCAGATCGTCGGCCGGGTTGACGGGGATAAGGCGCAAAATTTCGTCGGGCGGCGTGGGGTGGTACTGCTGCCAATCCACGCCGTTGGGGACCACAATCAGCCGTTCGGCCAGGTCGGGGAAGAAGCGGCCCATGGTATGCAGGTAGAAGCGGCGCGAATAGTCGGAGATGGCGATGAGTGTATCCCCCTGAAAGAGAAAGCCGCCCAAAATCGTCTCCGGGTAGACGTTGTCGCGCAGGGAGACGACGGTGGGCACATGTTGGTAGGCAAACGGGAAGAGGAATTCGCCATCGTGCATGTAGAAGCGGTCGGCCGTTTGTAAATGAGCGGCCACGTCATGGAAGGCGTTGGCGATGTCGTAGGCAGGGGCGGCGTAGGGTTGGGGGAAGGGCTGCTTGAAGCGCAAAATGGGCTTGACCAGGGCGTTTTCTTGCCAGCGAAAGGGAGCAGGGCTGTCTAGCGGTCGGGTGCAAAGCACGGTCACGCTGTGTCCTGATTCGCCCAGGTGAATGGCAACTTTCTGCAACTGTTTGGGCGCGCCGCCCATGACCCGATCAGGGAAGAGCGGGTTGATGGAAAACATGACGATGTGCATGAATGCTCCAGAATTCGGTCGGTTGACTGGCGGGCAGGATGCGCAAACGGCCGTCTCGCCTGGCGCCGCCCATTTCATTCACCCCATCCATCTCGGCGATGTAAGCGACCAATTCCCGCCGTAAAAAAAGGCCGGTATCCTGATGGGCAAAGCCGGCCGGGTTGACCAGCGGCACTCCCTCTGAGCGGGCAAATCCTTCCCAAGAACGGGCCAACTGCCGCCAAAAGCTGGGCACAACGGCCGTAAACACCTGCTCCAACTGCGCCAGCAAGGGACGGCCGTTCAGCCAACTATCATCGGCGTGGTTGTTGCCTCGCTGGGGGCCGGTATAGATGGTGTAACGAAGCTGCTCGCTAAAGTGGAGAAAGCCGCGCTCGACATGATGTTCGCGGGGCATATCCAGGCGGCGGGCATTGTCTTGCAGCAGCGCCCACACCTGCCAGCCCGTCAGGCGGCAGAGGCGCAACGTATCGGCGTAGGGCATCAGGGCAAACCAGTCGGCGAAGGTCAGGTCGCCAACGGGCAGGCCGTCGCCCACCACGGAGGCGTCTATCAGGGCGAAATCAGCCGGCAGGTTGTGGGCCTGGGCGCGGGCCATCAGCCCGGCAGTGATGAAATTCGCCAGCGCCGACTCCCCGGCGGCAAAGTCGTTGTGCACCGCTTCCGGGCTGAGGTCGGGATGATTGATCACCTGCCCCAGGCGGCGCTGGAAAAAGGGGCGGATATGGGCCAGCAGTGGGGCGACGGCCGTTGCTTCAAACAGATCGTCTACCGGCAGCAGGGCGGTTGGCGTTAGCCGCGCATCCGTTACCATTGCTTTCTCTTGCACGGTGAGCGTCACTTCGCCGAGAAAACGGCCCAACGCCCCGGCCTGGACAATGGGCACTTCATTGACGATGTGGCGGCGATTCAGACCTTGCTCATTGAGAGGCAAATGGGTATGGCCGCCAATAATCAGGTCCAGGCTGCCGGGCGCTAACTGCCGCGCCAGTTCCACGTCGCCCACCCCGGAAACGGCGGCTGTAGCTGACTCCAGGCTGTAACCCAAATGGCTGAGAAGGATGAGAACGTGGCAAAACGGCCGTAACACCGCCACTAATTCCCGCGCCGCCGCCAGCGGATCGGTAATGGTCACCTGGGCGCAGTTCAAATGCGCCGGGGTGGTGAGGCCAATGAGGCCGACGCGCACCCCTTTCAGGCATAAAATGGCAGCGGCGTATACGTGCTGCGCCAGGGGAGGCGGCGCGTGTAGGTTGGCCGATAACAGGGGAAAGGCGGCCTCGCGTTGAATGGCCTGCGCCAGCCGCGCCGCGCCCATGTCCAGATCGTGGTTGCCCAAGACGGCCGCGTCTAGCCCGGCGGCGCTGTACAGCCGGTAACCGGCGTGAATGCCGCCCGGTTCGCCACTTTCGCTCCACAGTTCGTCAAAAACGGAACCGGCCGTGTCGTCTCCGGCAGAAAGGAAGAGAACGGCCGTTTGCGGGTCGTTGGCGTATCGCTGGCGGAGATGGCTCAGTCGCCCGGCGATGCGGGCAAACAACGGCTCGTGACCGGCGGCGGTGAGATAGGCAATGTGCCCATGCAGGTCGTTGAGGTGGAGGATTTTCAGGCGGAACGGCCGTGGCAGAGGGGGCGGTGGCGTCAGTTCCATCCCAGGGGACAGCAGTACAGCCCACCCATTCAGGTTGGTCGGCTGCCAGCCGGGTCGTCCGGCCAGGTGCGATGGCGGGGTGATGGCGTGTGCGCTCATAGCAAAACCCGCCAGAGTGGCGGATGATGACCATGTTACCACTGTCGGGGGAAACGGCCGTTAAGCGCACGTTATCACTTTGTAAACATCCTATTAACTCGTCAGCGGCCGTTGTTAGGCGCTGACAGCAATTAATTGTCATTCCTTCGGTGTTGCTCAGGACAAGTCTGAGCGGAGTCTGCGGAACAGCCAATACCCCTTTGTCTGCCGCGCCTGCTGTCTCGGCAAATGCGTGCGAATGATAGTAAAATTGTGATCCTGTGTTTCGCCCCGGGCGCTAAATCGTTTCGACGAAAGGAGTTATCATGATCCTGAATGAAATCCATTTTTTCTCCGAAGTTCTCGGCCTGAGTTCCAGGATGTATGTCCTTCTACCTCAGCCGGCCATGAACGAGACCCCACGACCCAACTACCGCACCCTCTACCTGCTGCACGGCCACTCGGACGACCATTCCGCCTGGCAGCGCTGGACCTCGATTGAGCGGTACGTGCAGGGCTTGAACCTGGCCGTGATCATGCCAGATGTCCATCTCAGTTTTTACACCGACATGGCGCATGGCGGCCGTTACTGGACGTTTATCAGCCAAGAACTCCCGGCGCTTGTGCAGCGCATCTTCCCGCTTTCCACCGACCGCGCCGATAATTTCGTCGCCGGTCTCTCCATGGGCGGCTACGGCGCGTTTAAACTGGCCCTGGCGCACCCGGACCGTTTTGCCGCCGCCGCCAGTCTATCTGGCGCGTTGGACATTCGTTATCTGGTGAGCGAGGAGCGGCCAGACCGGGACGAAGTCTGGCTGGCGGGGATGCGCAATATCTTTGGCCCAGACCTGACAAAAGTGGCCGACAGCGACCATGACCTGCGCACGCTGGCGCGGCAGGCCACCCAAGCCAGAGAAAAGCCACGCCTTTACCAATGCTGCGGCACGGAAGATTTCCTGTACCAGAACAATTTGAGCTTCCGCGATTTTCTGCGCGATTTGTCCTTTGACCTGACCTACGAGGAAGGGCCAGGGGAACATACCTGGGCTTATTGGGACGCTATGATCCAACAATCGCTGGTCTGGATGATGGGGCCAGGTTAAGGAGGTACCGATGGACGAGGCCGTTGAAATCATCACGGTGGATGCCGACAACGTAGAGCAGCACGGTTTTTTCTGCTACATGAGCAAGCGCAAAGCGCCGGGTTACACACAGAAGCGCGAGTGGCTGGCGGCGCGTTTTGCCGAAGGGCTGAAATTGCACATGGTTCACGAGACTGGCGGGCGAACCGTCGGGTTTATCGAATACATCCCCGGCGAGTTTGCCTGGCGGGCGGTTCACGCTGCGGGTTATATGGTCATCCATTGCTTATGGGTGGTGGGCAAGGGCAAAGGTAAGGGGTACGGCTCGCGCCTGCTTCAGATTTGCCTGGATGACGCGCGCGCCCAGAGCAAACATGGTGTGGTAATGGTCGCCAGCGACGGTGTGTGGCTGGCAAAGAAGGACCTCTTTCTGAAACACGGCTTCGAGGAGATTGCGCAGGCCCCGCCGTCTTTTCGCCTGCTGGTGCAGCGCTTCGACAACGCGCCTCTTCCGACCTTTCCCGCTGATTGGGAAGCGCGCCAGGCCCACTTCGGCGCAGGACTGACGGTCATACGCACGCCGCAGTGTCCCTACATCGAGGATGCCACGACTATCGCTCTAGAAATCGCTGCGGGAAAAGGCATCCCTTCACAGGTCGTGACCTTCCAATCGGCGCAAGAGCTGCGGGAGAAATCTCCCAGCCCCTACGGCGTCTTTGGCATCGTGTTAGACGGTCATCTCCTCGCCTATCACTACCTCCAGCAAAAGGAGTTCGATAAACTTGCGCCGCATTCACCGTAGCTTTTACCGTGTAATCCATAAACCCTGGCGCACCAAATCTCACCTGGCAGCCGCCTAACCGGCCTCACCGAGCGGCTTTTGCGCTCGCTGAACGATCTCCAGCCGCAGCCCATGCGCTGCGCCTAAATTTAGGGGAATGATATCAAACCAATGACTCCCAAACACCTTTTTCTCCTCGGCGGATACGGCAACACCGGGTTTCCGCTGGCGCGCCTGCTCCTGGCGCATACAGACTGTACCCTCACACTGGCCGGGCGCAATTTGGCAAAAGCGCAGCAGGCCGCACAACATCTCAATGCAACAGATGGCGGCGGGCGCGTCCATGCCGCCTGCGCTGATGCAGCCGATTTCCAATCGCTGCGGGCAGCCTTCCAGGGGATGGACATGGTCGTTGTCGCCTCCAGCACGGCAGAATACGCCGAAAACGTCGTCCGCGCCGCGCTGGAGAGCGGCGCGGATTACCTGGATGTGCAATATGCCACAGCCAAAATGCAAAACTTGCAATCGTTGGCCGGGGAAATCGAGTGGGCCAATCGCTGCTTTATCACCGATGGCGGTTTTCACCCCGGCCTGCCGGCGGCGATGGTGCGCTTCGCTGCGGCGCACTTCGACCGGCTCGAATCGGCCAATGTGGGCAGTGTCATCAAAATTGACTGGGGCAGTCTCGACCTTTCGCCCGCCACCATGCAGGAGTTTGTCGCCGAGTTCATGAGTTTCCAGACATTGCATTTCAAAGATGGCCGCTGGCAGGAAATGAGCGCCCTGGGGATGATGTTCCCCCGCTTCATGGATTTTGGCGACGAGTTTGGCCGCCAGTACTGCCTGCCGATGTTCCTGGAAGAGATGCGCGGCCTGCCGGAAATGCACCCTTCTCTGCGGGAGACGGGCTTCTTTGTGGGCGGGTTTAACTGGTTTGTAGATTGGTTTCTTTTCCCGCTGATTCTGATTGGCCTGAAACTTTTCCCAAAGAGCGGGAGACCACCCCTGGCGAAACTGCTGTTTTGGGGCTTAAAAACCTTCTCGCGCCCACCGTATGGTACCCTGCTCAAATTGGAGGCCACGGGCGTGAAACATGGCGCGCCCCACACGGCCGAAATAACCATCGCCCACGCCGATGGTTACATGCTGACGGCCATTCCGGCGGCGGCCTGCCTGGCGCAATATCTGGATGGCGACCTACGCCGGCCTGGGCTGTGGCTTCAGGCACACATCGTCGAGCCGCGGCGCTTTTTCCGCGATATGCAGCGCATGGGCGCGACGATTCAAACGGCCGGGTTGGATGAACGGCCGTCTCCCACAGCCTCAGCGGCAGCCTGGTTATGAGCGGCGACGGGCGGCGCTGTACCGCCACTTTGTAATTCAGTTTTCGCAGTGCGGAGGTGTTCGCCGCCTTGTCCGCGATGGTCTTCGCCTGTCCCACCTCTAGCAGGTTGTCGGAGAACTTAAGATAGGTACACGGATTGAACGGATAGGACGGATTTTCACAGATAAATCACCAGAAAATCGGTGTAAAGCTGTTAAATCTGTGTCATCCGTGTATCAATTGTAACTACTTACCACGGAGACACGGAGGGCACAGAGATTAAACCTGGCGTCCGTGTCAGTCAATGGGCGACGCGCCGGGCATTGCATATTGTAATGTAATGTGTAACTTTGGGTTGCTATTCTCCCTTCGTGTCTGTTTTAACGGCAATAAAAAGGGTGTGGGAGTCTGGCAACTTTTCAAATGATCTTTGATGCTGCAACGCGATAGCTGGACTGCATGTACCATTCGTTTGGCAAATCGCGCCGCACTCAGGGTGACGAAAAAGGTCGCAGTCCAGAAAGTGATAGAACTCTTGCCCTATTGCCTGAAATCCCACTTTCCTTTAAATTCTAAAGGGGGCGCACAACCACTGACCCGCACAATATGATAAGGAATAGGCAATTCACATGTATCTGACAAAATTACGCAACCGACATTTTCTCTTGCTGGACGGCCTTATCCTGTGCCTGACGCCTACATTGGCGATCCTGCTGCGTCTGGACCGGTTGGGCGTGCCGCCGATGTATTGGCAAGGGGTGATGGTCTATACGGCCGTTTCCCTCATCGTCCGTTTCATCGCCTTCTATTCTCTGGGCCTGTATCAGCGCTTCTGGCGTTACGCCAGCATTAACGAACTAACCCAGATCGCCAACGCCGTGTTTTTCTCTTCCCTCTGTGTCTGGCTGCTGGTTTCGGTGCTGAACGCTGTGCTGGCGGTTTCGCTGCCGCGTTCGGTGTTTGTGATTGATACGCTGCTGGTGCTGCTGTTTGTCGGTGGCAGCCGGTTTAGCGTCCGTCTGAACGCCCAGCGGCGGCAAACAAAAGGCAGCGGCTACGGTCGTCGTGTATTGGTCGTGGGCGCCGGCAACGCCGGTTCCATGATTGTGCGCGAAATTCAACACAACCCCCAACTTGATCTGACGCCGGTCGGTTTTGTTGACGATGACCCCGATAAACACAACATGCAAATTCTCGGTGTGCCGGTGTTGGGTGGGCGGCAAGATTTGCCCCAGTTGATCGCCAAGTATCAGGTGAACCGGGTCATTATCGCCATGCCCACGGCGCCCGGCAAAATTATCCGTGAAGTGGCTGCTGTCTGTGAAAAACTGGGGGCAGATACCAAGATACTGCCTGGTATTCATGAGATGGTTGAGGGCACGGTAGCCGTGAAGCAGCTGCGCAACGTCGCCATTGAAGACTTGCTGCGCCGCGAACCCATTGAGACAGATATCGCCGCCGTGCGTGAATTGGTCGCCGGGCGGCGTGTCATGGTCACCGGCGGTGGTGGCTCTATCGGCAGCGAACTGTGCCGCCAGGTGCTGCGCTTTAACCCCCAGGAACTCATTTTGTTGGGGCATGGCGAAAATTCCATCTTCGAGATTTACCATGAACTGCGCCGCATTACCAAAGCTGAGGTGAAGATTACGGCCGTCATTGCCGATGTGCGTTTTGCCGACCGTATCCAGGCTATTTTTGACCGGTACCGGCCGGAAATCGTTTTCCACACGGCCGCCCACAAACACGTGCCGCTGATGGAAATGAACCCGGCCGAAGCCATTACCAACAATGTGCTGGGCACGCGCAACCTCCTGCGGGCCGCCCAGTCGGTTGATGTGGCCCATTTTGTCATGATCTCTACCGACAAAGCGGTGAATCCCACCAGCGTCATGGGAGCCAGCAAACGAACGGCCGAATTATTGGTCCACCAGGCGGCGCGGCGCAGCGGCAAACCCTACGTGGCGGTGCGTTTTGGCAATGTGCTGGGCAGCCGGGGCAGCGTGGTCCTCACCTTCCAGAAGCAGATCGCCGTCGGCGGTCCGGTGACGGTGACTGATCCCAATATGACTCGCTTCTTTATGACAATTCCCGAAGCGGTGCAGTTGGTGCTGCAAGCGGCCGTGTTGGGCAGCGGTGGCGAAGTGTTTGTGTTAGATATGGGTGAACCGGTAAAAATTGTGGACCTGGCGCGAGACCTCATTCAACTTTCTGGTTTAGAGATTGGGCGTGATATTGAAATTCAATACACCGGGATGCGCCCCGGCGAGAAAATGTACGAAGAGTTGTTTGTCACCGGCGAACAATACCATCGTACCTGCCACGAAAAGGTGTTTATCGCTGGCAATGCCAGCAGCTTTGTGCCGGGAGACCTGGACGATAGTCTGGACGGACTGGAAGCATCGGCCTGGCGCAATGATGCGGCGGCCATCATTCGCGGCCTGCAAAACCTGATTCCGGAGTATGAGCCAATGACGCCGGTAACGGCCGTCAGAGAACCCGCCCCGCCGACCAAAGCAGACAAACCACTGCTGCTGCCTGGGGAAACGGCCGTCAGGACCTCTGTGCCCGCCAGATAGTCAGCGTGGTGGGTGGCAGTGGGGTTGTGTGAAGAAGTCCAACTTCTCAGAAGAAGTTGGACTTCTTGCGTTTTAAAGCGATCTTCAGGCCATTTCAACGGCACTATCTTTGCAGTTTAAGAACGATTTACTTTTTCGGTACGCAAGTGCAGGTTATGTCATGCTGAACGGAGTCTTCGGAGTGAAGCATCCCGTTCACCTGACTAAACCGTAGGGATTCTTCGCTCCGAAGACTCCGCTCAGAATGACAACATGGCCGTTCGAGTTGAACTCTTATTCTTTGAGCCAAAAGTGCAAACATAGTGAACGGGAAACTGAATGAGTTGGCCTGCTTTTTTTGTGTAGCTCTGTGTTCCCAATCCGCTTCTGTATAGTTACGAAAAATGTAAGATACATTTGGAAAACGCGCACTGAACACTGACTTCTGAATACTGCTCCTGGCGAACCCAATTCTCTGTCTTCTTTATGGCTGGCCGATGCACAGGAAACTGCCCCAATGGGCTGCTTCACCGTTGGCGCGCACAGCGGTGCGCTGCGCCCCGGCCAACGCCTCGGCTGCGCCCATCCCTGAACGCAAGCAGCGGTAAAAATCGGCCATGAGTTCGGGCACGCTTTCATCCAAAACGGGCCAGAGAGCGCCGACCACACGCTGTGCGCCGGCCGCCAGGCAGGCCGCCGGCAGACCCATTGACTCGTCGCCTTCAAACAACAAGGTGCGCAGCCCGCTGCACGCCGACAATGTCACCAGCGGCGGCAGTGGCGCCAGGGTCGCCAGTTCGTCCAGCCAGAGGTCTCGGTCATATAAAGCCAGCCCACTCAGACGGCCGCTCATGGATTCGGCGAAGGCGTGGGTGGCGACGTGGAGGAAGCCAAAGCGGGCCAGCCCATCGGCCTGGCGAAGCTGCTGCCAGTTAGCCGAGGTGGCGTCGTCGTCGGTAAGCGGCTGCACGCCAGCGCCGAACAGCTTGAGCAAGGTGGTTAATTCACGGGAAACGGCCGTCAACGCTGCATGTCGTCCCTGAAAATCGGCCACCGCTACCAGCAGGCCGGGTTTCTGGTTGGCCGGCTGGCTGGCCTGGGGACGCTGCCACAGCAGCGCCAGATTTTCCAGCGAGGGGGCAATGGACGGGATGGCGGCCATCACCAACGGCGGCCCCTGCTCGGCAAATTGCAGCGCGGCCCAGGGCAGGCGGTGCAGCTGCCGGTGCGGAACGATGATCAGGTGGGTCGCCGGCGTTAGCTGCTGCCGCACAGCATCCGGCAGCAAGGCGCGGCCCAGGGTGGTGAGATGGCGGGCAAAGAGCGGACGGCCGTGTCCCGCCTTGGAACATACATCTAGGGCAAATCTCACTGCCGCTGTGATGGGAACCTGCCACGAATAACAGTCATCAGCGGCGATGACCAGGCAACCGATGGCCTGATCGGTCTGGTAATAGTCGAGCGCCAACCATTTTGCGCCGAGTTGGGTGTGGGCAAGCTGCCGGAACTGCGCCAGATCAAAAGCCCTGCCTGGTGACTTCAGCGGGTCGGTGGACCGGTTGGCCCGTTCCAGGCGGCTGATTGCCGCATCGTACTGGCGTACTTTTTGCACAAACTGTTGGTGCAGATCTCTGCTGGCAGCCAGAGCAATTGGGCCGGCGGAATGGGTTTCGCTGATCCGTTGCTGCAGCCAGCGAATTTCTGAGACCAGTTCGGCTGTCTGCTCAGGCAGGGCTGGGCTGATGGGGGCGGGCGCGGCCAACTGGTGGGCGGTCGTTTGCGCCTTGCTTTCTTCGATGAAATAAAGCGCATCTTCGCTGGCTGCCTGGTCAAAAGCCAGGGTGACGGCCTGATCTAGCATGGCGCGGGGTCGGGTCAGGTAAGCGCCGGCGACGGCCGGCTGCCACAGGGCGCGGCGCATTTTGCCCAGAGCGGCGATGGCGCGGCGGTAATCGGCCAGCGCCTGGGTCGGCTCGCCAGACGCGGCGGCCAACTGCGCCAGACCGGCGTAAACCTGCCACGCCAGTTCAGGCGCTGCCCCGTGCGCCAGGGCTAGGGCGGTTTCCCAGGCGGCGCGGGCGGCGTCTGAGCGGCCAGTTTGCGCGTAGTACTGACCTAAATTCACTTGACTGGCGGCCTGATCCATCACCATGCCCATGGCGGCGAATTGGGTAAAGGCCGTGTGCAAATCGTCCCACGCCTCAGCGAAACGGCCGGCGGCGCAAAGAGCCTGCCCCAACAGCCGCTGCGCCCGCGCCGTCTGCACCTGATCGCCCTGCAGCTGCGCCGCGGCCAGCGCGCTGCGCCAAAACGACAGAGCCTCTTCCGCTTTGCCTTCACGAAACAAAAGCTCGGCGCGCAAGATGTGGACCGTCGGATACTCTTCGGTAGGCGCAGACTGCCGGTAATGGGCGATGGCCTGGTCCAGATAGCTGTGGGCGCGGGGAATGTTGTTCAGGTGCAGATAGACCCGCGCCAGGCGCATCTCGCAGGCGGCGAGGCGCTGCGGGAAACCGAATTCTTGCAGCCGGGTGTGGCTCTCTTCCAGGCATTGCAGGGCGCGCTGGAATAAGCCCATCTGCACGTATACTTCGCCCTGGTGCATCAGGATGAGGGCGTGCTGCCAGCGCGCGCCAATCGCCTGGTAAAGCGCTTCAGCCTGTTGGAAAAAATCGAGGCTGGCCGGGAATTGGCCGTGATAAAAGGCCAGCCAGCCGCTCTCCAGCAAGCTGTCGGCCCAGAGGCCGCGCAGTTGGAATTGGGCGAAGGTGTCTCTGGCGGACTGCATAGCGGCGGTGGCGGCAGTCAGTTGACCGGTTTGTTGGTAGATTTGGCCCAACCCAAAATGGCACTGCGCCAACCACAGGGGTAGGTCGGCGGCGGCAAACTGGGCTGCGGCCTGTCGCAGTTTTGCTTCGGCGACGGGCCAATCATGTTCGGACCACCAGCGGATCAGGCCCAATTGGAGTGTTGTCATGGCAGTCGGAACGGCGGCGCGGGCCTCTTGGAACAGCGCCAGGGCGTCGTTGAAGCAGTCTGTGGCGGCGGCAAAATGGGTTTGGCGGCGCAGGGCGCTGGCGCGGGTATAAAGGCAGTGCCCCAGACCGAGGGCGTTGTGGTGGTGTTGGAAGGTTTGTTGGGCGACGGCCGTTTCCCGCTCGGCGTCGGCAAAACGGCCCAGAAGCAGATAGGCGTAGGCCAGGGAAAGGCGACACCAGGGCGACCAGTCGTCGAATCCGGCGGACACCAGGGCGGCCAGGGCTTGTTCCAGTTCGGCGGCGGCCTGGGTGAAGTTGGGGCGGGTCCAGGGCAGGGCATTTAGCTGCCAATCGCAGGCTGCCAGCCAGCCGGGTTCGTCTAGTTGGGCGAAGAGAGTGCGGGCGCGTGTGACGGCCGTTTCTACCAAGCGCGGCTGCACCCAACCGTTGGCGGCGCGCGCCAGATGCCAGGCGGCCAGAGCACGCATAAACAGGTTGTCGCTCTGTTCGGCGGCGGCATCGGCGACGGATAGGAGGGCGTAGGCGTAGGCGGGTTGGGAGGGAACGGCCGTGTCTGCCTGATGTACCAATTCAGCCAAAAGCGCGCGATCTAAGCCAGGTAGACCCACGATGATGGCCGGCAGGTTGTCTGGGTTTAAACCTTGTTGGAACACTTCTTCGGCGATGCGAAGGTAGGCGTGGATGTTGGGTGGGGAAACAGGGGGTGTAACCATTGCCGGCAATGGTAATCCACCTGTCGGAGAAGATCAAGGTGACATGGTGACAAGAGGCATCTGACAAAATGAAAATCAACAGATCGCGCAGATTTATCTCTGCGCCTTTGCGTTAAATTATTCTCGAAAAAGGCGCAAAATCGGCAGACTTGGGTTGGTGGTGTAAATTGCCCCTGGCGCGGGCCGTTCCAACTTACGTTAGAACGGCCCGCTGAAAGTGTTGACTGAAACACCTCACCGCCCTCCATTGATAACTATCCGTTGAGATACAGCAAACCTTACATGAGCCAGTAGCAATTCTTTTCAATTACGGCCGTATCCCCTATAATGCACCGGGACATGCAACTATCGGGCCTCTTCAGGATTTTACCACGGAGGCTTACCGGGTTAAATCTGTGGCCTTTTGTGGTTAGCAGTTACCGGATCGACACCTCAAAGGCAAGCAACGTGATGAGTTGGGATGATGAATCGTTGGCAGCGGCGCTGCAACACGCCGTGCAACTGGTGGCTGCACAAAAGGGAGAGCCGATTGCCCGAACCATTGCCCCCATTGTCATGGCGAACCTGGATAGAGGGCGTGTTCATTATTTTCTCGACGGGCATGAAGACGCGCATCCTGAAGCGTATGTCTGGCGTGTGTTTGCCTTCTATGAGAAGTGGCAGCCCTATCTTTATCAAATCCAGGAAGAACGCTGCGCCGAATATTGGCTGCCGCTTTACGAGAAGTTAAAGCGTTGGGCCTACAACTACCTCTCAAGCAAGAACTACTTTGCCACACCTGCCCAGAAGCTAGAATTGGCGACCGACTGCGCGGCTATGGCGGCGACCCGGCTGTTGAATGCCCGTTTTCCTTATGATACCGACTTTGATCCCTGGGTCTATATGCTGCTGCAAAATGTGATGTTGAAATCCTTGCACCGGGAATACAAGGAATACCGGGAAGAGGTTGCGCGTGTGCAGAACGTGGACGATTGGGAGGAATGGGAGAGTCTGCTGCCGCATCTGTCTACCAAAGGAGAGCGGGATAGAGCCGAACTGCGTCAGGCGTTATCGTCGGCTATTGAGCAGTTAGCCTCTGATGCCCGCAAGCAGATCATTTTGTTGCACTACATTGAAGGCATGTCTTTGCAGCAGATTGCCAGGGAAATGGGGCGAAGTGACAGCGCCATCCATAAATTACATTTTGATGCCCTGAACAACCTGAGAAAGATTTGGGGCAGCTCGTGGGATAAATATGAGTAGACAGGATCATGACGCTTCTTTGTCTGATTGGGTTCAGCAGAAACTGGCGTTCCTGCGGCGTTGTGCTGTAGATTCACAAGAGTGGCCGGAAACGGCCGATCACTTATTGATGGTATTGGCGCAGGTCACTCCGCTGCCAGAAGCCAACGAAGGTGATATGGAAATGCTTTCTCTGGTCGTAAACGACATGCTTGCCGGGGTAGATGTTGGCGAACGTTACCCCGCGTTTTACGAAAGAATGATCGCCGATGTCTCGCTTTATCAGATGTTTCTGGATGCGGTGGCGATGTTGACGGCCGACGGCCGTGAGGAACTGCTGCCTGTTCCGCCCACCACCGAAAGCGAACTGGCCTTCTTGAAAAAAGCGCCAGACCCACACCCGGTGGTCGCCCGATCTACACCGGATACCTGGTCTGTCACCTGGAAACTTCTCGCGGCGCGGATGCAGCAGTTGTTGTTTCCGACGCCAAATCTGGCCTGGCGTGGGGATGGTCCTTTGTGGGAAGATGAAAGTATCGTCTTGCTGCATGATGTGGTGACCATTGGGGAGCAGCATATAGAGACCCTTCTGGAAGCGATAAAGCCGGTAGCCGAACCAGATGTTTTACGTTTGCAGGTGACGGCCGTTGGCGAAAACGAAATGCCGCCTTTACAGGTGTTCTTGAGCTGGGGCGCTTACCGGGCAACCACACTGCTCAATGCCTATGGCTGCGCCTATTTTGCGCCTATTGCATTGGATGATCTGGTGGATGATGCCGGCAATCTTCAGATTGAAGCGCTGCAATTGGTCATGGAACTGCCCGCCAATTGATAAAACGGCGACAAAGGCCCCCCAAGTTGTTGTACTCGCAAGGGTCATAAGCTGACATTTTTGTCAGTATTCAGTGACCAGTTTTCAGTTGGCATTACCTCTGGAGTAACTGTTTATCCCCCGCCGGTTGAGCCTCTCGAAACCGATCCCCCTTCGACAAGCTCAGAGCGCGGGGTGAATGATTAACTCTGGAAAACGCGCACTGAATACTGAATACTGAATACTGAATACGGTACTACCCCCAATTCCCATTGTCCATCTGTCTTCGCCAACTGACTGCGTGTTACCCGGCCGCAGTCTGGCGGGCTACCTCATCCCTGACCAGCGGCGCGACTTTTGTGCCCAGCAGTTCAATCGCCCGCAGCACCTTGTCATGAGGCATCGTGCCGACGCTCAGTTGCAGTAAAAAACGCTGATGGCGGAATATCTTGTGCTGAAAGAGAATCTTCTCGATCACCTCAGCCGGACTGCCGATGAAATTGGCTCCGCGCAGCGTGCAGGAGGCGTCAAACTGCTGGCGGGTCATCGGCGGCCAGCCGCGCTCTCGGCCGATTTTGTTCATAGTCTGCTGAAACACGGGAAATGCTTCTGCGACAGCCTGCTGCGAATTGTCGGCGATAAAGCCGTGGGAGTTAATGCTGACTGGCATGTTGTTCAGGTCGTGCCCGTTCTGGAGCGCCACGCCGCGATAGAGCGTCACGAGTTGGGCAAACTGTTCTGGCAGCCCGCCAATAATGGCAATGGCCAATGGCAGCCCCAACGTCGCCGCGCGTATCACCGATTCTGGCGTGCCGCCGACGGCGACCCAAATGGGTAGTTGGGCCTGAAACGGCCGTGGATAAACCCCCTGATCCTGCAAAGCTGGCCGGTGCTTTCCCGACCAACTCACCCGCTCTGCGGCGCGCAGCTTCAAGAGCAGCTCCAGCTTTTCGGCAAACAGGGTGTTGTAATCGCGCAAGTCGTAGCCAAAGAGGGGGAAGGATTCGATGAACGAACCGCGCCCGGCCATGATCTCTGCCCGACCCTGGGAGAGCAGGTCCAGGCTGGCGAAATCTTGAAAGACGCGCACCGGGTCATCGGAACTGAGGACAGTGACGGCGCTGCTGAGGCGAATAGAATGGGTGCGGGCGGCGGCCGCCGCCAGAATCACGGCCGGGGATGAAGAGACAAAGTCAGGCCGGTGGTGTTCACCGAGGGCAAACACGTCCAGCCCTACCTGATCGGCCAGTTCGATTTCTTCCAGCAGGTTGCCCAGCCGCTGCGCCGGGCTGATTTGCCGGCCGGTGCGCGGGTCGGGCGTCAGTTCGGCAAAGGAATAGAGGCCGATTTCAAAGCGCTGCGGTGCGTCCGGTTGTTGGCTGCTCTCGGTTTGTGAAGACATTTTCGCTCCTTGAACGTTTCTGCTTGATTTTAACAGAGATAAGGTCAACTGGCCGAATTTGGGTTGAGAACGGCCGTTAGCTCCTTTTCCCACCCAACAAAAAAGCCCGCCTGATTTCAGGCGGGCTTTTGGCTTTTATAACGTGGTGGTGGGGTTAGGCAACGACCGTTTCCAAAACAGCCGGCCTAAATTTATACCCATACACTATCATGCCCTCATCCCCATCACTGCGCAGCTTGCGCGTCACCATCTCTACCGGCATGCCAATCTCCGCTTCGCCAGGAGCCATGTCCGTCAACTGCGCGGTGATCATCGGGCCTTCTTCCAGTTTAATTAATGCCACCATGTACGGCGCATTGTGCTCAAAACCGGCTGGCGCGTCATAAATCGTGGTGTAAGAGTAAATTTCGCCCAGCCCGGTAAAGGTGTACAACTCCTGTGCCGGTTCTTCGCAAACCAGGCAAACGTCACGCGGGGGGAATAATTTAACGCCGCAAGAATCGCAGGTCTCGCCTACGAGTTGATACCGCTGTGCCTGTAAACGCCAATGACGTGAAACTTCCATTTTATGCCTCCGACTTAATCTGTCGAAAATTAATTTTTGTGGGATGTTTGCGCATCCAGTAAGAATTATCCACGCAATAACTCCCATTCACTGCCAAGATACCCCAGACGAACTGTCAAAAACTATCATACGGCCGTTTTGGAGGTCAATTATCATATTTTGTTTATGTAATGAACGGAAATTGTCAATAATTTCATTCACGCAGGCGTAAAATGTGCGTCACGGCCGTTGCCCCACTTGTGCCCAGGTTTTGCGCCATGCCGATCTTCGCCCCGGCGACCTGATTGTCACCCGCCTGGCCGCGCAGCTGCCGCGCCACTTCGACGATCTGGTACATGCCTGTCGCCCCCATGGGATTGCCTCGCGCCTTCAAGCCGCCAAAGGTGCTGATGGGAATACGGCCGTTCCGCCCAATTTCCCCATCTCTGGCCAGCTTCCACCCCTCGCCCCGCGCCGCAAAGCCGGCCGCTTCCAACGACAGCGCCGCCAGCACGGTAAAGGAATCGTGCAGCTCAAACAAATCCATGTCGTTAGGCGACAGCCCCGCCTGAGCCAGCGCCTTTTGCGCGCTCAGTTCGGCGGCGCGCAGGCGCAACACGTCGCTGCGGTCGTGCAGGGCAATGGTGTCCGTAGCCGCTGCCGAGCCGATAATTTCCACCGGCTGCGGCACCATGTCCATCGCTTTCTCCCGGCGGGTTACGATCACTGCGGCCGCGCCGTCGGCCGCCGGCGCCATGTCGAACAGGTTTACCGGGTCAGCCACCAGCGGCGCCGAAGCAAAGCGCTCCGCTTTGATGCGGTTGCGGAACATCGCCAGCGGATTATCAGCGCCGTTGGCGTGGGCGTTCACGCTAAAACCGGCAAAATCGGCTATTTCGGTGTGATGCTCAAACAGATAGCGGCGCATCAGCAGCGCGCCCATTCCAGCCATCGTCAACCCTTGCATGGCCTCGTAATCAGCGTCCAGGCCATAGGCCATGGCCGCGGTCACGATAGAGCCGGTCTGATCAGTCATTTTTTCCACGCCGACAGCCAGCGCCGTCTCCACCAGGCCGCTCTTGACAGCCAACACCGCCTGCCGCAGCGCCATACCCCCAGAAGCGTCGGCCGCTTCCACCGTCACCGCCTCGATGCCGCGCATCCCGGCGAAATCGGCCACCAGCGCGCCTAGGTGGTTTTGTTGGCTTAATTCCCCAGCCAGCATATTGCCGACAAACAGGGCGTCTACTTTGCTCACATGGGCATCGTCCAGCGCCGCTTCAATGGCGTACCACGCCAGATGGCGGATAGACGTTTCCCACATCTCTTTAACTTCAGTTTGTCCAACGCCGATGATTGATACGTTCATAGTGATTTTGGATTTTGGATTTCGGATTTCGGATTTGAAAGCGACAATCCGAAATCGGAAATCACAAATCTACATTTTCAGTTTGTCCCGATAGCGTGTATAAGTCGCATAGTCAATTTCCGTGCGGCGTGAAATGTAGGCTTCGGTGGAAATGGCCCGGCCGCGCATAGCGGCCAGCCGTTCGGTGACTTGCAGATCGAAGGCGTCGGAGCCGGCTCCGGAGCCGTAGCTTACCATGAGGATGCGGTCGCCTGGCTCGGCCACGTCCAGGATGGCTGTCAGGCCAATCATGGTGGAACCAGAGTAGGTGTTGCCGATGCGCGGACTAAGCAGGCCGACCTTGAACTGCTCTGGGGCAAAGCCCAGCGACTGGGCTACCCGTTCCGGGAATTTGGCGTTGGGTTGGTGGAAGACGGCCCAACGATAATCGGCGGCGGTGCGGCCGATGGCCGCCATGAGGGCCTCGGCCGCGCCTAAAATGTGCTTAAAATAAGCTGGCTCGCCGGTGAAACGGTCGCCGTGCGACGGATAATCGGCGTGGGCGCGCCGCCAAAAATCTGGCGTATCGGTGACGAAGGAGTAGGAGCCGTTGATGATTGCCAGCGACTCATCGGCCGGGCCAATCAGCACGGCCGCACCGCCGGCCGCCGCTGTATATTCCAGCGCGTCACCTGGCCGACCCTGGGCCGTGTCCATGCCGATGCTGAGGGCATAACGAGCCATGCCGGAGCCGACAAAGGCGATAGCCGCCTGCATTGCTTCTGTGCCCGCTTTGCAGGCAAACTCCCAGTCGGCCGCCTGGGTGTGGGGTACGGCGCCAATCGCCTCGGCGACGATGGTGCTGGTGGGTTTGACGGCGTAGGGGTGGCTTTCGCTGCCCACCCACACGGCGCGAATCTCTTGCGGGTTGATTTGCGCCCGCAGCATGGCATTGCGCGCCGCTTCAATGGACATGGTTGCCACGTCCTCGTCGAGTCCGTTGACTGCTTTTTCCTTAATGGGCACGCCGGCCGTGCCGCCGGTCCACATGCGCGAGATTTCCGCGGCGGGAATGCGGTAACGGGGCACATACGCCCCATAACCCACAATGCCCACCGGACGGTCGGGTTTCATAAGTCCGGGTGATGAATTGTAAGTGTTCATAATTTCCTTTTTTAGTGGATAGTTGTTAGTACAAGAGATGCCGCTATCAACTATCAACTATCAACTATTTCCCCATCTCCGCCAGCAGTTCCTGTGCGCGGACGATGTTGATTTTCTTTTCGGCGGTCAGGCGGTCGGCGATGGCCTGCACCTGGTCGTTGGCCGCGCCGGCGGCGATGGCGACCTGACGGGCATGGAGGCGCATGTGGCCTTTTTGGATGCCAACGGTGGCCAGAGCCTTCATTGCTGCCAGGTTTTGCGCCAGACCAACGCAGGCCAGCACCATCGCCAGTTCGGAGGCGGATTTAGCGCCCAGAATTTTCATGGCCGCTTTGGCCGTGGGGTGAACTTTGGTGGCCCCGCCGACGATGCCGACGGCCATCGGCAGGGTAATTTCGCCGTACAGGTCGCCGTTTTCGGTGACGCGCCAGTCGGTGAGGGCCTGGTAACGGCCGTTCCGTGCCGCATACGCATGTGCCCCAGCCTCAATCGCCCGCCAATCGTTGCCGGTGGCGATGACCACGGCGTCTATGCCGTTCATGATGCCTTTGTTGTGCGTGGCCGCGCGGTAGGGGTCTACGATGGCGAAGGCGTTGGCCTCTTCGATGAGGCGGGCCACTTCTGCGCCAGTGTAGCCGTCCCGCTCCAGGGCGGCGGCGGGGATAAGGCCGCTGGCGGTAGCGGTGCGCTGATCGGCCAGGTTGGAGAGGATGCGCAGGTTGGTACGCCCGCCGGTGAGGTCGGCCACCAGGGGGGCCAGGTTTTCGACGGCCGTATTCACCGCGTTAGCCCCCATCGCGTCGCGGCAGTCGTAGTGCAGGTGGACAATGAGCATGGGGCCGACCGGCGTGTTGGGGAAGGGGCGAAATTCCATGTCGCGCGCGCCACCGCCCAGAGAAACCATCAATTTGTCGCAACAGTCGGCCTGGGCCATAAGTTCGGCTTTGTGGGTTTGCAGCGCCACCACCGCGGCGTCCATATCCGGGATGTCTAGTACCTGAATCTGGCCGATCATTACCGGATCGCTGGTGGAGGCGGTGAAGCCGCCGCCCTCGCGGATGAGTTTGGCGGCGTGGCTGATGGCGGCGACGACGCTGGGTTCTTCGATGACCATGGGGATGAGGTAATCACGGCCGTTCACCTGAAAATTGGCCGCCACGCCAAAAGGCAGGGCATAGGTGCCGATAACGTTTTCAATCATCAACTCAGCCTGTTCTGGCTGCAAGCCTTTGCTGGTGATGGTGGCTATTTCCTCGGCGGTCAGGTCGGCCCATTGGGCGACTTCGGCGGCGCGCTCGGCCAACGTCTTTTTGTAGAAGCCCGGTAAACGGGAAGATTTATCAGTCACACCTGTCTCCTTCTGCAAAATTAGACCTGCCAGGTTTAAAAAACATGGCAGGTCTTGAATCACGTTATTTATAGCTGTGCTTTGCTGTCAAAAGCTATCGGATTGCGACTGAACTGCGGGAAACGGCCGTCCACCAGAGTAAAACAAGGTGATGGTTTTGTGGCCCTGACGGCGGCCTCTCATAGGGCCTTAACGATTTGTGCCTGCCTTGACCCTTGTTGTCTCCTCGTGTAGCATTCAAGCAGCCGTTGTTAACTGCCAGTCAGGTTTAACTGTCTCTAGAGTTAGACGCAGCATTTTGGCTGATGGGCAAAGACAACGCCAAGAGGCTCTTATGAAATCTTCCACTTCTGCATTGCGCGGTTTGGTGTTGGTCTTGTTGATGGTGGTTTTGGTGCTGCTGTCTCTGTTTTGGTTTTTGTATCGGGGCTGGGGGCCATTAGAGCAGCAGGCGCAGCAGGCCAATGCGCGGGCGACGCGCGTTGTCGGGCTGGAGGAGGAACTGCGCCAAAAAGATGATGCGTTAACGGCCGTGCAAGCAACCGGTACGGCCGTTGCTTTGGAACGCGACACAGCCATTGTGAATCACCAAATCGCCGAGAGCGAAACCATCGCCCAACAGCAGGCAAACAACCTGCTGCTGACCCGCGTCTATACTCAGGAGAGTGTCATCGCCACATTGGCGGCGCCGGTGTTAAGCGAACCGCAGGCGGCCATTATCGAACCTGTGTCCGGCAGTGTGGTACAGGTCGGCCAGCCGATAACAATCGTGGTTGTGGCGGCCGATCCGTTGGGTCTGGCGCAGATTGTGGTGGTGCGCGGCGGCCAGGCGGTGACGCAAACGCTGGCCGGTGACTCTTTTCAGGTGGTGCGGTTGGCATGGACGCCGCCTGGAGCTGGGGAGTATACGGTGGGGGTAACGGCCGTAAACACGGCGCAAGTTGCCAGCCAACCGGTCAGTGTCACTGTTCGGGTAGAGAATGCCGCGCCGGCGAAACCGGTAGCGGAAGCCAACCATCAGCGATAAATTGAGCGCTTAGGGCGTGCTAGGTCTGTTTTTTGCTGCCGGCCGCCTGGACGACGCGCTGGTAAATTACTTCGGCCATGCGGTTCATCATGGTGGGCAAGGGGGATTTGGCGGAGGTCAGGGTGAGGGGGACGCCCTGGGACAGAGCGCGGGACTGGTTGGGGTCGAAGTTGATTTTGGAGGCAACGCGGGCATTGAGGCCGCGTTCGACGGTTGATTGGGGGAGTTCTGTTTCCGGCTGGATGTGGTTGAGGACGTAGCTTTTTTGCCGCAGGGTAACGCCGGTTTTGCTAATCAGGCGGTCTACTTGGACGGCCGTTTGTACTGAAACCACGTCCGCCGCCAAAACGTGTAGGGCGATGTCTGAGGCTTCTAAGACGGCCGTAAACGTTGGGCCAAACACCCGCGGCATGTCTACAACAGTAAACGTCATCTGGCTGCGCAGCAGCGATACAAGCGCCTCAGTCAACTCCGGTGATGGCTCGGTAGCCGACTGCGGCACAACCGGCGCCGCCAACAGTCGCAAACCAGATGGATGAATGGTTAACCGCTCCTTAAACTCCGACCATTCCAGGTCGTTGGCGGTTGGTAAATCGGCCCACGTGGTGCGGGTTTGCAGCCGTAGGTGCATCGCCGCTTGCCCGCCAGCGGGTGATAAATCTACCAGGCACACCTCTTCCTGAGACAGGCGGCGCAGCGCGCTGGCCAGGTTAACGGCCAATGTTGTTTGCCCCACACCGCCGCGCATCCCAAACAGGGCAATCAAAATGCCTTTTTCCGGGGCGGTGCGGTTGTCTCGTTTGTGCAGTAAATTATCCACTCGTTCAATGAGTTCTTGCGACGTGACTGGTTTGCTCAAATAATCGTCGGCCCCGCTCTTAATGGCCGTCGCCCGGTCCACTTCCTGAGAGCGCGCCGTGAGGATAAGAATAGGCAGGTTCTCCAGGCCTTTGTACGCACGAATCTGGCGGGCAATGTCGTGTCCGCTCATGTCTGGCATCATCACATCGAGGACCAGCAGGTCTGGTTTATCGTTTTTTAGTTGTTCCAGGCCACCAATAGGATCGTTGATGAGCGTTGTTGTATGACCGCCACGATCCAGCATTAAGCCGACCATTCGTAACAACTGCTCGTCGTCGTCAATCACATAGATTCGCGCCACCCTAATAGACTCCTCGAAAAAGTGTTGCTCAGGTTTTTCAGTGTATGTGCATCATAACACAGTTATCTGTGTGTGGGAATAAGGTAAGCGTTTAGTCCCGCTGGAGACCTGACCGGTTTTTGGCCTTATGCGCTTCCAATTGAATAAGTTGGCGGATTCAGGCTCCCAGACAGAAGAGGCCAATCCTCTCTTTGTGAATCAGAATCAGGTCGCCGCTGTATGAAATATCGGGATAGAGCGAGGCCGATGCTTTGGCCGAAAACACCAACAAAAAACGGCCGATAGATTGCACCAATATCTCTCTGGGGGCAATTTTGCCATCATGCATAATTTCGCCGACGATTTCAAAGGAGGGTACGGTGAGGAAAATGGTTAGGGAACGGCCGCGGGTGAACACGGAACGGCCGTGCTGCGTGCCCACAGGAATCCCCTCGCGCCGGTCTTGCAGTACAATGAAGTTGATGTTGTCCTTACGGAAAGCGGCTGCTTTGTAATGCGAAATGATCTCCCCTGGCAAATGAATTCGTGAGACGTAAGCATCTTGCAGCTCCAGAAAATCTGAATTGGGGTTTGCCAATTCCGCATGGATACCGCCAGTTGCCACCAATACGCGCCCGGTGACACGATAAGCATCGGTAAACAGGTCTACACTGATGAGTTGATTACGACCAAAGTGCGTACCGCCCATGTTTGACTCCTTTGCGCCAACAATTGGCCCACGCTTCTATGATAGCAGAAAAGTAACTCTTCAGACCTGACAGTTTTGCCACCAGGCTTGCCCATTAGACGTTTTAAGAACTGTAAGGTCTGAGTGGTTACCCACAACCTTCATCGGGCGACTTTTATGAAGATTGAGGATGATAGGGTGTTAGCGGCTTCGCGACGGAGGCCATTGTGCTGGCTGTTCCGATTTTACGATTCTTTGGGGTTGCTTTTCGGGCATCATTTCAAACTCCCATTCGTCCAAAAGCAGCTCAATCATGTTCAGAAAACGGCCGTCAAACTGTAATTGACCGCAGATATCGCAGCAATTAGCCGGCGCCTTGGGCATTACCAACACCCGCTTACCAATCCAATAAATGTACGGCGCTGTTGTTGGCAAACAATGACCAATACGACATTGCTCACATGACTCGATGGGTGTCTCAGTTGTCGTTTTGGAATCCATAATGTGGCACGGCTTCCCAATCACCAGGCGGCCAGTAGATAACCATGGCCTTTCCCACAATATTTTCGCGCGGCAAAAATGACCATGAATGAGAGTCACTCGAATTATTGCGGTTATCACCCAGCACAAAGTATTGATTCTCCGGCACGACCCCGCTGAAGGTATATTGGGGTTCTTCCGAAATGTACGGTTCGTCTAATACCACGCCGTTTACCCGAACCTGCTGATTGCCGATGTCAATTTGGTCACCCGGTAAACCAATCACGCGCTTGATCAGATTGAGGTCGCTGCGCGGATGGTGAAAGACGATGACATCGCCATGTTTCGGTTCATTCAGGTAATAGCTGATATTGTTGATGATGAGATATTGCCCGTTTTGCAGAGTGGGATTCATGCTGCTGCCATCAATGCGGTAGCGACCTACCAGGCTGTTCACCAGCCAAAAAATGAAAAAGGTGAGCAGCAGCGTTTCGATAATTTCGCGGATGACTAGCTGCGTCGGTTGGCGCAGCGCAACTTCGGAAATTTGGTCTGGTAGCGGATGTGGTGTTGGAGCGCCAGATTCTACAACGGCCATAAAGAATTAACCTGAGCGGGTATGCAAACCCCTGATTTTGCACGAATTATAGACGAGCGACATAGGTGTTGCAAACAAGGTGTAGCTCTATCATCAAATTATAAGATGCCAGGCTTAAGAGGTAACTTTCTTGCACAGCATCAGTGGGAGGGCTATAATCCCCCTCGCGTTGGGTCATTAGCTCAGCTGGCAGAGCAGTGGACTTTTAATCCATTGGTCGAAAGTTCGAATCTTTCATGACCCACCAGAATATGTAGGGGTAAATCCCTAACCAAGTCCCAAATCTTCTGGTTTGGGACTTTTGCTTTTCCATTGTTTTTGTTCTTAAAAATCAAAGGGTAGCAAATGGGTGGCAGTTAATTGGGCTTTAAGGTTGGTTTACATGAAAAAGTGTGCTACTTGTGGGGAGTTTAAACCGGAATCTGAATACTATTGGCGCGATCAATCTCAGGGAAAACGATGGGGAACATGCAAAGAATGTCAAAACACAGCTCCATGACTGGTGTGAGCGGAACAAAGAAACCCATATTGCCAACACTAGAGAAACCAAACAACGGATGATTTTAGAAGCCCGGCAATATGTTTGGGATTATCTTTCCAGTCATCCTTGTGTTGACTGTGGCGAGTCGGATCCTACCGTGTTGGAGTTTGACCATGTGAGGGGAAAGAAAAAAGGGCATGGTTCAAAACCGTGTCCTTGCACCTTCGGAATACTCAATGGGCGCTGTTTACCGTTTTTCTTGGGGATGTACACTCGCCGCAGTGGTTGGGCGTAGTAGCCGCGTTGTTGCAATGTCTCAATCGCTTTTCTCTTACTTTCTGGCGTTGACCATAAGACACCATCCACGCCAGCGGTACGTTTGCCCTGGTTTTCGGTCACTCGTCGCACGGCCAGTGCTTTGCCGCTAAACGAGCGGGTCAGGAGACGTTGCAGGGCTTTCGCCTTTCCCCATCTCCTTTCCTGAATGGCCTTCACAATACGAGTTTGCAGTCGTTTCACGGCGCGGGTGACTTTGTGCCACGCGATGTCATGCCAACCGTCCGCGCTGCGGGCAGGCGCACCAGTCCATGATTGGGATTCGAGGCTGGCTCTCGTTATCGCCAATTGTTTCATGACCGCCATCTGCTTTCCTGCCTCCAACGATTTCTCAAACGCTCTTGTGATGAAAGACCTGCCGGAAGTCTGCTCGCTTTCGTGCCGGGCAAATCTTGAACCCGTATCCCCGCCATTACAGCGCGGCCTTCGCTTTCTCCAGCATCCCTTCGGCAAGCTCAGGACATGCCTTTACCCGCTGCGCCTTCGGTTGGTCTTGCGACCGCCCTACCCAGGGGGAGCGCATCGGGCTTACCCTGTTCCGCTTGTTTACCCACGTGGTTTAGAGCCTGTGCTAAGGCTGCCGAAGCATGTCGTCTCTACGCCGAGGGCACATCATCTGCGACAGGCATAGCTTGAGTGCCTGTTCCTGGCCCCATACCTTTTGGTCCAAGCGTTTTGTCCTGCGACAATAGCCCCTTCCGCTTGTTCTAACTCACGAACGCTTACGACGATTCACACCTGTTCACCGTGCCACGGAACTCTAACCCCTTGACCACCTTGAGGCTGGTAGTCGTCACTCCGGCTCACGCCTTCGTGACCTCCCTTGTGTGATGAGGACGCATTGTCGTGGAAGCCTCGCACCCCGCCGTTACCAGCGACGCACGCTCCACTAGAGTACCGATGGCAGAACATCGGGTTGCATCATTCAGTTTTGAAAGTGCAACAGCTAAACAAGTGACTTTCAGGTCGCACCAACACGTGTTAGGCGGGACGCCTGACCAACGCCTTGGCCGACTTGCCTGAGTCAACGTTGTTAACGCCTTGCGCCCAAGCGGGTTGAGTTTGTTGGCTATGGCGCGGGCTGTTGCTATTGGGAAATAACTGCGCCTAAGGTTTGAGTTATCCCTCTGGCCTTTACGACACGTCATCACCTATCCAACTGTCGTAACCATCTTCAAGCATATGGTAACGGCCGTGCGCCCAGTCGTAGAAGCTCTGCCACGTGGTCAGAACCGTCTGGGTTCCTTCAACGTTCACCTTAACGCCCGCTTCGACAAGGTGACGTATCTCCCGCAGCTTACTGACCAGGGTTCCCCAGCCAGTAGGACGTCCTCCAAGGGGCCCACTGTCTTCCCTTTCCTCATACAACGCATCCAATTCCTTGAGCGTTTCAATCGTAAGGATGTGTTCTTTGATGGGAATATGAATGTTGATGCCGCTTTCCCTGAGCGCCAGTGAAAAGGTCTCATTACTTTCGAACAGCTTGGTGATAAATAATTCCTTAAAACCAAACATGGGTGTCGGCCAGCCATGAGACTTAGCCCAGCCTTTTAGCTCTTTAAGGTTGGGTAACTGGATTTGCGTTCTACCTTGACGATGCAACTGGCGTGCTTCTAAAAAATCGGGATCATCTGGGAGGACTCGTCGCTTTGCCCAAGCGGGGATATCCTGGCTCATTTCAATTGTTTCCATCTCTTCCAACCTTCTGACCATAGACCTCGGTCAGCCTGAAAAACAGAAAAGGACGAAGCCAAATTCTTGGACGATTTGACGCCCCTAACGCCACCATCAGCCGCGCTGGCGCGGTTAGCCAGAGCCTCAACCGCAGCCAAAGCGCCAGCCTTCCGAGGACTCGCGCCAGCGTCAGCTTGACGGAATGTTAGGCGGGCTGCCCGCCTGACGCTGGCCTTCTTGCCAGAGTAAAATTTGTTAAAACCTGCGCCGAAGCCGCCTGACTTGGCTGGGTAGGGCGCTTGCTGTTGGCCGAAAATTTGCTGGCAAACGGCCGTTTCCCTTCCACATCTTTATGCCAACGCAAACGGCCGTTCTTACCCAACCTCTCGTGATTCCCCAAAACCTCAACCAGCCGGCAGCGTTAACCTTCTACCACCTTCATTTTGCAAGACGGCCGTTTCCAACCTAAACCACTCGCCATTTCCAAAAGCCTCAACCACCAACCTACGCCAAAACCGCGAAAACCTGCGCCAAAACCAGATCGCTGTGCGGCGAACTGGCGCAGACACAACGCAGCACAAAGTGGGCAGAATTTGCACAGGTATAAGGCTTTGTTAGCCCGCCTTCCGGTCCGAACTGTCACAACATGCTTTCCTTAAACCACGTTGGTGCTTCATTCCATAGGGAACGTTGATGATAAAAGACATTCCGTAGCCACTTCACATCCACTTGAGGGAACTGTTGTTCAATTATTATATATGTTTCTTCTACTAACGCTGATAGCTCTTGTGCGCCCTCCGCGGGCGCAACTTCATACACCTGCCTGAGCCGTCGTAACAGATCATCTGGCCTGTGTTCCAACTGCTTAACCACCACATCAAGCCACTTGAAGCCGAAGTAATAGACCCGATTGACACCTAGCAGCACATGCAAGAGTTGCTGCTGTACTTGAGTGTACGATTGATACAATTGCATCAGGTTGTTACTTCGCTCGATCCACATTTGCCACCGCCAGAAATGGTCAATCTGGGCATGGCGTTTGATCATCGCAACGGCGAGCGGGTCAGGATAAGGAGAGGCGCGACTTTTCCACTCCTCAACTGTCTCGATCTGGTACAGTGGGATACTACTGAGTACACCTGCAATCAGGTTTTGTTTTGCAAGGTCAGGATTGTGTAGCTCCAGAACATCGTGGAAGGTGCGACTGAGGAAGTCGGTTGTGTAGTGGACGACCTCCACCAGAAGGCCGGTTTTCGGTTGATCAGCATGGCGACCAAGTAAGTAATCATCACACCATACTTCTTCTGTCGGGTCGTAGGGATGGAGCCGAACGAAATCAGCCTGGATTTGGCGTGCCGCTATCTCGCGGTCAGCGTCGGTTGGTGGGTGATGCCAGAACACACCAAGCTCAATATCGGAAAACCGGTCCGCATGTCCACGAGCAGTTGAACCGCCAACCAGAACAGCAGCAACGCGAGGGTTAGAAGCGTAGATAGGGGCGAGGTTTTTAGCAAGTGCAAAGCGTGATTGACTGGCTATGTTCATGACTAACTCTTGTTCCAAACGTATTGACTTAACAGTACCATCTATATCATAAGTCGTGCATTTTGGGTTAGCACAGGTGGAGTTGAAGCAGGCTAACGGTGGGCTTCAGGCGCTCCGCGCAGCGAACACCGCGAGCGCAGCGGAGTCGCCTGCAACCTCCCATGCCCGGCGGGTCATTCCCCCACCGGAGAACCTACCCGTCCTTTGAAGGAGTGTTTTGCCCCAATTAGCGGGTATGTTCTCAGGAGCCGTGTTGTTAGCCTGCCCCATTGTAAGTGTCTAGGCGTGTATTCTACACATGGGTCTTATTCGCGCCGCTTTGTCATGCCTGGTTTGTCAGCGTCTTGGCAGTTTGACGCAGACGTTCCGAAAAGTCATCCGCCATATCAATGTACGGATACCCCAAACGCTCACACTCGGCTTGAATAAGCCTACTCCATCGCGGAACGTCCTGCGCTATCTGTCGGCGCAACGCTTCAGGCAAATCGCCGTAACCCGGTGAGCGTCCTGGATATTGATCCAGCTTTTCCAAGGTCATGTGAGAGCACCCCAGGAATACTGAGCGGATCTGATACTTCTTGGAGAGTTCCATCACCTGCGCCGGAAGAAAATCGACGCCTTCGATCAGATAATTTTCAGCTTGGGAGCTAACGCCCCAGATAAATCTTTCCAGATAGGGCAGAAACCATTCGGCGTCAGCCAGGATAGCTTCCGGCGCCGCATTCCATTCTGTTTTTACGTCCTGCTCGTTTTTGACCCGCAGGAGTTCAACCAGAAAGTCCGTCGAGACCCAACCAATTTTCAGGTCAGACGCGATTTGCTGACCAACGAGACTCTTTCCAGCTCTGGGCGCTCCACCTACCAAGTAAATCACAGTGGCTCTCCGAAATGGCGGGCTAACGCCACCATCAGCCGCGCTGGCGCGGGTCACCAATGACTTGACCGCAGCCCAAACGCTGGCCGTCCGAGGCATCGCGCCAGCGTCGGCTGCATGGGTTGTTAGGACTTTTTCTTTTCTGAGCAGCAATTTCCAACACCTTTTGCTATGACTGGACTTGTTGCAGAAAGCAAACCGCCTACTTGTTCAGATCGTTGTCAAGCTACCACAAGCGGCTGAATACGCGCCACGTCGCTTTCAGTCACTTGCGTGGCTTCCCACAAATCAACCGCCCGCTGTGCATTTAGCCAAAACTCTGGCGAGTTCCCAAACAAACGCGCCAGCCGCAGGGCCATTTCCGGGCTGACACTTCGGCGTTCCCGTAGTATTTCGTTGATGGATTGGCGAGAAACACCAATCGCGGCTGCTAGACTGGAAACCGTTAGACCATAATCTGGTAGAAAATCTTCACGCAACATCTCCCCTGGGTGTGTTGGCTTGCGCTTTAATCCGGTTGTGTTAGGAATACTCATATGTTACACCTCATCTTAATGGTAGTCGCAAACTTCAACATCATAGGCGTCACCATCAACAAACCGAAAACAGATGCGCCATTGGTCGTTAATGGAGATGGAATACTGTCCCTTTCGGTCCCCTTCTAAAGCGTGAAGCCGATTTCCTGGCGGAACTCTCAGATCATCTAATTTGGTTGCCAGGTCTACGTACTCAAGTTTGCGCGCTGCTCGTTTTGCGACATCTGGTGGGAATCTTTTCGCTTTGCCTGTAGCATACAATTCCTGGGTGCGTCGATCCGCAAATGACTTAATCATATGCTAACTGTACCCTGTCACGTGACGGTTGTCAATGCTTAAGTTTGCTCTCCTAACGCCGCCATCAGGTGCGCTGGCGCGGTCGTCCAGAGCCTCGACCGCAGCCAAAACGCTGGCCCATTCAGGACTCGCGCCAGCGTCACCTGGAACCTCCCATGCCTGGCGGGGCATTCCCCCACCAGAGAAACCTCCTCGCCACGCCAGCCATCAACGGGTATCCTATGCCCATCACGCCAAAAAGCAAGACCGTACATTCCATTGGTGTTACATGGTCCCAATGACCATAACCCGCCCTTGCAACCTGGTTCCCTTGCTCTTGGATTTCACCACTAGCGGCACGCCTCCGTCGTGACCCTGATCAGGAAGTTACCTTTGTTATCGGGCAATGGGTTGGCGTGACATTACAACTTTACCCCGGAGGTTATCATGCGTAAACAAAACAAGTCCCGTACCACTCCCACCCAGCCCCGCCGTATCAAGTCGGTCGCCGAACCCGGAAGTCTGGTCGTGGTCAACCCCCATGCAGCCGGGACTCAGACATCGGCGCCCGCGAGATTTAGCCGCCGTCTCGCCTCATCATGAGGGCGAGACAGTCCGCTGCTTCGCCACCTTCACCCTGGACCTGGAAGCGTTGGTCGAGTGGTTGCTCAGCTACGGCGTCACCACCGTGGCCATGGAATCGACCGGCGTCTACTGGATCCCCATCTTTGAACTCCTGGAAGCGCGCGGCATTGTCTGTTTCCGGTCAATGCCCGCCATATCGCATAAAGCCTGGTCGCAAGTCCGACCTGGTGGATTGCCAATGGCTGCAAAAACTGCATACCCTCGGCCTGCTCAACGCCTCATTTCGTCCCGACGCTGAAATGCGTACCTTGCGCACCTATCTGCGTCATCGCCAACAACTTATCGAACACCGCGCCCCGCATATTTTGCATATGCAGAAGGCAATGCAGCATATGAACCTGCAACTACATCACGTCCTGTCAGACATCACTGGCGTCACGGGCATGGGCATTCTACGCGCCATCGTCGCCGGCCAACGCGACCCTGAAGGTTCTGGCTGCCTTTCGCCAGCGAACCTGTAAGGCCGACGAGGCCACCATCGTCCGCGCCCTGACCGGAACCTGGCAGGCGGAACACCTCTTTGTCCTGCAACAATCGCTGCAATCCCCACGACGACCACGACGGCGCAGATTGCCGATTGCGACCGAGTAGTTGAGCAGCAGTATGCGATGATGAAACCCCGTTGGGACGCACTGGAAGAGTTGCCCGCTTTGCCACCGGTCAAGCAGGGGTCGCGGTCCAAGAACAAACCACCGGAAAGCACGCGGCAGGAATTGTACCGGATCACGGGGTGGATTTGCGCTGTTATGGGCTTAAGCGTCAGCATGGCGCAGACAATTGTGTCGGAAGTGGGGACGGACATGAGTCGTTTTCCGACGGAAAAGCATTTGCTCGTGGCTGGGGTTGGCGCTGCACAACGATATTTCGGGCGGCAAAGTGCTGCGGTCCTACACACTCAAGACCGACAGTCGAGCCGGGCAGGCCTTCCGTCAGGCCGCGGCGGCGGTGGCGCGTCTGATTCTGCTTATGGCGCGTTCTATCGGCGCAAACGGGGACAGTTGGGCAAGATGCAAGCATTGCGCCACGGCCCAGCAAGATTTCCCGTACTGTCTACCATATGCTCAGGTACAAAACGCCATATCGTGAATTGACGCAGCGACGTATGAAATGCAGCAGCGCGAGCGGGAAGTAGCGGCGCTGAAACGGAAAGCGGCCAAACTGGGGTTCACGGTGGTGGAACCGGCGGTCGAACTGGCGGCTTAATCGCCGTTGGCGGCGGCTAAATCGGCGGGTTGTTAAGGCGTTTCGAATGGACCTGTGCTTGCCGTGCCTGGAATCCCATTTTTGGGTCATTCCGAAGATGTTTTGACGAAATTGTGCGGTCGAGATGCTTTGGGCCGCGTTTGGCAGCGCCAACTCGCTGGGTCAAGGCCCTGGCCCCGGGCTAACTCATGGGAAGTTTCTCAGGATGGAATGTTAGGCGGGCTGCCCGCCTGACGCTGGCCTTTGTGCCTGAGCGAAAATTGTTAAAACCTGTGCCGAAGCCGACTGATTTGGCAGTTTAGGGCGCTGGCTATTGCCGAGAATTTTAACAGAAAACGGCCGTTTCCTATCCACCACTTTTGCTATCCAAACCGGCCGTTCCCACCCAATATCTCTTCATTCCGTAAAACTTACAACAGCCTGTGGCGTTTCATGTCCACCATTTTTGTCTTGCCGGACGGCCGTTCCCTGCTCCAAACTTGCGCCACTCCCAACAACTTCCACAACCAGCCTGCCGCTCAAAACCCCAAACCTCTATCGCAGTCAGACCACTTTGCCGAGACCTTGAACTCATTTTGCCAGGCGGGTGGGGGCAAAACGGCCGTTCTCACCCACCAACTTTTTTCTCAACGTACAAACTGGCCGGTCAACCGGCCTCAACTTTGCGCTGCTTCGTCTAAACGGCAGCCAGACTTACAAATTCCAGAAATCAACGAGGAAGTGAACGGCCGTTTCCCACCAGAATCTACGCTACGAGAAAATAGTAAAAAAGCGCACGGCCGTTTCTCTTCCAAACCTTTTGCCACTTTCCAAAATCTTGCCAAATCTGCACCACGAGAACCGGGCAGCATTTTGGCAAAGAACTACGACCAAAAACCTGCAAAAATGACTGGATAGCGGCCCCGCCCTAACGCCACCGTAAGCTGCGCTGGCGCGGGTTTCCAACGCCTTTGCCAATCACCAAATAGCAAGCCGTCCGAGGCATCGCGCCAGCGTCAGCTTGACGGCGTGTTAGGCGGGCTGCCTGACCAAGGACTTGACTGACTGATCTAACCGAAAATCGTTAATGCGTTAAGCCATAATGGACTGGCTTTGCTGACAAAGTTGCTGACTAGTGGAAATCATTTTAACAGAAAACGGCCGTTTCCCTTCCACCACTTTTGCCATCACAACCGGCCGTTCCCACCCAACATCTCGTGATTTCCCAAAACCTTAACCAGCCGGCAGCGTTTCACGTCCACAACTTTTGCTGAGCGAGACGGCCGTCTCCCATCCAACCCCTACGCCATTCCCAACAACTTCAACGACCAGCCTGCCACTCAAGAACCGCAAACCTCTGCCGCAGCCAGGTCGCTTTGCCGAGACCATGCACTCATTTTGCCAGTGGTAGGGGAAACAAAACGGCCGTTCTCGCCCACCAACTTCTTTTCTCAATGTTCAACCTGGCCGGTCAACCGGCCTCAACTTTGCGCCGCTTTGTCTAAATAGCAGCCAGACTCACAATTTCCAGAAATTGACGATGAAGTGAACGGCCGTTTCCGACCAAAACCTACGCCACGAGAAAATAGTGAAAAGGCGCACGGCCGTTTCCTCTCCAAACCTTTTGCCACTCTGCAAAACCTCGCCCAACCTGCACCACGAGAACCGGCCATCACTTTAGAATAGAACTACGACCAAAAACCTTAAAAAATCGCCTCGTAGCGGCCCGCCCTAACGCCACCTTCACTTGCGCTGGCGCGGTCGCCCAGAGCCTCAACCGCAGCCAAAACGCTGGCCCATTCAGGACTCGCGCCAGCGTCAAGTGGAAGGGTTGTTAGGTCTCTTTGCCTTTATGAGCAACAATTCCCAACACCTTGTAGTAAAGACATTACTTTAGTTTACGCCGACGTAAAAACCTTGACTTCTGTTTCTAAACGGTTGCCCAAACCCATTTTTGCTTTTTCAATCTCATAATGTGTCTGAATACCTGTCCAAAACTCAATTGACATCCCAAAATAGCGAGCAAGCCGAAGGGCTGTATCGGCGCTGATGCCTCGCTCACCACGAATGATTTTGCTAATTCTCATTGCAGGTACGCCAATATCTTGGGCGAGACGGTACTGACTAATTCCCATTGGTTTTAGAAATTCTTCTTGCAGTATCTCACCAGGATGAATAGGGGGATAATCTCTCATAATCACACCTTAATGATAGTCAGTAATTTCGACATCATAAACACCATCTTCACGCCATTCAAAACAAATCCGCCACTGGTCATTGATGCGAATGCTGTGTTGCCCGTGTCTATTGCCCTTCAAAGCTTCTAACCGGTTCGACGGTGGTATACGGAGATCGTTCAGATTGAAAGAGCGATGAAGCATGATTAGCTTCCGTTCGGCGATAGGTTGAATATCGTGGGGTAGTTTTTTCGAGAAACGTCCATCGAATACTTTGCGAGTTTCTTTATCCTTGAACGTTCTGATCATGAAAGAGATTGTAAACCTTTTGGGATATTATCGTCAAGGGTTAATACTGATAACTAAATATTTGTTTCGTTAGGCAAGCCCGCCCTAACGCCGCCGTAAGGTGCGCTGGCGCGGTTGACCAACGCCTTTGCCATTCACCAAAACGGTAGCCGTCCGAGGCATCGCGCCTAGGGCTGTTTCAAAGTAAAAAGTGGCGTACAAGGTGGAATTGATGCAAAGTTTCCTAAATTCTACAAAAGCGAGGAAACATGCGAATCGAAATTCCACCTGTGTACACTATTTTTCGACTCAATTCCTGATTGGCGCAAGGCAAAAGGGAAAAGGTACGGCTTGAAGAATTTGATCGAGTTCATCGTTTTGGCTATCTTGTGCGGGAAGAACAGCGCCCGGGCTGCGTCTCGCTGGGGAAAACACCTTCCGGCAGGCGTGAAAAAGCGGTTAGGTATCGAACTGGAGCGCCACCCTTCACCAGCTATGTTATGTCGTGTTTTCTGGCACATAGAAGCGACGGTACTGAAACGAGAATCAGAGAGTGGGCCACCCAGGTGCATCAACAACTTGTCCTGGCCGGCCTGGTTCGTGGGTAGCCGTGGACGGCAAAAGCATTCGTCGGGCTGCTTCCTTGGGTAGTCCCAATGCCTTTTAGTGGCGGCTGTTTGTCACCAACTGCGTTTTGTCCTCAACCAGGTGGCTGTGGCTGACAAAACAAACGAAATCACCTGTGTCCCTACCTTGCTGGAACATTTGTTGCTCAAAGGGCTGGTTATAACCGTCGATGCCCTGTTAACGCAACAACAGATTGCTACCCAGATTCGGCGAGCAGGGGGGCATTATGTGATGTATGTCAAAGGCAATCGGCCCAAAATGCTTCAGGCACTGGTCCAACTGTTTACGCCACCCCGCCGCCCTGGCGTAGCCCCGTTTGACCATGCCCGGCAGGTCAAAAAAGGACATGGTCGGATTGAAATACGGGAAATCTGGGTTTCGACGAACCTGAATGGTTACCTTGACTGGCCGGATGTCGCCCAAGTCTTTTGTCTGAAACGCACCCGACAGGAAGTAAAACCCAACAAAACCACGGAAACTATTGTCTATGGGGTCACGTCGTTGTCAGCGGCTGAGGCATCACCGGATGAAATTATCGAGATAACCCGCGACCATTGGGCGGCGATTGAGAATGGTCTCCACTGGGTCAGGGATGTTGTTATGGGCGAGGATGCTTCCATTACTCGTCAACCGGGTGCACCACAAGTGCGGGCGGCCTGTCGCAACATAGCGATTAGTCTCGTCCGGTTGTCCGGCTTCGATTCGGTTACTGAATCGATTGATGCTTTTTCTGCTGACCCATACAAAGCCCTGGATACCATGGGGCTTTGATACTTTGAAACAGCCCTATCCATTGGTGTTACATGGCCCCAACGGCCATAACCCGCCCTGGAACCTGGTTCCCTCGCCTTCGTGATTTCGCCACTAGCGGCACGCTCGTCGTGACCCTGATCAGGAAGTTACCTTTGTTATCGGGCAATGGGTTGGCGTGATTACAGCTTAGAGTTGACCGAATTTTTTCTGACTTGGCTTCAATTCAAGTTGTGATCTCGGTTATCAACGTCCATTTTATACAGCGGAAGTCGGCTT